>QHYJ01000189.1:2687-3296 GCA_003223255.1 Acidobacteriota bacterium | reverse complement strand
CCAACCGGACTGCCTCGAACTTACTGGCTGGTACGGAATGGGTGCTGCTCGATCTTGCGAAATTTTGCGGCGTGAGGGTCCCAAGCAAACTGCTCGACTAGGTTAGCCACTTTCGACGTAGCCTCGATTACTGGCTTGGGTTGTGAAAGAACGTCGATTGCTGACGCCCCATATCGAAACACTTGCTGCACTCTGCCCCCGGACAGGCGCACTATGGTTAAATAGTGAAGTTCCCCGCCTTCATATTGGAAGAGAATGTCCGGAACGTTGCCTCCAGTCAGGTTAGCTGTAGACACTCCCGTAACCATGCCTGTGATTTCAATGCTTCCAATCCGCTTGTAGCCGCCACTCGCAGCTAGGTAGATATCCGCCATCGTGTCATCCGGACGCTGGTCGATGTCTCTGTAGGCAAAAATGTACGCACGACCGTCGAGTTCCCATCGGCTGTAAGTGTGATAAACGGGTTCATGCGGAATTTTCACGTTATCGGTCCGGTGGAGGTCCTGAACGACAAACGCCAATTCGCACTTGGGCGAATGAAGCGCTTGCGGAGTCCTGGACTCACAGAAACCCGCCTGTTCTGTCTGTTGCTGCTGAGCCTTGGCATGA
>QHYJ01000189.1:0-2505 GCA_003223255.1 Acidobacteriota bacterium | reverse complement strand
CATCCAAAGTGGTCGAGCCGCTCTGGTGCAGCACGCTGAGCAGGCGCGAAAGATTGTCGTAGCCGTAATTCGTGGCCAGATTGTTCGGGCGAGTCATCTGCGTACGGCGTGAGAGTGCGTCGTAGCTGAACCCGAAATTTCCGGCCCCGCTGAACGCCGCTGGTGGCGTCAGCGTTTGCAGCCGATTCAGCGTGTCGTATACGCGCGAAGGCAAGATACGCAAAGATTCTTCGCCTAGCCGGAGAAGAGGTGGCGACTCGAAACCAAGCCACTCTGGAACAGGTGTTGACTCACAGCAAATAACAATGAGGAAAGACGATCCGCTTCCGCCCGTGGCGAATCGTCTCGAATGGTCACGCGCGGTCTTTGGGTCTGAGCTTGAATTTCAGGAGTCGCTCAATGCTGCCTGCAACCTGCAACTGTGCCCGATTTCAGCCCACTCTACCCGCTCACCGCTCTCCCTATGCAGCAGCCTTCGTGCGTCGGCCCGGGTCGCTACGCCGAGATCGTGAGCGCTGTCGTCTGGCAAGTCCTCCAAACTGCCTAATCCTCACTTCGCCAGCCGGAAACTTCGCGCGAATCTCCAGCTTACCGCCCATTGCCTCGATAGCTTTGCGCAACGTGCTCACGAAGATGTCGGAGCGGCTTTCGATCTTGGACACGCCGGCTTGATTGATGCGCAACGCCTTAGCCAATCGTTCTTGGGTTATCCCCATTGCCTGACGAAGCTCGTTTAGAGCCATTTCCTCGATCATCTTCTGAGTTTTTGCCTCTGAGCGCGCACGGGCCCCCGGTGACATCTTTGCTTCCAGTTCTCGGAAATTCTTAGCCATTGAGCAATCCCTCCCTTCGGAGCGTTTCCAGATGTTCGTCGTACAGCCTATCCGCTATCGGCAGAAACTCCTTGTACCACCGGCCCTTGCCCGTTTTGTTCCCACCGATCAGCAGAACTGCAGTGCGCCGCGGGTCGAAGGCAAACAGCACACGGTAGGGTCGTCCTCGGTGCTGAACACGCAGTTCCTTCATGTTGGCGTGCTTCGATGACGCTACCGAGTCCACATGCGGCCTGCCGAGCGTCGGCCCGAAGCGGCGAAGCAGGTTTACCTCAGCCCTTACGTCCACGTGTTCGGCTTCGCTCAAACCTTCCCACCACGCCCCGAATTCATCTGTAAACTCTACTTCCCATTCCTCGTCAAGGGTATGCCGCGATTCAGGTAAATATAGCGAATACGCTCACATTCAGTCTGTTCCTTATGGCTTATAGGATGGGTGATACTGGTGATATCGACTTAACTTCTCTTGGTAGGCCGAGTGTACCCATTCGGGTACGTCGTTTCGAGTTTCTAACGCTTTAACAATCTCTGTGAGACTCGGGTTCTTATCGCCTTCGCCATACTCGGGCCACGGAGGTGGTGACCACTGTGGCGGAAACTCGTTTCGCCTGTGCGAAGCCAAAACGTCAAGCCCAGCTTTAATCTGGTTGTTCTTCAGGTCTCTCTCCACGTCGTAGCGCAGCTTTTGTTCTCGCTGGGTGACTGGAAGCGCCGCTGTGAATCCCAAGATTACGATCGATGCGAGAATCGGCAGCGCTTTACCGACGTTGCCTGCTTGTCGGACGCGAAAGCCCTCAAAGGTTGATTCGGGACTAGCCACAAAGAGCAAACCCAGCCACACAAGTCCGCCGATTATGATGGCGAAAAAACCGTAGAAGATCACAAGCATATAAGCATTAGCGACTGGTTGAACGCTTGGAGGAACGCGAACCCCACCCATCCAGTCTATGAGCGGCATTCGAGCGTAAGACAGAGCCACAAAAACGATTCCAATCGCGGGAACAGCAATCTTAGTGAACGCCGAAAATAATGAACTCGGCGTCAATATTGCCACGGCCCGGCTGATTAAGAGAACGCGCCAAACCGAAACTAATTCCAACGTCCAGACATTTGCCTGGGCTGCATCCACTTCACTCAGAAATCTTTCATAGGGAATCCCGTACAGCCATGCCAGCGGAGCAGTCATCCAGTAGAGCCGCAGAAAACTCAAGTAGCAGGATGCAAAATCAGGGAGGACTTTGCGTGCTTTAATGCTTGTTGCTAAATAGAGGAAGAAAAACAGGATCGACGAAGTAAGAAGCGACGCTGCTGCTGGTGCAAGAAGGAACCAGGGTTCACGCAAGAGGTATTTCCCGTCATAATGACGAGCGAGAGCTGCCGAGAGACAAAAAAGAAAGCCGACCAGGAGCGAATGGCGATTGCTAGCGATTTCCCGAATCGCACTCTCGCGTCCGATCAGGTAGCCAAAAAGAGTTCTTATCGTCATGAACGTTCCTGGGATTGCGAACACCGCAGCTTGCGCGCTATTCGCGATTTGGCCCAGACTGTTTTTCGAATACTCGACCTCCTCTTGTTCTCGGCCGTCGAGTAGACTGCGCCAGCGAGTTCGCGGTATGCATTCTCCAAATCCGATACTGTCATGCAGTCTGGAATGAAAGTGACATCAAACAAC
>QHYJ01000188.1 GCA_003223255.1 Acidobacteriota bacterium | reverse complement strand
GGCAGAAGAACAGCACGGCCATCAGCGGAGCGACTTCGGCCAGCTACACTACCCCTGCGACTACTTCTTCGGATAACGGCGCTAAGTTCGTCGTAGTGGTCAGCGACTCCGCGGGAAGCGTAACCAGCAATGCAGCCACGCTCACCGTGAATGCGGCAGCAGTCGCGCCATCGATCACTACGCAGCCGGCCAACCAAACAGTGACGGTGGGACAGACGGCCACATTCAAAGTAGTGGCTGCCGGCGCCGCGCCGTTGAGCTATCAATGGCAGAAGAACAGCACGGCCATCAGCGGAGCGACTTCGGCCAGCTACACTACGCCCGCGACCACCTCCGCGGACAATGGCGCACAGTTCCGAGTGGTGGTCAGCAACGTCGCGGGGAACGTAACCAGCAATGCCGCCACGCTTACGGTGAACGCGGCGGGCACGATGGCGAAGTTCGGGCACGTCTTCATCGTTATCGGAGAAAACAGCGCCTATAGCAGCACCTATAACAGCAGCAATATGCCGTACTTGACCTCGCTTGCGAATCAGTACGGGCTGTCCACCAAGTATTGGGCCGAATGAGGTCATGACGGCGGGACAAATCTTTACCAACAACGACAGCGCCACGCCCTCCAGTATGCCCCTCTCCGGCGACAACATTGCCTTCGAGGTGCAGAAGGCCGGCAAGACCTGGAAAGACTACGTGGAGACGGGTATGGGCTGCAGCGCCGTGCACAGCGGGAACTACATTGTACGCCACGACCCGCTGCAATACTTTACGAACATCAACACCGAAAAGGCCAATTTTGTTTGCTTCAGCCAATTCGCTACGGACCTGGCCAACAAGGCGCTGCCGAACCTTTCCTGGCTGTCGCCGAACGGCTGCGATGACGCGCACGACTGCTCGGTCGGCACGTTCGACAACTGGCTAAAGACCGAAATCGGCCCGCTCCTGGCCAGCAGCTATTTTCAACCGGGAGGCGATGGCTTGCTGATCATCACTTGGGATGAGAACGACAAGTCGGGCAGCCCCAACTGCTCTACCACGACGGTTGGGCAAGGCTGCGGCGGTCAAGTCGAAACCGTGATGATCAGTCCGGTCGGCAGGCTGGCCTACAAGTCCACGGGCGGCGACCCCGCTAACTACAACAATACCTACGATCACGCCAGCATCCTGCGCACCATCGGTGAGGCGCTTGGACTGACGAACTTCTCCGGCCTGGGCGGAGCCGCTTCACGCGTGCCCATGGCGGACTTCTTCTAGCCTGTTCTAACCTGCCGGCGCGGAGGGAGGGGGCACCCTGAGGGTCAATGTGCCACCCTCCCGACCGCCGACGCATCCTTGCAGGTTCTGAGACGACGCAAGTATCGCCAAACTTCCTCCTGAGAGTTGCGCCTGCGCGACAAAAAATGAATGCTTGACAGTTGAGACGCCCGTGTTCTATGAAGAGGGTTCCGCGGGGTCTTCCCTACCCTACTTCCACACCTCGCGGATGGGGGTCTGAGATGAGCCCTACCCGCCGTGATTTTCTCAAGCTTACGACCATTGGCGGAGCTGCAGCTACACTGTTTGGCTTTGATTTGAAGCCCGCTTACGCGCAGTTGCGCACGCTAAAGATTGCGCGCGCCAACGAGACGCGCTCGACCTGTCCGTATTGCTCGGTGAGTTGTGGCGTCATCATCTACACCATCGGCGACCGCGCCAAGAATGTTACTCCGCAGGTCGTGCACGTCGAGGGCGATCCGGACCACCCCATCAATCGCGGCACGCTCTGCCCCAAGGGAGCCTCGCTCGAACAGGACATTCTCAACGAAAGGCGTCTGCTGAAGCCTCAGGTACGGCGCCCCGGCGGAACCGAGTGGGAAGATATTTCCTGGGACGATGCCATCAGCGAGATCGCACAGAAAGTCAAAAAAACGCGGGATGACACGTTTATTGAGAAGGACGCTGCCGGTCACACTGTGAATCGCCTTGAATCCATTGCTTGGAGCGGCGGGTGCACCGACACCAACGAGTTCAACTACCTGGTCGTCAAAACCATGCGCTCCCTGGGGGTGGTGCACTTAGAAAACCAGGCCAGGGTTTGACACGGCCCCACGGTCTCAAGTTTGGGACCAACGTTCGGCCGGGGCGCTATGACCAATGGATGGATCGACATCAAGAACACTGACATGATGTTGATCATGGGTGGGAATCCTGCGGAGAACCATCCCTGCGGCTTCAAGTGGCCCGTCGAGGCAAAACGCACACGCAACGCCAAACTGATCGTGGTAGACCCGCGTTTCACGCGCACGGCCTCGGTTGCCGACTTGTTCTGCCAGATTCGCGCAGGTTCGGATATTGCGTTCCTCGGCGGCCTCATTCACTACGCCATCGAAAACCATCGCATCGCCAAAGACTACCTGCTCAACTACACCAACGCTGCATTTGTCATCAAGGAAGGATTCAAGCTGCCTGAGGACGGGCTCTATTCCGGCTTCGATGCCGAGACACAAACCTACGATAATACCTCTTGGAACTACCAGGAAGGCGGCGACCTGAGCGGCAAACCCGCAAGGGCCAAAGGGGACCCACCGCCTAAAGAAAACAAAGCAGCGGCCGCCGGCAAACCTACGCCGCCACCGCATCTCCCGGAGAACGTGGCCTACGACCTGACTCTGCAACATCCCAACTGCGTCTTTCAACTGCTGCGCAAGCAATATTCGCGTTATACGCCGGAGATGGTCGAGCGCATCACGGGAATTCCAAAAGCCCAGTTTGAGAAAGTCGCGGACCTTTTCACTTCCGTGCGCAAAGACGGCGACATGAAGAAAGTCGCCACAATTATCTACGCCGTAGGCTGGACGCAGCATACGGCGGGTACCCAGACCATTCGAACCGCCGCGATGCTGCAACTCTTGCTTGGCAACGTCGGTCGCTCCGGAGGCGGCGTGAACGCCCTGCGTGGCCATTCGAATATTCAGGGCGCCACCGACATGGCGGGAATCTTCGAAATCCTGCCCGGCTATCTTAAAGTTCCCGTGCCTGCTGACACTGATTTCAAAACTTATTTGGAGCGCATCACTCCGAAATCGTCAAAACCGCATATCTGGGATTCGTGGAACTATTGGTCCAACACACCGAAATTCGCCGTCAGCTTTATGAAAGCCATGTACGGCGACACCGCCACGAAACAAAACGACTGGGCCTTCCATTACTTGCCCAAGGTCGACCGCAACTATTCCTGGACCTACATCTGGGATGACATGTACCGCGGCAACGTCAAGGGTCTGTTCGCTTTTGGCATGAACGGCGTGGCCATCGGTCCCGATTCGAACAAAAACATCGAAGCCTTGAAGAAAGCTGATTGGCTGGTGGTTGGAGAAATCTACCCGGACGAGACGAGCGAATTCTGGAAGTCTCCCGGAATTACGCAAGACGAAATGAAGAAAATCCAGACCACGGTGTACCGGCTGCCTTGCGCTGGATTCGCAGAAAAGGACGGGGCGTTCGTCAACTCCGCGCGCTGGCTGCAGTGGAAGAACGCCGCTCTGCCTCCTCCGGGAGACGCAAAACCGGATCAAGAAGTCCTCGCGCGCATCTTCCTGAGAGTTCGTGAACTGTACCAGAAGGAAGGCGGGAAGTTCTCCGACGCGATTCTGCACGCCACCTGGAGCTACACGAATCCGCAGAATCCCGCGCTCGCCGAAGTGGCAAAGGAAATCAACGGCAAAGCGCTGGCGGACTTGGAAGATCCTGTTACCAAGCAGCAGGTCAAAGCGGGACAGCAGCTTCCCGGTTATGCCTGGCTGAAAGATGACGGCACCACGGCCTGCGGGAACTGGCTGTATTCAGGCTCCTTCACCGAAGCCGGCAACATGATGGCCCGCCGTGGCACGGAAGATCCCTCCGGCCTCGGCATCTATCCAAATTGGGCGTTTTCCTGGCCGGCTAACCGCCGTGTGCTGTACAACCGCGCGTCGTGCGACCTCGACGGAAAGCCCTGGGATCCTGCGCGGAAGCAGGTTTGGTGGAACGAAGCGACACAGAAATGGGTCGGCAACGATGTACCCGACTTCAAGGCGGACTCGAAGCCCAAAGACCACATGGGGCCGTTCATCATGAATCCGGAGGGCGTGGGACGTTTGTTCGTGCCCATTGGGACGGTAGCCGACGGCCCGTTCCCGGAACATTACGAGCCGATCGAGAGTCCGGTCGAGAATCCACTGCACCCGCAGCAGTCCAACAATCCCATCGTGAAAAAATTCAAGACCGATGCTGACAAGTATGGCACGCCCAAGGATTACAACATCGTCTGCACTACTTATCGCTTGACTGAGCATTACCACTATTGGACCAAGAACAATCCGATGAACGTGCAGCTCGTCCCGGAACCGTTCGTGGAGATTCCTGCGGAGCTTGCAAACGAAATGGGCCTGCGCGGCGGCGAAAAGGTCAAAGTGACCAGTGCGAGGGGCGACTATGTCGCGAAAGCCATGGTCACCAGACGCATCAAGTCGATGATGATCGACGGAAAAAAGACCTACCAGATCGGCGTTCCCTTCCACTGGGGCTATCGCGGAATTACCGAAGACGAAGGTAAGACCGCAAAGACCATGGCAAATCTGCTGTCGCCGACCGTTATCGACCCGAACGCGTGGACGCCGGAGTTCAAAGGCTTCCTCGTGAAAGTCGAGAAAAGCGTAGGAGCTGAGCCATGAGCCAAGCCACACTACGCGTTCAAAAGATCTCAGGACATGCCGGAAGCATACCGGGGCAAGACACCCAGCGTGAATATACCGTTTGCAAATTCATTGACACCACCACTTGTATCGGCTGCAAGGCCTGCGAGGTGGCCTGTGTGGAATGGAACGACCTGCCTTTCAGCGAAACCGTTTTCGACAACACGTACCAGACCATGCCGGAGACACGCTGGAATTACTGGAACCTGATCCTCTTCAACGAGCACGAGCGCGAAGATGGCTCGCTGCTGTGGCTGATGCGCAAGAACCAGTGCATGCACTGCGCGGAGCCGGGCTGCCTGGCCGCGTGTCCCGCCGATGGCGCCATCGTGCAGTACACCAACGGCATTGTCGATTTCCAGCAAGCCAATTGCATTGGCTGCGGCTACTGCATCACCGGCTGCCCGTTCGATATTCCGAAGATGAATCCGAAGACGCACCGCGTGTTCAAGTGCACCCTGTGCACCGACCGCGTGAGCGAAGGACTCGAGCCAGCCTGCATCAAGTCGTGTCCGACCGGCTGCCTGCACTTTGGCACCAAGGACGACATGAAGGAATTAGCGGAAAGTCGCGCGAAGCAACTCCGTGACCATTCGAATTTCCCGAATGCGGGGGTTTACGATCCTCCTGGAGTGGGCGGCACGGGCGTGATTTACGTTTTGCATGACGCTTCCAATCCTGAGATTTACGGCGGTCTGCCGAAAAATCCGCACGTTCCCTGGAGCGTGAAACTGTGGAAAGGTCCGCTGAAATGGCTCGGCAACGTGGCCATGATCGGTGGATTGGTCGGATTGTTCGTGCACTATTTGCGTTATGGGCCGAAGGCACGCGAAGAAGAAGACTTGGCCATCAAGCCGGGAGGAGGAAGAACGTGAGCCATCCTCAACAAATCATCCCTCACGGGCACGTCCTCCGCTACACCCTGCGCGAGCGGCTCGTCCATTGGATTGCCGGCGTGTCGTACGTGTATTTGCTGGGTACCGGACTCGCGTTCTGGTCGCCCTGGCTCTTCTGGCTGGCAGCAGCTCTCGGAGGCGCGCAGGTATCGAGGACGCTGCACTCCTGGGCCGGACTCATTTTTGTCGGGGCCGTGTGGTACATGTACGTGATGTGGGCGCCACAGATGAAGCACACCGACGACGACCGTAGGTGGTGGAAAGCCCTGAAATACTACAGCACGAATCAAGATGAAAAAATGCCGCCCGCAGGACGATACAACGCGGGACAGAAATTCCTCTTTTGGGGATTTTTCTGGTGTAGCCTGCTGTTACTCCTGAGCGGCGTCTTCCTGTGGGCTCCGCAGTACTTTGCGTGGCATTCTCTCCTTGCCATGCGCATCGCCGTACTTGTCCATGCGTCAGCAGCGCTGTTCACGATCGGCCTCTTCATGATTCATCTGTACATGGGAATTTTTGCAGAGCGCGGCGCCTTTGGCTCTGTCATCCGCGGCGACGTTTCGATCGCCTTCGCCAAGCGCTACCACCCGACTTGGTATAAAGAGATCGTGGGCGAGTCTTCCTCGCCGCGCAAGTGATGCCGGAAAAAACCGGCGCAGCCGAATACGGCGCGCGGATCCGACGTGCCGAGAGCTTGAGTTCGCCGCATTCTTCGGCCACGGAGTTTCTCCAGTTTTACGTACATGTTGTCTCGTTTCAGAAGCTTCTTCATGCCAATATCGCCGCGGCGCATCAGGTGAAGCCGAGCAGCGACGTGTCAAGCGAACTGCGCGCAGACATCGACTTCGCAGTGGTTCTTCCTCACTTTCGCGGCTATCTCTCCGTCATCGAGAATCACGCTCCTCCTGCCCTTGCCGAGTCGGCGCGGCAAATGGCGCTGCTGGGCTCCGATTCCTGGATTGCGAGCCTAGAGGCCTACTGGCAGCATGCGGGGATTTACGAGCAGCAGGTTGGCGCGTTCGCGCAATTCCTTCCCAGAGCGTTCCTGCAACCGTACGTGGAGTTTCGCGCCGGATCGCTGCCGCGCGCGCCGCAGGTGACAACCCCGAGGCTGTGTCCGCTGTGCGGATCGCGACCACTTCTCGGCGTGCTGCGGCCTGAGGGCGACGGCGGCAAGCGTTTCCTGCAGTGTTCGTTCTGCCTGCAAGAGTGGGAGTTCCGGCGCATCCTTTGCCCGTCCTGTGGCGAAGAAACCGAAGACAAATTGCCGGTCTATATCGCCGAGGATTCTCCGCACGTGCGGGTGGAGGCTTGCGACACCTGCAAGTTTTACCTGCGGACGATCGATCTTACGAAGGATGGGAACGCCATTCCGCTCGTCGACGATCTTGCCGCCATTCCGCACACACTTTGGGCAACTGAACAAGGCTATTTGCGGCTGCAGCCCAACCTCCTGGGCACTTAGCAAGTATCGTCCGTATCGTCCGCGAAACTGCTTCCTTGACACCACAAAAGGAATAAAATGCCGCTTTTCCCGGTCTCAGCCACGGGTCTGGAGAAGAGACATGAGAAAAGCCCTTTTCGTATTGCTTTTGTTCGTATTGAGCGTGCGCCCGTTACACACGCAATCAGCTCCCGAAGGACTCTGGCAGGGCTACGACGGAGAGTGGCGCCACGTTTCGAGCCAATTGATCGCGCTCGCCGAAGCCACGCCCGAAGAAAAGTTTGCCTGGCGTCCTGCGCCCGTTACTGGACCTAAAATGCCCGCCGACCTGAAAGAGGGAATGGATAAGTCCGTCAGGTCGAAAGCCGAGGTGATTAGTTGGCTCAAGCGTTCGCTCGAAGCCGTCAAGCAAGCGCACTTGGCCGTCACGCCGAAGGACCTCGAGCGCAAGGTTCACATCATGGATCGCGACGCCACTATTGACGGCATGTACCTGCGCATCATCGTGCATGCCAACGAACACATGGGCCAACTCGTTGCCTACGCGCGCATGACCGGCGTCGTGCCTCCGTGGTCCGGCAACTAACACCGTAATCTATTTCAACTTGTATGTGAACGTTACCCGAGTTTCTTCATCGAGGACTAAGGGCCTGACGAAGTGGTACGAGTTCCCTGCTCGAGGAACATCCACGCGTACCGGCAGCACACCGGAAACGCGCTGCTGCAAGCTATACACATTGGCGGACGCGGCAAGCTGCTCGGCGGCTTGCTTTTTGGCGTCACGCTCGACGCGCTGATATTCGCTGACGCTTGGCGCTCCGCTGCTGACTTCTATAGTCACAGTTTGCGCGAGACTTCCCACGTTCAAGGCCGTCCCAAAAGGCGTGGGCCTGCTTCCATCGTAGGAAAACCTCCGCACGTTGCTTTGAAAACCCGACTTCGAAACTCTGACTTCGATATCGCCTGAAGGCATGTTGGATGCAATCCAGCGGCCCGAATTATCCGTCATCACGTCGCGCATCGCTCCCGTTTCCGTCTGCCTTACCGTGACTTTCGCGCCGGGCACGATCGCTCCCGTTGAGTCCACCACAAGGCCTCCTAATTGCCCGGGCAGCAGGGTCATTTCCGCGTCGCTCACCGAAATCGCTCTTCCAAGATCCCCGTCGTAGTTTTCTGAGCCCGAGACATCCTCCGAAGGGGGCGGAAGCAAGTTTGCGGCAATGGCGTCCCCGCCAAAGTCCTTCACTTTGTATTGCGCGGGCAGGAACACTTCCCATTGCAATAGATCGATGGGCACGTCCATCTTCGGCAGCGAAATGTCCGAGCCTCCTTTCTTGGCGAATGGCGCGCCCGCGTGCATGAACACAAATGAGACGTTGTAGGCGTCGCTTGCCCGGAAGCCCGCACGTAGCAATGGCACGCGGTTGCCGTCCGCTCCTTCCACCGGCTTCACTTTTTCCCCGGCCACTTCCGCCGAGAGGATGCTTGCGCCGGCGGGCAGCGCCACTTTCAGAAACGGCTGCGCCTGATTCTTCACCGTGAGCTTCACTTCCGTGAGCGAACGCCCCTCATTCGTCACCAGTGTCGTGACGACGGCGCGTTCCACCACTGCCGCCAGTACGCTGCTGTCCGGAAACCGCGTCCACGCGAGCGCCAGGCTGGGCTGTTCATTCGGCTGCTTGTGGTAACGAAACGCCGCCTGCAGCGGAAACCGCGCGAGCGAACGCAAGTAGGGATTCGTCTCCTTGAAATCCATACGCTTCAACCCTCCTGCCTCCGTGGAGCTCAAATCAATCGTTCCCGCGCCTTCCACCAGCACCTCCCCGGTTTCCCGCTGCGCGTTCTGGAAACTAAGGAACGGCGCGTCCGCTTTCGTGTCGCCAATCGATTTCTCCATGGCAATGAGAAATTGGTGACTCTTTTGCGCAGGCGTCCGCACTTTCAAAACCAAAACGTTGGATTCCACTTCCGCGGACTCCAGCGATGCGCCCGTGGCTCCCGTGATTTCGTATCCGGCGGGAACCGGCAAATGAAATTCCTCTGGCTCCCCCTGCACCACGGAAATGTCCGCCAGTGCCGTAATGCGAAGGCCTGCTTCGCTCACGGTAATAAGCGTCTTCACGTCGGAAAGGAAGCGCACTTCCTTTGGCGCAGTGGGCGCAACGATTTCCCGCGTTGTCCACCAAATGCTCGCATTCTGCCCCGGCACGAGAATCGCCTCGACTGTGGTTTGGCCCTTTTCGGAAGCTCCCGAGGTGATCAGTCCTGGACTGATACGCACATTCGTGTGGTCACCGGGAAGACTCAGAATCAGGCGAGCGCTACCCGCAGATGGAACCGGAAGAGTAAACGACGCCCGCCCGGCCTCAATGCTCAAAGGCAGTCCGGCATCCAGCGTGACGGCGAAGTCTGCCGGTCCCCCGAGTACAGCCGCATGCGTTCCGCCTTCCAGCTCCAGTGGCAGGCTTTTGCCTTCTTGCCGTGCATCGAGGATGGCCATGCCCGTCGTCAGCGGCACCTTGGTCATGCCCTTGTGCAGGATTTCTCCTTGCAACTGCACCGTTCCCTGGACTGATTCGCTCGCCACGTGAAACTTCAAGTCCGCGCGCTTCAGCGTGTACGGAACAGGCGGTGTCTCGGGCTTTCGTGCAGGCTTATCGGCAAGTTCGAGCAATCGGTTGTACGCATCCAGCGGAAGCGTGACGTTGCCGCTCGAGGGCACGGGCGGAACTGCAACTGACTTGTCTCCAGCAAAAAGAAACTCGGGAAAGAGCAAACACGCCGTCAGCAATGTGCTAAGAATCTTCTTCATTTGCCACCTGCTTTTTTCTCGCGCTGAAAACTGAGCACTGCGGACGGCGCCTGGTTCTCCGCCGTCAGTTCGGAAACCAGGAACAGGGAGGGCCCGAAAGCCGGGAACGAAACGCGAATCGGAAGAATCCCCGCGCGTTTCCCCGACAAAGAGTCGGCTTTGAATTTGTCGAGAAGCGCAAGAGTCTCGCTCTGCGGGCGCTTCAATTTCGATTCGTCTTTCACATCGGAATCGGGGGGAGGAGGCGGGGGTTGAGCGGTCGCCCTGTCGGCGATTCCTCCGGCTACGCCGGCCACGCTCCGTGAGTCATCCCGCGCTGCGGCCAGAGCAGTCGAAACCGGATTCTCGTAAGGCGCCGAACGGAAGGCACTGGGCTCCGCCGTCACTTTAAAAAGCGGCGGATGGTAAACCAGCAGTCCCGTGCGCGATACCGGCAAATCGAGCGCCGGCAATGCCAAAGCAAACTGGCCCTTGTCACTCCAGGCGCTTCCGCGCACCAGGTAAACCACCTCGACCGCGAGCGGCGGCGCCTCCTCGCCCGCTCGCGCTTTGTCGAGCGGAAGCAAGGCGCTCCCATCCGGCGCCTGCCCCGGCCTCTCTGGTCTTCCCGACAACGAAGCACTCCAAAGCGTCGCGCCTGGCGGCAAAGTGATTTTCAGGAAGTTGCGCTGGTTGTTGCGCACCGCATAGCGCGCCTGCACGAACGTCTTTCCTTCACTCGATACCAGAACTTGGTAGCGCGCCTCTTCGACGTTGGCCATCAGCACCGCTTGTGGCGTGTACCTGGCGATACTGACAATCAGCGAGCGCCTGCTGTTTCCTTCGCCAGACCGAAACCGAAACGCGGCCAGCGACGGCGACTGTCGGTTTGCCACCATTTCGCCGAGGTCTGTGGCATCTGCACTCTCCAGGCCTTCCGTCTTCAGGTCTTTGATTTCTCCCGCGCCAAGCACCTCGACGGCCACCCCTCCCGTTTCACGTTCCACGTTCAGGAGGCGGAGTAAAAGTCCGCTCCACTGGTTCCAGGAAAGTGACGGTGAGTTCGCCTCCTTTCACTTCCCAGTCCGCCACCATCGCGCCCAGGACCTGGTTGATGGTGACTTTTTCGGGAATCTGAATCTTCACTTTGCCCGCCGCTCCCTGCATCACCTCCAGGTTCTCTTCCGCGTTGATCGTAGTCGTGTCTTCCCCGAGCCCCAGAAGCTCGGTCAGCGATCCGCGCAGCCGCAATGGCTGCGTGGCGCGGTGATCCTCTGTCTTCCTTCGCCACGTAAACGCCAGCGCCTCGTTGCCCCGGCCATAGGCGACCCATTTGCTTTGCGTTCCGGATTCGGTTTTCTCAGAAAGCAATCCCCCGCTAAGCCGGATGTCCACGCCCAGCCTTGGTAACTGAACCGAAGCTCGCGTCACACCGGAGGCGGCCGAAGGAAGCGCGAGTGTCTCTTCGCCCGCGGAGGAGGACACCGACAAGGCTATATCGAGCAGCAGCACTGCGCGCCCGGCATGGGACAGCAGCGCCGATAGCTGGCCGCCGCCCTTGCCGCTGCCCCCGGAGACAAGTGACACTAGCTTGCCATCTAGCCGTGCTTCCCGCACCAGCAAGCCTGCGGGAATCGGCACGCGCACCCAACCATCCTTCAGAACGTCTATGGTCAGCGTAGCCCGCCCCGAAGCGAGCTCTCCGCCCGAAGCGGTTCCTCCGTCAATCCTCAGGTCGTAGTCCACGCGTGTAAGCGTCGCCTCCAGGGGCGGGGGCTCCGGCTCGCGCTCCACCGGATACGCTCGCTCGTGCAGCGTTCGGTATTCCTCCACCGGCAAAACCACCCATCCCGGCGAACGCTCCACGGTCTGCGTCGAAGAAATGGGCGCAAAAATCGTAAGCGCAGCGAGCGACAAGCCGCATAAAGGCAGCAAAATAGGCCTACTTTTTGATCTACGAGCGATTTCATTTTGCGTTGCCAGCGTTTGCATACACCTAGCCCTCTTCTCTTGGAGAATAGCGAGCCCATAGGTTTTTCTGGCGACCCGGGGGACGAAGTGTCGTGATTGTTGGTTGAGATGACGCTCTCGCCGAAGAAGGTTGTCCTCGTTTCATAATCCGCTTCTCTATTGAAAAAGTCTCGCCGAAGAGTCCGGCTTTCTCGGCTGCTACGTCGTGGTTAGAACGAGGACGCGGCCGTTTCTTGCACACTCCCCAGCCCGGGTTGCTCCGATCCCCATGGAACCTTTTCCCCAAACCTCGGTATTTATCTTTGCAAGGGCAAGTTCAGCCGTTTAGGACCATAATTCGGCAATGACTTTGGCTCCCGACGAGGATCTGATGCTCCAAGTGCGCGATGGCGCGGGTGAAATGCTGGGCGTGTTGTTCGATCGCTACCAAACGCCTCTTTTCAACTTTTATTCGAAGCTGACCGGCGACCGCACGCTCAGCGAGGACCTGGTCCAGGAGGTGTTCCTCCGCATCCTGAAATACCGCCAGAGCTACCGCCCGGGAACGCCTTTCCGCGCCTGGATTTATCAGATCGCGCGTAACGCCCGTGTGGACCACTTTCGCAAGTTTCCGCGCCAGACCGCTCTCGAGCCGGAGATGCTTCCGCCGGTTGTTCCTTCCGACTCCGCGCAGGAACAGCAGGAAGTAGAGCTCTTGCGACGCGCGCTCAGAATGTTGCCGGAAGACAAAAGAGAGATTCTGCTTCTCTGCCGCTTTCAGGAATTAAAGTACGAAGAAATTGCCGCGCTTCTCGGCTGCGAACTCAACACCGTCAGAACGCGCATCCATCGCGCCTTGCAGGAGCTTCGCAAATCTTTTCACCAGCTCACCAAGGGCACGGCCTCATGAAGTGTGAACAAATCTCCGAACTCTTGCCAGACTATCTGCAAGGGAGCTTGAGCCCCGACCAACGGCGCACCGTCGAAACGCACCTGGAACAGTGCGCGGACTGCTCCGAAGAAGTAGCCATCTGGCAGAAGCTTTCGCTTCTTCCCGTCGAGCAGCCGGGTCCTGCGTCTCGCGCGCGTTTTGAAGCCGTGCTGCAGGCATATCAAGCGGGTCGCTCGAATCAGCCTGCGCACAACTCGCAATGGAGAAAACGCTTTTCTTCCTGGAACGTGTTCCATTGGTTGCGTTCGCCGCTCGGCGCTGCGGCGTGGAGCGCTGCGCTGCTCGCCATCGGCATTTTCGCCGGCCTTCGCCTGGCTGGTCCTAAGCCCCCTTCCCCGGACTTGGCTGCGATGCAATCCGAGCTCGCAAACATGAAGCAATTGGTCGTGCTATCCATGTTGCAGCAGCAATCCGCCAGTGCGCGACTCGAAGGCGTGACCTGGAGCACTCGCGACCAGCAGCTCGATCCCAGAGTGCTTTCGGCTCTTCTTCACACGCTGCGCTACGACCCAAGCGTGGACGTGCGCCTGGCCGCGCTCGATGCTCTCAGCCGCCACTCCGCGCAACCGCAAGTGCGCAGCAGCGTGGTGAGCGCCTTGCAGGAGCAGCAATCCCCACTGGTGCAAGTGGCGCTGATCGATCAGCTGGTGGAATGGCACGATCGCGACGCCAGGCCGCATCTGGAAAAACTTCGCCAATCCCCGAATCTCAATCCCGCCGTGCGCCAGCGCGCCGATCGGGCCATCAGCAAACTGAATTGAAGGAGGAAACCATGCGAAGGAAGCGCCTTTTAATGATGGGAATACTCTGCAGTCTGCTTCCGGTTTCTTTGCCCGCTCAGTACATAACCGCTGTGCCCGTCCCGCAACCGGTGCCGATCCCGCGACCGATAATGAATTTCTCTGGACCTCTTCCTCTGGAGCTTCATCTTCCATCTGTATTCCCAATTTCTCTTGACGAATCCGATGGCCACCTGCCGGTGCAGGAGCAAGAGACCATTCAGAAATCGTTTTCCATGGCCGGCGTCCAGCATCGCTCTTTGGAAGTCGACAACGTCTGGGGTTCCATTGAGGTCGTGGGCACAAATTCCGACCAAGCGCAACTCACGGTCAACAAATCCATTCGCGCGGAATCCAAAGACAAGCTGGAGCAGGCCCGCAAAGAAGTTACGCTCGATATCACCGAGCAACAAGGCTCTCTGAAGCTTTACGTCAATGGTCCGTTTCGCTGCCATTGCGACGATGGGTGCGGCCACCGCGAATTCGAAGGCTACGTCGTCAAGATGGACTTCCAACTCCGCGTTCCCCGCGACATCGATATCAAAGTGAAGACCGTCAACGAAGGTCGCGTCGTCGTGCGCGATATCCACGGGACTTTTCTTGTCCGCAACGTCAATGGCGACGTCGAAATGGACAACGTTGCCGGCTCCGGGTCCGCGCACACGGTCAACGGTCCCGTCAAAGTTTCCTTCCGCCAGAATCCCCGTGAGAACTCCGAATTCCGCACCGTCAATGGCGCCGTGGAGTTGCGTTTCGTGCAAGGTCTTGCCGCCGATTTCCGCTTCAAGACGTTCAACGGCGGCATCTACAGCGATTTTCCTGTCACGGCTTTGCCCGTGCACGCTCTTCTGGAAGAGCATCATGGCGCGAAAGTCATCTTTCGCGCGGCTCGCTATACCGGCGTGCGCGTCAATTCCGGCGGGCCGGAGATCCAGGTAGAAAATCTAAATGGAGACATTCGTATTCTCGAAAACCATGAATAACCAGACTCAGCGGTTCCCAACCCTCGTTGTAGCTGCTTTCATTTCTAGTGTTGCCCTCGTCGCCGTCCCCGCACGCGCGCAGGCACAGGAGTCATCGGGCCCAGACCGGGTCGCCGTCACTCTTACCGATCCCTCACGGCCAGCGTTGGTGAAAGCCAGCCTGATCAACGGGGGCATCACCGTCAAGGCCTACGACGGCAAGGAAGTCATCGTTGAGGCGCGTGCCCGCAACCATGAGCGCGAATCCGCGCGCTCGGAATCCAATATGAGGCGTATAACCGTTTCGTCCACCGGTCTTTCCGTCGAGGCGGAAAACAACGAAGTGCACATCAGCACTGATTCCTTTGCGCGGCCCATCGACCTCACGATTTCCGTTCCTGTGCACACGTCTCTGAAGCTGAGCGCCGTGAACGATGGGAACATCGTGGTGACCGGTGTGGACGGTGAATTAGACGTCAACGACGTCAACGGCTCCGTCACCCTCAACAACGTTTCCGGGAGCGCCGTCGCGCATGCCCTGAACGGCCGTCTTTTGGCCACCTTCACGCATGTCAATCAGAAGCCCATGGCCTTCAGCTCTTTGAACGGCGACATCGACGTCACTTTTCCTGCCGACTTGAAGGCCAACCTCAGCCTGAAGTCGGATCGCGGCGAGATTCTCACCGATTTCGACGTTCAAATGCAGAGCGCGCAGGCGCAGCAAATCGTTGAAGATGACCGCGGGCATGGAGGCAAATATCGCGTTCAGATTGACAAAGCCGTCCACGGCACCATCAACGGCGGCGGCCCCGAATATCAGTTCACCAATTTCAACGGTGGCATCTACATCCGCAAAGCCGGCGCTGCGCGTTGATACTCAGGGTCGCGTCGCCTAATGTGTGTAACGCTGGAGTGGGCATGCGGCGCGTGAGATTGGCTTCTCACTTCTTGACGAAAAATACGCAGTAATCGTCGTCGGGCCAGTCGTTCACAGTTTTTCTCATTTGCAGGCCCGCCGCGGTCAGCTCCTCGATCATGATCTTTTGCGGGACGCCGTGCCCGCCGCGGTTGCTAGGGACGCCTTCGACCGGCTCCAGGCCGGAGCGCGGGGGAAAATCAATAATCGCCAGCCAACCGCCTGGCTTCAGCGACCGCACAATGTTCGCATCGAATTCTGCTGGTTTCGTCAGATGATGGTACACGCGGCGCAGAAAAATCGCGTCGCAGCAAGCAGTGGGCAAATTCGTGTCGGCCTCTTTGCTTTCCACCACGACCACGTTTTGGAGCTTGCGCTTCGACACCTCGGCCCGAAGGTCTTCCAGTTTCTTCGCGTCAATCTCCGTGGCATACACTTTGCCGGCGGCCCCCACGTGTTCCACCGCCGCAAACGAATAGCTCCCGTCTCCCGCTCCGATGTCCGCTACAACCATGCCTGGCTTCCATTGCATCAGCGCGGCAAGCCGCTTGATCTCCTCGGCAGCGTTCCCCCTTGCCTGCGACGCAAAGATCGCTGCCGCGGCGCCGGCCAAAAAGATCAACCACAAACTTTTTTTGTTCATTTTCGCAGTCATCGCGTTAGCCGCTTTCCGCCTGTTGTCCTCGAGTCGTTTACGCATAGCTTCGTTTTTTCACTGGCTCCACTTGGTCGGAGTGCGAACCCAGCGGTGGGGACGGAGCTGCGCGTGAAGGTCAGCAGGCAGGGGGCCTTTGTCACTGGCAGCGAGGTTGGATTCAACGTTTTTGCGTTTGCGCATCCCGGGGATGGTGGTGTGCACGTCGGAGTTATTCAGGATGAAGCGCAGCGCCATTTCGGGCATGGCCATGCCCTCAGGTAGAAGCGGCTTGAGAGCGTCCGCGCGCTCGACGCTGGCTTTGAGATTCTCTGGGACGAAGTAGGTGCTGCGCCAGTCGCTTTTGGGCCAGGTGCTATTGAGCGTGAGCGTACCCGTGAGGGAGCCTTCGTCGAAAGGAACGCGGGCGATGACCGCGACATCTTTTTCGCGGCACGCAGGAAAGAGCTCGTCTTCGGGATTCTGGTCGAAGATGTTGTAGATAACCTGAACTGCGTCGATACGGCCGGTGTGGACGGCACGGATGCCGTTGGCGGGTTCCCAGCGATTGAGGCTGAGGCCGACGGCGCGCACCTTGCCGCTGTTGCGCAACTTTTCGAGCGCGTGCGAAATGCGCTCATCGTCGAGCCAGACATCTTCCCAGGTATGAAGCTGAATGAGGTCGAGAGTTTCGACCCCGAGGTTTTTGAGGCTCTTGTCGACATACTCGAAGATGTAGTCGGGCGGATAGCTGTCGTCGAGAGAAAAATCAGGGCGCGCAGGCCAGCGGCGGTTCTTCGGCGGAACTTTCGTAGCGACGTAGAGCTTCTTATCGGGCCCGCCTGCCGCGGAGTTATGCTTGTTAGCATGAAGAGTTTTGCCCAGCAGTTCTTCACTGCGGCCATCACCATAGGCCCAGGCGGTATCGAAGAAATTGCAGCCGAGATCGATGGCGCGCTGCAGCGAATCGAGCGATTCTTTATCGTCGGAGCCGGTCCAGCCAGCCATGCCCCACATGCCATAGCCAATCTCGCTGACGTTCCATCCGGTGCGCCCGAAGCGGCGGTAGCGCATGATGCAGTCTCCCGAGGTCGAACGGACATTATACTTGGACGCACGTGCGTGCGGGGCGAGCGGCCCAAAATGAAGATAATTTTAGGCGGTTTGCTTGAGGGCGCGTTCGACGAGGGTGAGGCAGCGCTCGGCCTGCTCGCGGAGCAATTCTTCCTCGTCGGTGATCTCGGTTTTCAGGCTGTGAAGCTCGTCCGCAATGGCCAGCGCCGCGAGCACGGCAAGTTTCTGGGTTTCGACAATTCCAGTGGCTTCCGCGATGGCGTGCATTTTTTCATCCACGAACTTAGCGAGCTTCTGGACGTACTTTTCTTCCAGTTCTCCGCGGATGGAGTAAATCTGCCCAAAGATTTGGACTTTGACCGGAGCGCTCATGGTGCGGAATTGTAACTCACGCAGACGCCGCTTGGAGGTTTTCTTGCAGCGTCAATATCCTGTGTTTGCCGGACGGGAAAAAAGCTGATTCCTCGCTTCGCCAGGCGTGAGAATCAAGGGCGTGCTTTGCGAAATGCGCATTCAGCTGGCGCGGAGCTGGGCTCCATGGCGGTGCTCCAGGATGGAAATGATCTTTCCAGCGAAGTGATTGACCTGCGCGTCCATCAGCGTGGCTTCGCGGCTCTGGAAGGTTACCCGAATGAGCAGGGAGTATTTTCCTGCCGGAACATTCTTCCCACGGAAAAGGTCGACGGCTTCGATGGCACCGATTTCTGGGATGCCGAGCGAGCGAATCGATTCGGAAATCTGCGCGAACGTGATTCCGTCGGCGAGCAGCAACGAGAAATCGCGCTCCACGGCCGGGAAGCGCGGAAGCGGCTGATAGCGGCGGGAGTTTTTCAGGGCCTCGATCGCGGCATATAGCGGGTCCAGTCCCAACTCGGCGAGAAAGATCGCTTGGCGAAGCTTGAGCCGGTCAGCGACACGCCGCGCGAGTTCGCCAGCTTCGCCAAGGAAGGCTGCACCTCCTTGCCTATCAAAAAAGGAGTCCTGCCCTCCGGTTGGGGCGAGGTCAAGAGAAACTTGGGCGCGGCGCGCGGCATGGAGCCAGGTCGGGGCGGCATGGGCTCCATCTCTGCTCGAGTCAGCGCTCCAGCAAAGACCACCAGCAAGTTCACCGACAGCATCAAGATCGCCTTTAAGGTCGGCGAAGGAAAATTCACGCCCGGAGTCGTAAAGGCCCTTTTCGCGGGCTTCGCCGGTCCCGCCGATAGTAAGCACGCTTGTTTCGATAGACTGATTTCCTTCGAGCCGATAATGCCGGCCGATTTCGAACAGGCGCGCGTTGCGCTGGCCGTGGTTGAGGTTCCATTCCAGAGCGGCAGCCATGGTGACAATTCCGGTGGACTTCAGCACACCAGCTTCTTCGGAAAGCGGATTCGCGAGGCGAGCAGGCGAAACTCCCGCGGGACGAAACAGCGCGTCGCGCTCCTCCGCAACGTGCGGAGTGGTGACGATTTCGCGGTAGCCCAAGCCGACGAGGCGTTCGCGCAAACGCGTTTCTGCTTCGTGATGCGGCAGGCGCGCCGCCCCCTGGCGTGCGGCGGGCAGGCGGGGAGGAAATTTGTCGAGGCCGTAAATGCGCGCGACCTCCTCGATCAAGTCGATTTCGCGCTCGACTTCGCCGCGCCAGGAAGGCTGCGTGCACTCCCACGTGGCGAGCAGCGAGCCTTCCGCGCCACGATTGTGGTCGATGCGAACGGAGGCGAAGCCCAGGGCGGTAAGGCTGGCTTCGATTTGCTTGTCGGGAACGTCCGCCCCCATGACGCGAAGCAGTTCTTTGCGAGTGAGCTGGATCTTCTTTGGCGCGCGCTTGCCGGGGTAGACATCTGCGACGCCGGCAAGCAATTCTCCGCCGGCAAGCTCGAGAATCAGCTCCGCGCAACGCCGCGAAGCCAGCTCGGCCATTTCCAGGTCGGCGCCGCGGCCGAAGCGCGTGGAAGCCTCCGTGTGCAATTTCAGAAAGCGGGCCGCGCGCCGAATGGGCACAGGTTCGAACCAGGCGCACTCGATCAAAACGTTTTTTGTCGAGAAGGAGATTTCTGTTTCCGCGCCGCCCATAATTCCGCCGATGCCGATGGCGCGCGAGCCGTCACCATCGCAAATCATACAAATGCCTGGATCGAGCTGGCGCTCAACACCGTCGAGAGTGCGGATTTGTTCCTTGGGTTTCGACTGGCGGACAACAATCTTATGATCGCGCACTTTGTCGTAATCGAAAGCGTGGATCGCGTGGCCCAGCTCGAGCATGACGTAGTTGGAAATGTCCACAACATTACTGATGCTGGCCACCCCGGAAGCTTCGAGGCGGTCCTTCAGCCATTTCGGGGAGGGCTCAATTTTGACGTCGCGAACCACGCGCGCGGTAAAGCGGCCGCAAAGCTCTGGAGCCTGAATTTCGACCTTGATGGCATCACTGGCCTTGGCGGCGCTCTCCGGTGGCTTTGGTGAGACGTGCTTCAGCGGCAGCTTGTAAATGGCGCCCACTTCCCGCGCGATCCCGTAATGACCGAGGCAGTCGGGGCGATTGGAACCGACTTCGGCGTCAAGCACCGCGCCGTGCGCGCCGTTCTCGACGCCCGCGATGTTTGTGCCGGAAAGCGCGAGGCGCGAGGCAAGCTCCTGGGGCGGCGCGGTGACGCCGACGAAGTCCTTGAGCCAGTTATAGACAACTTTCATACGCTAGCCTGTGCTGCGAGGGAGCTGGCCGAAATAAATGTGCGTTGTGAAATTCATGGGCACTCGGCCATTTTCCTCGTGTTTGAGAAAGAGTTCGCGCAGCGCGTTCATCATGGGAACGAAATTCAGGTGGCCCTCCTGCGGCATGTAGGAGGCGCTGCGCACGACCCCGGCAAGCTCATCCCAGTTCAACAGCCGCCCATTCGGCAGGGCGCGTTCGAAAAATTTGGCGCCAAGAAAAAAACCTTGCATGTCATGGCCTGCGGGATAAGACTCGCGCACGCGCGTATAATCCGTCCCGTATTTTACAAGGACGTCCCCGTAGGCTCTGGCGAATGGCGTCTCCTTATCGCGGAAATTCCACACGGCGACCACCCAGCCTGGCGACCGCAGGATGCGCGAGAACTCGCGGCGAGCGGCGGCAGGCTCAAACCAGTGGAAAGCCTGACCCGCGGTTACGAAATCCACGCTAGCCTCGCTTAGCGTGGTGGTTTCTGCCGAGCCGTCGATGCTGGAGAAGCCGTCGTATTCGGCAAGATACCCTTCTCCTGCGGCGCGCATGTCTTTGTTGGGCTCGATGCCGTAGACGCGATTGCCATTCCTTAGAAAAAGCTCGCTGAGCAAACCTCTGCCCGAACCCATGTCCGCGATGACGTGGCCCGGACGCAGGCCGCACTCCGTACGCAACATGGTGAGCACCTCGCTCGGGTAGCTTGGGCGGTAGCGGACGTAATCGGCCACGCGATGGGAGAAGCGTTGTTTGGAGTCTGTGAAAGTCATTTATGTCGCCACAAGGGTTGCTGCCCAGTTCCAACAATCGAAGAGAGATTTCTCACTCCGCTTCGCTCCGTTCGAAATGACCATCCCTGGCAAGTGCAAGACAAACTCAACCCACAGGCCTAAAGCCGGCCCTCCACAAAAACAGCACATCGGGCACGCGGCGCTTCATGGGAACTGCTTCAGGAAGCGCACATCGTTTTGGAAAAAGACCTGGAGGTCGTCGATGCCGTACTTCAGCATGGCGAGGCGGTCGATGCCCATGCCGAAAGCGAAACCGCTGACTTTCTTGGCGTCATAGTTGACGAAGCCGTAGACGGCGGGATCGACCATGCCCGCGCCGAAGAGCTCGATCCAGCCCGCGCCTTTGCATTTGGAGCAGACGCCGCCACTCGCGGCAGCGCCGCTCCCGCCGCAAAAAATGCAGGAGACGTCGAATTCCACGGATGGCTCGGTGAACGGGAAATAGCTCGGCCGAAACCGCGTCTTCACGCCGGGGCCAAAGAACTGCTTCACGAAATATTCGATAGTGCCGGTGAAATCGCAGAAGGTGATGTCCGTGTCCACGGCAAGGCCTTCGACTTGGTGGAACATGAAGGAATGCGTGGCGTCGGGATTGTCGCGGCGATAGACCTTCCCGGGAACGATGACGCGCACGGGCGGCTCTTGCTTTTCCATGGTTCGAATCTGCATAGGAGAAGTGTGCGTGCGCAGCAGCAACGGAGTCGGCGCGCCCTTGGGCAAGTCAATGTAGAACGTGTCCATGTCGTCGCGCACCGGATGGAATTCGGGAATGTTCAGCGCCTCGAAGTTGTAATAAGGCGTTTCGATTTCGGGGCCTTCAACAATCGAGAAGCCAATAGAAAAAAAGATGTCCTCGGCTTCTTGGAAGACCTGGCGAATGAGATGGCGCGAGCCAATCGGATGGATGACGCCGGGGAGAGAGAGGTCCACGCGCTCGCGCGCGAGCGCGGCTTGTTCCGTGCCGGATTCGATGGAAGCGCGACGGGCTTCAATGTGCAATTCAACGTAAGCCCGCAACTCATTGAGTTTTTGGCCAACCACGCGCTTCAATTCTGGAGTAGCCGGCTTGAGCCAGTTGTCAGTGACTTGTGTAAGCACACCGGACTTACGGCCAAGCCATGCGTCGCGAAACTGCTTCCATGTGGATTCTTCGTGAACGGTTTTGAGCTGGGCGTCGAAATGCGCAAACACTTGCTCAAAGCGCGCAGCCACTTGCGCCGCCTCAATCACGCCGAGAGCGGCGAACGTTTTGTCGAGACCTAGGTCATCGGTCGGCATGGTCGAGAGTTCGATAACACCGTAGAGGCACGAGGTATCGTGCCCCTACGGAAAAGTGGGCAGCGCGTCCATGAGAGTATCGAGACAACGCAGCGAAATGCAAAGAGAACACCCGAAGAGCTCCGCCTTGCGCTGCAGCGCTAAGGTTTTCTCGCGGCGGCGCCAGCCGCGGCTTTGGCTTTTTCCGCGAGCTGCGCGAAGCCGGCCGCGTCCTTGACGGCAATATCCGCCAGGATTTTGCGGTCGAGCGTTACACCCGCGGCCTTGAGGCCGTGAATCAACTGACCATACGCCAGGCCGTTGAGCCGCGCGGCCGCGCCGATGCGCTGAATCCACAGGCGACGATACTGGCGCTTTTTGTTGCGGCGGTCGCGATAAGCGTAGCGATCGGCGCGATTGGCCGCTTCCTGCGCGGACTGATAGAGCTTGCTCTTGGTGAGGAAAAAGCCCTTCGTCCTCTTGAGATACTTCTTGCGCCGAGCCCGGCGCTTGGTGCCGCGTTTCACGCGTGCCATGGGTTTGCTCCTTCGTTTTGAAAACCACGGGTCTAAAAGACCCGCCACTACAAACCGCAAGCATCTCTTGAGCCTGCAGCCATTGAGTCCATGGATCAGGAAACAATACGAGTTGCGGAGACGCGCAGGGAAGCGCGTCGCGCAACGGGTTTGTTTCCGGTTGGTACGAGCAGCGCCGCGTTTCCGCGGTAACGGCCTTCCCGGCAAAAACTGTCGGGACGCAAAATGCGCGAAGGCTGTCGCTACGCTGTTCCGGCGAAGCCGGAGCGATTCGGCCGGCAGGCACCCGTGAAGCGCTGCCTGGCACGAAAATCGAATTACGAAATTCGAAAAGCGAAACTCGAAACGGGACAGACCCGACAGCGATTTCAGCCGTACGGCAGCATCTGCTTGATGGTGGCCGCGTCTTGCGCGCTGACGGTTGTCAGTTTCTTGAGCTTGCGCATGCGTCCGGATGCCTTGAGACCCGTAAAGTGGCGCTTGGCGGTATGCCCGCGCAGAATCTTGCCGCCGGCAGTAATCTTAAAGCGTTTGCGGGCGCCGCGATGCGTCTTCAATTTCATTTTCGGTTTCGAAGCGTTTCTTGGCATTGCGAAAATCCTTCCTTCACATCCCCGGTCCTAATCAAGTAAAAATCGCAGAGCGATTCCTCACTCCGCTTCGCTCCGTTCGGAATGACAAAGTGAGCACAAGTGGGGATGGTCCGCCGCGTCAGACCCCTGATGCCAGACTTCGCAGCAACAAGCGCCGAGCCTGCCGCGCCCCCACAAAACCAATGTGCGCACGGTATAGCGGCACCCTACTGCGACTGCGATGCGCCGGAGGCTGCTTGCCCCGCAGACCGGGAAGCCCCAGCGCCTTTTTTGGGCGCCACAAGGGCCACGAGAACATTGCCTTCCATGCGCGGCATGGTCTCGATCTGTGCTTGATCACGAATATCGAGAAGCAGGCGGTCCATCTTGGCGCGGCCCACTTCCTGGTGCGCCATTTCGCGGCCACGATGAAAAATCATGGCGCGCACTTTGTGGCCGTCGCCGAGGAAGCGGATGATCTGATTCTTGCGAACCTGATAATCGTGTTCCGCGGTGTTGGGCCGAAACTTGACTTCCTTCAACTGTGAACCGCGGCTGCTCTTGCGCTGTTCGTGGGCCTTTTTGTTCTGCTGGTACTGATATTTCCCGTAGTCGGTGATTTTGCAGACCGGCGGGTCGGCCGTGGGCGAAATTTCCACCAGATCGAGCCCCCGTTCCCGCGCCAGTTTCATGGCCTCGAAAGGCTGCATGACTCCGAGTTGCGCACCGTCTTCGTCAATCACCCGGATCTCGCGCGCCCGGATGCGCTCATTCACGCGCGTGCGGTCAATCGGCCGGAAGTTGCGTTCAGCGATAAATCCCCCTCAAGAGCGTTAGGCACCTGCTTTCCCCGAAACGACCAGGAGCTGGCCCCCAAATCCACAAACACCGGTCCACGGTACAAAAGGCACTTCGGACGAGTTTCAAAGTATAGCATGGCCGATCTATCGCTCGGCAACAGGAAGATAGGTCAGCAGCAGTTAGCTTGTGACCAAGAATTGGCCTTTGGGGCCGGCGACGGTGGCTCGTAAAGCGGGTTTCATGGCCGTTCGGACGTGCAGGTCGAGTTGGACGCGAGAGATCGCGCGTAGCAAGTCTTCAGCCTCGGGGCTGGCCGCTTCGAAACGCGTTAGCCTGCAACCCTTGGGAGCATCCACCGAGGGATGAACAGAGTCCTTGCTCCATTCAATGAAGAACGGAAGCAGGCCCCCGTGATCGTCTTTCAGCCGGAGCGCTCTCCAGCGGAGGACTTTGCCATCCGGGCGCTGCCGCAAGCCGGATTGCGGACCTTCAAACGCAACCCCTTGCTCGTCGAGGTGTTTGGCAAATTCATCCAAATCGTCGCGATGCGCGGCCCAGCCGATGAGCCGTGGTTCGTTGAGCTTCGTAACGACTGAGTATTGCTCTATGCTCGGTTGTTTGGGATCGGGCGCGATGATTTCCAGGTAACGCCGTTCCCCAAGGGAAAGAAGGGCGTTTTGCGTGCCGCGACCCGGATGCACGCCGCCGAAGGCCGCGCGGAAGCTGGAGTGCTCCTCGACGAAAGCGATGCCGCGTTCGAGATCGCTGCATCCCAGAAGAATGTGGTCAAGCAATGAGGGCACCTGCTCCGCTCCCCAAGAGAAGGAGGGCGCAAGGGCCACGCCCGCGGCGATCGCGAGAAAGGTCCGGCGCGAGATGTTGTCCATTTCCACCTGCTCCTTTCGGTTTGCCGCGCGTTTCGAAGATTACGCTCCTGAGCGGGAATTGTAGAGCGCCACTGCCGCTACAACTTCTTCTCAACTAACGCCTGTGTTGGCTTGCAAGCGCGAATGTATGCTCTGCGGCTTTGGTACTCGACTTGTGGTGCATAGGGATCGCGCTCGAGAGAATCCTCGATAGCGAAGCCCACAAGACCAAGGTAGCGCTCGACCTCTTTTCTGCCGAACAGCACAAGATCCAACGAGACTTGATGGCCCCAGCAGTTTTCTTCGTGCAGAACTTCGACGCCAAGGTGAAAAGCCAGGAAGAGCAGGCCGCCGGGCCGCAGGGCCCGGAACATTTCCCGAAACGCTTGAAGGATATCGGTCTTAGGAATATGCACGATCGAATAAAAGGCCACAATCGCGGCCAAATCGCCGTCTTCGATGTCGAGCGCCAACATGTTCCCCTGCTGAAATTCGATGGCGGGGTTCAGTTTGCGTGCCTGTTCGAGCATGCCGGGAGACAGATCGATCCCAAAAATGTCAACGCCGCGATCGTGCAAGTAGCGCGCCACGTGACCCGGGCCGCAGCCGAGTTCGCAGACACGCCCCGCTGCTTTGACGCGCCCTGCAAACTCATCGAGAAGCATGCGGTCCAGCGGCTTGTGCTCGAGTTCGCCCGCGATTCGAGCGGCGTATTCCTCGGCGATGCGGTCGTAGCTCGTTTGATAGTCCGAGAGTTTCCGGGGATCCATGGTCACCTTTGAAAGCCCTATTGAGGCGTGGAGATTATGTCAGATTTCGACTGGAGCGGAGGACTTCAGACCGCGCTTGCAGAGATACGCGTGCCAGAAAAGCCGGGCGGCAACGGCGCGCCACGGACGCCAGGGTGCGCCGAGCGCTTCGAGTTTTTCGGGAGAAGGCCGCTTGCGAAGACGCTTCACCTCCTGAACTGCGGTGGCAAGCGCGAGGTCGCCGGTGGGCCAGATGTCCGGCCGACGAAGCGCGCTCAGCAAATAAATGTCGGCCGTCCAGCGGCCGATGCCCTTGAAGGCCATGAGCATTTTGTGCGCGGAGTCGTCAGGGAGGCCGTGGAGATAGCGCAGGTTAAAGTGTCGGCGGGCGAGCGATTCGGCAAGCAAGCGGGTGTAAAGAGTTTTCTGCCGGCTGAAGCCGATGCGCAGCAACTCGGCGTCATTCAGCCTCAAGAACCCCTTGGGAGTCAAGGGCCTCACCGCGGCTTTGAGGCGCTCAAAAGCCGCTCTTGCCGAAGCCAGCGAGACTTGCTGCTCCAGGATGATGTAAACGAGCGTGGGGAAGCCCGGTTCGCGCACCCACAGCGGCGGCTGACCGTAGGCTTTCACCACTTCCGCCAAGTGTTCATCGCGGCCTGTCAGTAAACGAACACTTTGAGAGAAGAGTTCTTCATTCAGAGTGGTCTGGGAGTTTGGCATGGCCGGGAGACAGCGCGATCCAACGACGATTCAGCTTATCGCCCGAGTTTCGACTTCGCGCTGAAGAGTGGCGACGACTTCGGCGAGCGGTTTGGGCCCGAGATCGCCTTTGGAGCGCTGCCGGACGGAAACAGTTCCGGCTTCGGCTTCTTTGGCGCCGACCACCAGCATGTAAGGAATTTTTTGCAGCTGCGCGTCGCGGATTTTTGCGGGCAGCTTTTCGTTGCGATCGTCCAAATGCACGCGCAGACCGTGCCCCTTAAGCATCTCCAGAACGTGCTTCGCGTAATCCGCGACTTTTTCGCTGACCGGGCAGATTCCCACCTGCACAGGCGCGAGCCAGAGCGGAAATGCTCCGGCGTAATGCTCGATGAGGATACCGAAGAAACGCTCAACCGAACCAAGCAGCGCGCGGTGCACCATGAGCGGCTGATGTTTGGCGCCGTCTTCGGCGACATATTGAAGCCCGAAGCGCGCGGGCAAGTTGAAATCGAATTGCACCGTGGTGAGCTGCCACGGACGGCCGATGGCGTCAATCAACTTCACGTCAATCTTGGGGCCGTAGAACGCAGCCTCGCCCGCGATAGTTTTGTACGGGATATTCATGCGCTTCATGGTCGCGGCGAGCGCGGCGGTCGCGCGATGCCAGTCTTCCGCCTTGCCAGCGTAATTTTCCGCATGCGCGGCGTCCCAGTCGGAGAGCTCAACTTCAAACTTGTCGAAGCCGAAATTCTTCATCACCGCGAAGGCAAAATCGACGCACGCCTCGACCTCGCTCTCAATTTGCGAAGGCATGCAGAAGATGTGCGCGTCGTCTTGCGTAAAGCCGCGCACACGCAGCAAGCCGTGGAGCACACCGCTGCGTTCGTAGCGGTAAACCGTGCCAAGTTCGGCGAGACGCACGGGAAGATCGCGGTAGCTATGCAACTTGGACCTGTAGATCAGAATATGCCCCGGGCAGTTCATGGGCTTGAGCTGGTAGTGGGCTTTTTCGACTTCCATCGGCCCGAACATGCTGTCCTTGTAAAAGCCGGTGTGGCCGCTGGTCTTCCACAGATCGCGGCGCATGATGTGCGGCGTATAGACCAGATCGTAGCCGCGTTTGAGAAGTTCCTCGCGCAGCCAGTCCTCGACGATTTTTCGAATGAGGCCACCTTTAGGATGCCAGAAAATCAGGCCTGGACCGGCTTCCTCCTCGATGCTGAAGAGATCCAGCTCAACACCGAGCTTGCGATGGTCGCGGCGCTTGGCTTCTTCGAGGCGATGCAAGTATTCGTCCAGCTCTTTTTGTGTGAAAAACGCCACCGCATAAATGCGCTGGAGCTGCGGATTGCCTTCCCGGCCTTTCCAGTAAGCGCCGGCAACGTTCATTAATTTGAACGCCTGAATGCGCTTGGTAGAGGGAATGTGGGGTCCCCGGCAAAAATCGATAAACTTACCGGTGGTGTAAAAAGAAACCATCGGCTCGGCCGCTTTTTCTTCCACCAGCTCGCACTTGAAAACCTGATTCGACCTTTTGTACAGCTCGAGCGCTTCCGGCTTGGGAATGAGTTTGCGCTCGTTGGGCAAGTCCTGCGCCGCCAGCTCGCGCATCTTTTTTTCAATTTTAGCGAGGTCTTCCTGAGTAAAAGGCTCGTCGCGCAGAAACTCATAAAAAAAGCCGGTATCGATGGGCGGGCCGATACCCAACTTCACGTTCGGATAAAGCTCCATCACCGCGGCGGCAAGCAGGTGGGCCGCGGAATGGCGGAACACAAAGAGCGCGTCCGGATCTTTCTCGGTGAGGATCTGGAGTTTCACATCGCTTTCGAGCGGGCGGCGCAGATCAATCAGTTCGCCCTCGCCGTCATTAGGCTGGGCCACGCGAGCCACTAGCGCGGCGTCCGCAAGGCGCGGCGAAATGCTCCGCGCGATGTCCGCAGGGGTGGTGCCCTTGGGGACATCCTTGACGCTGCCGTCCGGCAAAGTGATGTGAATCTGCTCCATGGCGCCTTGGCACAAAAGGAGAAACATCAAGCTTATCGGCGCTGTTTACTCAGGTCAAGACAAGTGAAGCGCGAAAAATTCGGCTCGGTTTAACGGAACCCACGCAAGGCTACGATTCAAACGTCCAGCGGCCGCCGGCCATGGTGCGTTCGACGGGAATGGTGACGAGGGTTGAAGGATTCTCTTTCAAAGGATCGCGGCCAAGAACCACCAGGTCCGCAAGCTTACCCACTTCTATCGAGCCCTTCAGGTTTTCCTCGTACGAAGCATAGGCCCCGTTTAGCGTGCCCACGCGAACGGCTTCTTCCACGGTGATGCGCTGCTTCGGTCCCCAAACGTTGCCGTTGGTATCTGTGCGCGTAACTTCCGATTGTAGTGCCATCATGGGAATGAATTCTCCCGGCGGATAGTCGGAAGCTTGCGTCGGGCGAATCCCGGCATCGATAAAACTGCGCAGCGCAAACATGTGATTGAGACGCTCGGCACCGTAAAAACGCATCTTCTCGCCGTGGTAGTAGACGTAGGTCGAAAACGGCGTTGGAATCGCGCCCAGGGCCTTGATGCGCCCGATGAGATTGTCGTTGACCACGGTGCAATGCTCGAGCCGGAACCGCGGATCGCGCCGCGGGGCGTGCGTGCCAATTTGCCAGCCCGCTAGATGCGCTTTCCGGCCGACGGTGTAGAGTTCTTCCTCGGTCATGACCAGAATGCCGTAGTCGTTCGGCCGGCCCTCATAAGGTGAAGACAGGCGCGCGGTGCGCTCAGAGATCGAGCCATCGCAAACCAGTTTGACCGCGCCGACGCGCACCCATTCATCGCCCAGCCCGGTGCGGTTCCCCGCGGCGATCATGGCATCGAGAAAATGGAAATTGATAAAGCAGTAGGCGCGATAAAGCAAATCGCCCGACTCGTGGGCGTCCTGATATGCAAGCAGGTCTGTCGGCGTGCCCTGGGCTTCGGTGGCAGAGGTGATTCCCGTGCGCGCCAGCATTTTGGAAATGAGTTTCACGCCCTCGCGATGATCCTCGCGGGTAAAACTTTGCGGAATGGCTTTTTCAAAGAGAGCGTTGGCGCTTTCCGCAACACGGCCCGTCGGTTTCCCCGTCGCAGGGTGGCGATCGATTTTTCCTCCCGGCGGATCCGGAGTCTTCTCGTCAATCCCGGCTTTTCGAAACGCGAGCGAATTCGAATAGGTCGTGTGGCCGCCGCGATGTTCGATGTGTACGGGATGGTCAGAGACAGCGGTGTCCAAGTCGGCAACGTTGAGCGAGCGGCCTTCTTCCGTTTTCGTGTCGTCGTATTTGAAGCCGAGCACCCATTCTCCCGCTGGCGTTTTCGCGGCGCGTTCGCGAAGCGCAGCTTGAATCGCAGAAATCGAGCGCAGGTCGCAGTCCACCATGCGGAGATGCATCAGTCCGGCCTCCGCGGGATGCGAATGCGCGATTCAACACGTCAGCGTCACTGCCCACGGCAAGAAATCGGTCATGCGCAATGGCCACGGCTTGCGCGCGCGGCTCCCGGTCATTCATGGTCAGGATGTTTCCGTTGCAAAGAATCAGATCGGGCTTTTCCTGTTCCAGCGGTAAGAGCGAAAACGCCGCGAGCTTGCCGAGGAATTCGCGGCGTGAAGTTCCTTGGTTCATAGAGATCCTTTGTAAGGCATGAGAAGAATGCAGCGGAACGACGCCGCCGCGCCGGCGTCAACGTTGCGCGACTCTATTAGAACCGCCTCAGAACCGTTCGGGTGGTCGCGGTAGTCATCCTTCCACTTCATTCCCTTCGCGATTCCACGCAATTCCTTTATGGACCGAGGGCGGCGCAACCGGGTGGTTTCGCCGAGAAAAAAGACTTGCAGTTCCTGGCCGGGCTTGAGCTGAAGTTCCTCTCGGATTTTTTCCGGAATGACCACCTGAAATTTTGGAGACACCTTGACCGTTTCCATAGTCCCGCCTACGTATCGATAGCCCCATCGTATTTGTCAAGCGTCGTATCGATAGCAACATCGTGCTGCACGGCTCAAAGGCCCCGGAGGAGTTTGTAAAGTTCGTTGGCGGCGTCGAAGTCGGCTTCGAGCTGGCGGGAGGCAAGGCGTTCGCGGAGATCGTCGAGGCGGCGGGCGAAGAGGTCGAGGGCGGCAGCAAGCACTTCCTGATTCGTGAGTACGATGTCACGCCAAGTGGCGTAAGAGCTGCCCGCGAGACGTAGCGAGTCGCGGAGGCCGGGACCGGCGAGGGTAATTGGCAGACCATTTTCGTCGAGGCGATCATAGAGAAATCCCGCGAGCGCGACGGCGGCGAGCTGCGGAAGATGCGAAGCCAAGCCAACAGCGTAGTCATGCTGCGGGGCGCCGAGCCAAAGCGCCCGGGCGCCGATTTTTTCCAGAATTTTCACAAATGCGGAGATGCGAGGCTCTTCCGGCGCAGGCGAACCGCCGATCAGCGCGTAGGAAGCGCCACGGAAAAGGTCGGCATCGGCGTGGGCGATGCCAGAGAGCTCCCGGCCGGCCATGGGATGGCCCCCGAGAAACAACGGGCCATTTTCGCTGGAAAAATGCGCCGCAGCAGCCTGTGTGACGCGCACCTTGGTGCTGCACGCGTCGGTGACCAATGCCCGTACGGGAGCGTGCCGCGAAATTTCGGGGAGAAGGTCGATGGTTGCGGCAATGGGCAACGCAATGTAAATCAAGTCGGCGTTTTGCAGCGCAGGAGCGAGTTCGCCGGAAAACGCTTCGTCGATGGCACCGCGAGATTGCGCTTCTCGGACAACTTCAGAGCGGTCCCAGCCAGAAATACAAATGTTCGTGGTGTATTTGCGAAGGGCCAACCCCAAGGAGCCGCCAATGAGCCCGGTGCCGAGGATGGTGACGCGATTGATGATATGCGGCGACATTCGCAATGTTCCGTTCTCGGTGCCCGTTTTCAGTTCCAAGAAACAAAAATTAGAGGACAAATGCTAGCGCAGAGACCGAGAGGGCGCAAAGGTTCGCAAAGGGCAAGCGGCCCTGGGCACACTAGCCCCGTCCCTTCAGGTTCCCTCCGGGCTCCGAAAACGGGGAACGCACAACTTAAGACTGAAAAATAGCCTCAGGCCACGCGGCGGCCAATCGCGGGAGCAATGATGCGCAACTCCGCCATCAATTGGTTGAAAGTGGACGGTTCGAGCGACTGCGCGCCATCCGAGAGCGCGCGGTCGGGATCGTTGTGAACTTCGATGAGCAAGCCGTCCGCGCCGGCAGCCACCGCCGCGCGAGCCATCGGCGGAACTTTATCGCGGCGCCCTGTAGCGTGCGAAGGATCGCCAACGATGGGGAGGTGTGAAAGTTTCTTGATGACCGGAATGGCGGCGAGATCGAAAGTGTTGCGCGTGTAGGTTTCAAACGTGCGGATGCCGCGCTCGCAAAGCACAACATTGTAATTGCCGCCGGAAAGTATGTACTCGGCGCTGAGCAACAACTCCTCCATGGTTGCGGATAGCCCGCGTTTGAGCAGCACCGGCTTGCGGATTTCACCCAGCGCGCGGAGCAAATGATAATTTTGCATGTTGCGCGCGCCCACCTGGAACATGTCCACGTACTGCATCATCATGGGGATCTGCGAGGGGTCCATGACTTCACTGACGGTGAAAAGGCGGACTTTGTCCGCGGCCTCGCGCATGAGCTTCAGGCCCGGCTCGCCCATGCCCTGAAAAGCATAAGGTGAAGTACGCGGCTTAAAGGCTCCGCCTCGAAGAATCTTGGCCCCGGCTTACGCGACGTGTTCCGCGACACAAAAGATCTGTTCGCGGGATTCCACGGAGCAAGGCCCGGCCGCAACCACCACTTCCGGGCCGCCGATTTTGACGCCACGTCCGAGATCCACGATCGTTCCCTCGGGGCGGAACTCGCGGCTGGCCAGCTTGAAAGGTTGCGTGATTCGCATGACTTCGCGCACGCCGTCGAGCAATTCGAAGTCGCGATGATCGAAATCGCGGTGCACACCGACGGCACCAAGAACCGTGTGCGACTCACCGGTCGAGCGATGCACGTTGAAGCCGTGGGCGATAAGGCGATCCATGACGTGCTGGATTTGGGCCTCCGTGGCCCCTTCCTGCATCACAATGACCATAAGATGTCCTGTTTCCTCTCTTGTCGGGAAAAGCCAGAATTCAAAAGTCTTTCCAACTCAGACTGCAGAAGCCGTTTATTCATTCCTATTCTTGCCTCGCCCGTCATCGGAATGCATGGCATCGCGTTCGGCCGCGCGTGCTTCGTCGATGATGCGCTCGAACAAGCGCCGAATGGCTGCGTCGGTCAGCGGCCCCGAATTGTTGCTCTCGGCGTTCGCCAGCACCTCGTTCTCGCGGTCCGGCTGATACAGCGGGATATGCGCTTCTTGCTTAAGCTTGCCGATCTCGAGTGCGCAACGGGAGCGTTCGTTGAGCAACTCGACCAGTTTCTTGTCGATTTCGTCGATGCGGCGCCGCCAATCTGCGAGGTTCATGGCGCCACCTCGCGGCGCGAAAGCCCATGGCGCGCTGCCTGTTTCAATGCGCCAACTTTTTCTGCCAGGGCCACAGCGGCGGAATCGATGGCCCCGGCGGTTGGCCCGGCCTTGGTCGCTTTCTCGATCTGGGCAACCAGCGCTGAACCAACGACGGCGGCCTCCGCGAGGCCTCCAAGAACGGAGACGTGACCTGGCAATGAAATGCCAAAGCCAACAGCCAAAGGAAGCTGGGTAGTCGCGCGGGCGCGCCGCAACAGCGACGGCAGATCGTCGGGAAGATGGTCCTTCGCACCCGTAACACCGGTGCGGGAGATAAGGTAAAGAAAGCCGGAGGAGCACATCGCAATATTTGCAAGCCGCTCGTTGGTCGAAGTGGGAGCCCCAAGGAAAATGGTGTCGAGGTGATGAGCCCCAAGAATTCGCCGGTAATCGTTCGATTCTTCCGGCGGCAAGTCGGTAGCGAGAACCCCATCCGCTCCAACGGCTTCTGCAGTTCCGGCAAATTTTTCAAGACCCATCTGCAGGATGGGATTGTAATAGCCGAATAGTACCAGCGGAATTCGTGAAGATTGGCGAATGCGCCTCACAAGATCGAGAACGCCAACAAGCGTGGTGCCGGACTTCAGCGCGCGTTCGGAGGCCCGCTGAATCGTAGGGCCGTCCGCAAGGGGGTCGCTGAACGGCACGCCCAGTTCGATGACGTCCGCGCCGGCCTCGGCAAGAGCCAAGACAAATTTCAGCGTCGCATCCAGCGAGGGATCGCCGGCAGTGATGTACGCGACGATGCCAAGCTCGCCGGCCTCGCGCAGCGCTGTGAATCGTTCGTGGATCCTGGTCTTCAAGATTAGCCTGCTGTAAAAATGCTGACTGCAGCTTCAAGCAATCAATAGTGCCACGTGCATGCGGTGACGTCTTTGGCCTCTTCCCACCGGCCAGCGTTGTTCACCAACAGATGAAAACCGCCCCACCCGCAGCGGTTGCCGCATATGTAATTCGCGTAGGTGATGGCGTGTGTGTGATTGGCGTCGAATCCCACCGGCGAAAGATAAAAAACACCGCTCGAAATCTTCGCTACACTATCCGTGCCGGTCGCGGAAGCAGGCTTAGCCTTCGATCCAACGATGCGAGTTTCACCGGCAAGATCATAGGGCGTCTTCAAAGTGAACTTCTTCCTCAGCAGCATCGCCGTTTTTGCCCTTAGCTCATAGTCATTTGCGGCTTCACGGAATTCCTCGGGGATCTTCATGCAGTCTTCCAGCGAATGAGTTCCATTCACGGACTCCACATGCGTGAGCATGTTAATTCGAATAATTGCCCCGTGTGTTTCCGGAACTGCGTTGTTCAGCAGCATCGACAGCACCGCATATCCTTCCCCGTCGTCATAAACACCCGCATTGGCCGGGATGTGATTCTGGATTCTCTGGCGCGAACTACATCCGCAAAGAGGGATGCTCACCACAAGTGCGCTGGCAAGGGCAATTTTCATGGGACTCTGTGTCTGAAAATAGTACACCAATCATTCTGCTTTCCCGCATTTTCGCGAACGGATTAGAGGAGGCGGGAGTAAGTGTCCATATCCTTGTCGCCACGGCCCGAGAGATTGAGGATGACAAGGTCGTTTTTGGTCAATTTCGGCAGGCGCTCCACGAGACCGGCAATGGCATGCGCCGATTCCAGCGCGGGAATAATCCCTTGCGTGCGCGAAAGCAACCGCGCGGCATCCAGGGCGGCCTGATCGGAAACGGCAGAGTACTCCGCGCGGCGCTGGTCCGCCAGCCATGCATGCTCGGGACCGATAGCCGGATAGTCGAGCCCCGCGGAAATGGAATGCGTCGTGGCGATTTGCCCATCTTCGTTTTGCAAAACGTAAGTGTACGTTCCCTGAAGGACTCCTGGCCGCGCGCCCACAAACCCTTGATGAGCAGCCAAACGAGCCGCATGCTCGCCAAGTTGCCCCCCCCGCCCTCCCGCTTCGATCCCAATCATTTTCACTTGAGGATCACCCAAAAACTGATGGAACAGCCCGATGGAGTTGGACCCGCCTCCGACACAAGCGAAAAGATGCGTGGGCAAACGCTTTTCCGCAGCGAGGATTTGCTCGCGCGCTTCGCGGCCGATGACCGCCTGAAAATCACGCACCATTGTGGGATAGGGATGCGCGCCAAGAACGGAACCAAGAAGATAGTGCGTGGTCCGCACGTTGGTGACCCAATCGCGCATAGCCTCGTTGATGGCGTCTTTGAGCGTGCGGCTGCCGGAATCCACAGCCACAACTTCCGCACCGAGCATGCGCATGCGCGCGACGTTGAGCGCCTGCCGTGCCATGTCTTCCGTGCCCATGTGGACAACGCACTCCAGCCCGAGATGCGCCGCGACCGTGGCCGAAGCCACGCCATGCTGCCCCGCGCCGGTTTCCGCAATAATGCGCGGCTTGCCCATCTTCACCGCGAGCAAGCCTTGGCCAATGGCGTTGTTGATTTTGTGCGCGCCCGTGTGCAGCAGATCTTCGCGCTTGAGATAAATTCTCGGCCCGCCCAACTTTTCGGTCAGCCGCGCCGCAAATTGTAGCGGCGTGGGCCGGCCTGCGAAATTCGCCAACAAATTCTGGAATTGCGCCTGGAAAGAAGCATCCGCCTTCGCCGTTTCGTAGGCGCGCTCCAGTTCGAACAGCGGCACCATCAGCGTTTCCGGAACGTACCGGCCACCGTAGGGACCGAACCTTCCCGGCGCTGTTGTCGGCGACTGCAGAATGGTGCTCATGGATTTCCGAATTTCCTCCGCGCCGAACACTTATCTTCTCTCCGCCCGGCGCACCTCCTGAATAAACTCGCGCAGCCGCCCATGGTCTTTTTTGCCTGGACTTGATTCCACACCGCTGGCAACGTCAATCCCGTAGGGCCGCACGATGCGAACGGCCGCCGCCACGTTTTCCACTTTCAGTCCGCCCGCCAAAATAATACGGTGCTTCGCCGCTGCTCGCCGTGCCACATCCCAATCGGTAGTGCACCCCGTACCACCATATTGGTCGGTGTGCGCGGCGTCAAACAAAAAGGCAAACGCATGCGAATACTGATCCAGAGTGGTCTGCGGAAATTCCGGTTCCACGCGGAAGGCTTTGATGACCGGCACAACGGGAGCGATTTCCGCCACCGCCTCGGGAGGCTCGTCTCCATGAAGCTGCACGGCATCAAGCCCGAGCGAACTTCGCAAGCTGATCACATCAGCGGGTAAATGGTTGACGAAAATTCCTACGGCTTTCACGCGTTTTGGCAGGTGCGACCGGATTTCGGCGGCCGTTTCTTCAGCAATGTGCCGCGGGCTCTTCGCATAAAAATTGAAGCCCAGCAGATTGGCCCCCGCGTCAACCGCCGCCTGGGCGTCTTTAGCGTTGGTGATACCGCAAATCTTCACGCGAACCATGGCGCCTATTTCCCCTGAGCCGCAGTGCCCACAAGTTCCGACAAAACGGCCGCGGGATCGGAAGAGAGCATGAGGCGCGTGCCGATGAGGAAAGCATCAAATCCAGCCGCGCGAAGCCCGGCCAATTCGCCGTTGGTGCCGATGCCTGATTCACTAACGGCGATACAGTTTTCAGGAATGTGGTCAACGAGCTCGTACGAGGTTTCCGTGCGCACCTCCAGCGTCTTAAGGTTGCGGTTGTTCACGCCAATAATGCGTGCCTCGGCGGCCAGCGCCCGCTCTAGCTCTTCTCGCGTATGCACTTCCACCAAAGGCTCCATGCCCAGCTCCCTGCCGAGTGTCAGCAACTCCTTCAACTGCCCATCCGATAGCGTCGCCACAATCAGTAAAAAACTGTCCGCGTCATTCGCGCGCGCTTCCCAAACTTGCCACGGATCGAAAATAAAATCCTTGCGCAAAACCGGAAGCTTCACGCTTTTCCGCGCGTCGCGAAGGTTCTTGAGCGAGCCGCGAAAGAATTCCGGCTCCGTCAGAACCGAGAGCGCTGCGGCCCCGCCGGCCTCGAGCGACTCGGCGAGCGCAACGGGATCAAACGGCTCGCGCAGCATGCCCCGGCTCGGCGACGCGGGCTTGAGCTCCGCCATAATATTGATTCCGGGACGCGACAGAGCGCCCATGAAATCGCGCAGCGGAGCCGCCGCTTGAACCCCGTACTTCAGCGCCGTTTCCGGCAGGACTTTCTTGCGGTGTTCGACCTCGGCGCGCCGCGATTCCAGAATGCGGCCAAGGATAGTTCCGCTGTTGGCTTGAGCACACATCGGGGTACTTTTGTATGCTAGAGAGGCAGAGGAAGAGAGTCAAATCCGTAGCGCCCGCCTTCAGGCTGGCATCTTTCTGAGTTTGGCGGAGCTGCAAGAGGAGTTCATGAGCAGGATAGCAGGAGCAGGATATGTCGAGACCTATAGCATACTGCTGAAGGAAATCGCCGAGGAAGCGGACGGGATTGCCATGCGCTATTTCCGCTCGAACGAGCTGCACGTGGAGAAGAAACCGGACGGCACCGCCGTCACACCGGCGGACCGCGCCGTCGAAGAAATGGCGCGGAGCAAAGTCGCAAAAAGCGGGTTGCCTCTGGACGTGCTGGGCGAAGAAATGGGCGGAGCCAACGCGAAGTCTGCGAGCAAGGATGACCGCGCCCGCATGATTATCGATCCCATTGATGGCACGGAAGAGTTTTCGCGTGGCATTCTCGTCTTTGGAACACTAATGGCTATCGAGCAAGGCCACGAAATCGTGGCGGCGATGGTCAGCGCTCCAGCCTTGCATTCCCGCTGGTGGGCCTATCGCGGCGAAGGCGCCTACCGCGACGGAAAAAGGCTGCACGTCTCGAACGTCGACAAGCTCAGCAACGCCATGGTGTTCACCACCGGCACCGGCCCGAGCAAAAACGCCTCGGACCAGGCGAGAATCCGCAGGCTTCTGGACGCGTCACGATCCAGCCGCTCGTTCGGGGGATTCTGGCAACACATGCTCGTCGCCGAAGGCGCGATCGAAGCAGCACTCGATTGGACCTCGAAACCCTGGGACCTTGCGCCCCTGGGCATCATCGTCGAAGAAGCAGGCGGCCGCTCGACCAACGCGCGCGGCGAAAGGACCATTTACACCGGGCAGCTCATCAGCACGAACGGCAGAATTCATGACCAGGTTCTCCAGCTTTTGCAGTGAGGTAACAAAATGGTGCGCATCAAACGCGTTTATGACGAACCCAAAAAAGATGATGGCTTTCGCGTTTTGGTCGACCGCTTATGGCCGCGGGGCATGAAGAAAGAAGCGGCCAAAATTGACCTGTGGATGAAGGACGTCGCTCCCAGCGATGCTCTGCGCAAGTCTTTTCACCATGACGCGATGAAGTGGCCCACCTTTGAAAAGAAGTATCAAGCAGAACTGAAAGACAAAAAGCAGCATCTTACGGAATTGAAAAAGCTGGAGAAGGAGCACGGCACCCTGACACTCCTGTTTGGCGCCCGTGACCCGGAGCACAACCAGGCCGTCATCATCGCGCAAGCCCTAAAGAAGGATTGACGCGCATTCCGAACTGATCGGACCAGTGATACTCGGCAAACAGTTCCGTGAGTGTCATCCTCGGCGAAGCGCAGGTTCTCAACCGGCTGGCAGCTTGTTCTTTCGAGCCTTCTGAAACCGCTCTCCAATTTGGCTGTTTCGCCCGCCCGAAACATTGCTTAGACTCACGTCCCCGAACGAGTTGCGGCCTTCTTGAGGAGGTTTTCCATTGGACATCCGAAACCAAGCCCAAAAAGCCGAACAATTCCGAAAGCTGCATCATGGCCCGCGCACGCTCTTGCTTCCCAACGCTTGGGACGTGGCCAGCGCCCGCATCCTCGAAGAATGCGGCCATCCCGCCATCGCCACCAGCAGCGCCGCGGTGGCCTTTTCCCTCGGCTACCCGGATGGCCAGCGCATTTCCCGCGACGAAATGCTTGAGGTGTGCGGCCGAATCGCCCGCGCCGTGAACATCCCCGTGACCGCCGATCTCGAAGCGGGCTACGGCAGCACCGTCAAAGACATGCTCGACACGGTGAAAGCCGCCATCGCCGCAGGAATCATCGGAATGAATCTGGAGGACGTAACCGGAGATGACGAGAGCTCCCAGGTCCCGATCTCTCTGCAAGTGGAAAAAATTCGCGCCATCGTCGAAACCGCAAAATCGCTAGGCGTTCCCTTTGTCCTCAACGCGCGCACGGACGTTTATCTGATGCCCATCGGCCCGGAAGCCACGCGGTTCGAACGCACCGTCGAGCGCCTGCGCGCTTACCGCGACGCGGGCGCCTCTTGCCTTTTCGCTCCGGGAGTTTACGACCGCGATACCATCGCCAAACTGTTGAAAGCCGCCGAAGCCCCGCTCAACATCCTGGCGAATCCCGCGTGCCCTCCCATCGCCGAATTGGAAAGAATCGGCGTGGCGCGCGTCAGCGCCGGCTCCGGCCTCATGCGCGCCGCCATGGGCACCGTGCAGCGCGTTGCGAAAGAGATTCTCGAGAAGCGTTCTTTCGACACCATGTTCGTCGGCGCCACGCCTTACGTCGATCTCAATCGCATGATGCCGCGCCGCGCCAATGAGGCTAATGCCTGAGCCCACGCAACGAATTGCGTGGAAGCAATTTGGAGTGCGGTTTACCCTGAGCGTAGCCGAAGGGCAGCCTTGCTTGCACTCCAGCGAAGCGAATGTGCTGCCGCTTCTTCTAGCTACACGCTCGCCAGCATATTGGGGATGCAGCGTATATTAAGCCGCATGGCGGAAAACCTCGCCCAACTTCGTGTCTTGAACGATGAGATTGTCGCCTGCCGCAGGTGCCCGCGCCTGGTGAAATATCGCGAAAAGGTCGCTCGCGTGAAACGCCGTGCCTATCGTGAATGGGAATATTGGGGCAAACCCGTTCCCGGGTTCGGTGACGCGCAAGCACAACTGCTAATTCTCGGCCTGGCGCCCGCAGCGCACGGCGCCAATCGCACTGGGCGCATGTTCACCGGCGACCGTTCCGGCGATTTTCTTTACGCGGCACTTCACAAAGCGGGCTTTGCAAATCAACCCACGGCCCCGCACCGCGACGACGGACTGCAACTCCATCACGCCTATATCGCCGCGACTTGCCGCTGCGCTCCACCCGACAACAAACCCCTGCCGCGAGAAGTTTCCAATTGCCGCGGCTATCTCGAACGCGAACTGGAAATTTTGCAGCCCAAAGCAATCCTGGCCCTCGGCAAAATCGCCTGGGACGCTTACCTCGAAATCCTCAAGCAGCGCGGCATCATCACCTCGCGCGCGCTTTATAAATTCGCCCACGGCGCAGAAGCCGAAGTCGCGCCCGGCACTCCGCGCTTATTCGGCGTCTATCATCCCAGCCAGCAAAACACGCAAACCGGCCGCGTCACTCCCGCTATGTATGCCAAAGTCCTCGCCAACATCCGCCGCTTCCTCGAAAACTAGCACCTTTCATCTCCACTAACCCTGGATTCGAAAGGATTCGAGACTGCCTTGCCGTGTAAGTCGTGTTAGCCGTGTGTTAGCCGAGCTTATCCGGCATCGAGGGCCCCCTGTCGTCGCGACCTTCAGCGCGCGGTCTTCCGCGGCCTCCTGGCGGAGGGACCTGCTTTTGGATTTGGAATCTAAGCCTAACCGCCGGCTGTCGGCAGCGCCTTACGGCCTGCTGATGGGAATTCCCGACAATCAGCCAAGACCGTCCCACCGCCGCTAATAAAAGCTCCCCTAAGTGCCTGCATTTCATTCTCTTGCAGCCCCCTCAAGGAACAGGCGGTTGGCCCACCTGGTGCATCAGGCAACGGGCGAAGCATCGCTTCGGAGGCGAAACATGAGCTATCGGAAAGTCCGTGTGTTCCTTATTTCCACTGCAATTCTTGCCGTTCTCCTGGGAACAGCCGCATCGCGTGCGCAGGAACCTGCACAGCAGCCAGACAAACCAGCAGGTGTGCAGACACCGGAGCAGACCCGTCACCGCGCCGACGGCGACCGGCATGGTCTGCCCCTGGAAACTTTTGCCGTCACTCCCGGCACCAAGTTCTTAGTGAGTCTACAAGAGGAATTGAGCACGAAAGGCACGCAGGAAAATTCCACGTTCACAGTGAAAACCCTGGAGCCGCTCGAAGCCGGCAGCGGCTTTTACTTGCCCTCCGGAGCCGAGATCCAGGGTCATATCAGCCGCGTCGAGCCCGCGGGAGTGGCCGGGCGCGCCAAGCTCTGGCTCACTTTTGACGAAATTCACACCAGGTTTGGCGACTTGCCCATCGTCGCGGAAGTCGTGAGCGTCCCTGGTGATCACAGCGTAAAACCCGTGCCCAACCAGGAGGGTTTGATTCAAGGCCGCACCAGCACGCAGGAGAACGCAGCTGCAGCCGCTGCGGCAGGCGCCGCCATCGGCGCGGCAAAAGGCGTGAAAGACAAGGACAAGAAGGAAGCCGCCGAAGGCGCGGCGCTCGGCGCCATCACCGCCTATCTCATGGAATCCGGCCGCGGCCACGAATTGAACCTCCCCAAAGGCGCCAAACTCGAGCTCGAACTCGAGCGCGCGCTTTACCTGGTTAAGGAGTGAGTCGCTTGGTTTGAAATACAGGCCAGAAGCCTGACTACATCCTTGGCAAACACCGCCGGAGTATCCCGGGGTTGCTCCGGCCGTTTCGTATTCAGGATGCAACCTCGGGGAAATGCCTGCCTTGGCAACTCCTCACGGGCTTGCTACATTCGAAGGGTCCAGCAAAAACACCCGAAGAGCAATTTCACCGAGAGAAAGCCTAAGAGAGGCTGGGACCCATGGGGGAAGAAACGCGTGCGGCCGTCCGGGCCGTCGAAACGCTCGAACGCAAAGACCGCGTGCTCATCGTCGAAGACGAGGACAACGCGCGCAAGGGCTACGAGCAACTCCTGCAGCGCTGGGGTTATGACGTTCTTGGAGTAGCCTCCGCGGAGGAGGTTCTTGCGAAATTCGCCAGCTATCAGCCGGACACGCTCATCGCCGACGTCGAACTCCCGGGAATGAACGGCCTCGACCTGCTGAAACAGTTGGGTCCGGATTTGCAGGGTGTTCCCGCCATCATCATCACCGGAAAAGGAAGCGAGGAGCGCGCCGTCGCCGCTATCGAGGCCGGAGCCTTCTGGTATATCGAGAAGCCGCTCAAGGGCCCGGTGCTGCGCGCGTTGCTGGACCGCGCTCTGAGCAAGGTCCGCGACTCGCGGCAACTGGCGGTTCTCCAGCGCCAACTCAGAGAAACAGGCCGCCTCGGCGATCTCGTGGGCGGCACCAAAGGCATGCAGGAAGTCATGCGCATCGTCGAGATGGCCGCGCCCAGTTCCGCTTCCGTGTTAATCACCGGAGAAACCGGCTCCGGCAAAGAAATCGTCGCGCGCACCATTCACCGGCTTTCCCCGCGCGCCAGCGGCCCGTTCGTGGCCATCAACTGCTCCGCCATTCCCGAAACCTTGATGGAAAGCGAAATCTTCGGCCACGAGCGCGGCGCTTTCACCGGCGCGGCCGAGCGCCGCATCGGCTGCTTCGAATTGTCCGACGGCGGCACTCTTTTGCTCGATGAAATTGGCGAGATGCCCGCGCCCACACAGGCGAAACTCCTCCGCGTCCTGGAAGATCGCAAAGTGCGCCGCCTCGGCAGCAAAACCGAAACTCCCGTCGACGTGCGCGTGGTCGCTGCGACGAATAAAGACCCCGAGCAAGCCGTCGGCAATGGTCAGTTGCGCCAGGACCTCTACTTCCGCCTGAACGTCTTTCACATTCACTTGCCGCCCCTCCGCGAACACAAGGACGACATCCCGCTTCTCGTGGAGCATATTTTGCGCGACGTCAACGCCAAGCATGGCAAGCACGTCCGCGGCATCGGCGCCGAAGTGATGGACATTTTCATGGGCCACACCTGGCCCGGCAATATCCGCGAACTGCGCAACGCTTTGGAGCGCGCCACCATCATGTGCGAAAAAGATTTAATCACTCGCGCGTGCCTCCCCCCGGAATTCGGTAAAATGGCCGCGAAAGGCCCGAGCGATCTGTCGACCATCAAGTTTCCCGTGGGCACCACCGTGGACGCCATGGAACGCGAGCTCATTCTCCAAACGCTGAGCGCCACGGGAAACAACAAGACGCGCGCCGCCGAACTTCTCGGGATTAGCTTGAAGACGCTCCACAATAAGCTCAAGGAATACGGTGGCGATCGCCCCGAATCCGAGTAAGCACGCTCCCCCGCCTGCCCCGAGCTTCTCGGGGACCCTGTCGGGAGCCCGCCCTCTTCCCACTCGCCTCTCGCCACTCGTTCACCCCGGGTGATTCTCACCACGGGCCCACTGCTTGACCTCGGTGAACGCTGTGCTCCCGCCTCGCTGCTCTCGGTGTTACGTTTTTGTTTCCATCTTGAATGTGAACTGTCAACTGTCGACTGTTCCCTGTAAAATAGGAACGAACACCGCGGCCATCGCGCCGAAACGGAGTAGCGTCCAGCAATGCAGCTCCGGCTGCGCACAAAATTCACCTTGGTGATGACCAGCCTCGTGCTGCTCGTCGTCGCCGTGTTGTCTATCGTTTTTCTTGGCCAATTGCTGGAGCAAGTTCTCCATCAAACAGATACCCAAACTCAAGACTTGGCGCAAAACACCTTCCAACAGGTGCGAGGCGCGATCACTGAGGCCAAGGACCGTGGATGGCGGCCGGAGTCTAACTCCGCCCAAGACATGACCGACTATGTGCGCTATGCACTGCAATCCAGTGACGGGTTACGGGCTCACCTTTCCGCCGCGTCTCAAAGTCCCATTATCTTTGATGTCTCCGTCACCACGGGGAACGGCCTTATCCTGGTTTCCAACCATGAATCGTCTGAGGGGAAACACATCCTGAGGCGCGACCCGCTGTCGCAATTAGTGCAGCGCAGCTTTTTACATCAGGTAAACGTGTTGCGTCGTTCTCCGAAGGAATATGATCAGTTGTTTCCTTTCACCATCGGCGACCAGCCCTTTCAGATTCACGTAATCATTTCAACGGCGCTGCTGCTCAACGAAATCTCTTCCAGCTTGCGCACCTCGGCCACGATTGTGGCGGTGGCCTTGGTGGTCTCCGCTTTGCTCGCGGCTATCGTGAGTGGCATCACCCTGGCTCCTTTGCGCGATATTACCGCGCAGCTCGACCGCATCTCCGCGGGACAATTCGATGCTCCTCCCGCGGAGGCAAAAACTCTCGAGGCCAGCAGCGACGAACTCGGCCTTGTCAGCCGCAAAATCTCCCAGGTCGGCCAGCAACTCCGCGGCGTGCACGAAATTTTCAGCACCATGCGCGAGAACATGAATTCCGTCATGGCCGGACTTGAAGACGGCTTGCTGCTGTTCACCCGCGACGCGCGCGCTGTGATGGTGAGTCCCGCCGCGGAAAAGTTTCTGGGCGCTCCCGCCGGCGAATTCCTGGGCCGCCGCGTGACGGACATTTTTCCGCCAGGCCATCCGTTGCACGACGCCCTGCACATCGAGGGGGACGAACTCAGTGAAACCACCGCGGAAGCCGATCTGGACAGCTGCGATGGTCCCAAGCGCGTCAACGTCAGCGTGCAAGCCATCCAGGAAGCAGCCGGCGAGCGCATCGGCGCGCTGGTGACCCTCCGCGACCTCGATTCCCTCGAAAGCATCAATACCCAACTGAAAGTCAGCGAACGCCTCGCCGCGCTCGGCCGCATCACCGCAGGTGTCGCGCACGAAGTAAAAAATCCCCTTAACTCCATGCGCCTCTGGCTCGAAAACCTCAAGGAATCCTTGTCCTACGATGGCGATGGCGCTTCGCAGCAAGCCGTGCAAGTGCTCGACAAAGAAATCGACCGTCTCGACCAAGTCGTGAAGCGCTTCCTCGATTTCACGCGCCCCGTGGACGTTCGCCTCGAAGCCACTCAGCTCGCCGACCTTCTCAAAGAGGTTTTGGAAATTGCCACACCTCAATTGCAAAAGTCCAACATCCAGCTCGCGCAGCTTTTGCCCATCGACGTTCCCGAAGCCTACGTCGATCGCGCTTTGCTCAAACAGGCCGTGCTCAACTTGGTCCTCAACGCCGCCGAAGCCATGCCCAACGGCGGACAATTGCGCCTGGTGCTCAGCCGGCGCGGCGAAATGGCGGAAATCACCGTCGGCGATACCGGCAATGGCATCCCGCCGGAAAACCAGCAAAAAATTTTTCAGCTCTTTTTCACCACCAGGCCGGGGGGTAGCGGAATCGGACTCGCCAGCACCTTCCGAATTGTGCAGCTGCACAACGGTTCGATAAACTTTACGTCGGAGGTTGGCCGGGGAACCACGTTCCGGATCGAACTGCCACTCGCGGCCTGAAATCGCCAAAAATCATGGTTAGCCCAGCTCAGCACGTTGTTCGGTCCAGGCACTCGCTTCTCCGTCGAAGCGCGCCGCTGCTTGTCTCTCTGACCTTTTGTTCTTCGGCCTTTTTTCTCAACGGCTGCCTCTTCCGGAGAAGGCCGGCCATCCCTTGGGCCGCGGCCGTGCAAGTGCGTCCGACTCTCCAGGCACACACTGCGGAGAGGGATACGGCGGACCTGGGCGCCCCAGAAATTAACCTCGATCTCGCTCCGCTTGCGGCACTGTTGGTTCCGGTGCGCAGCGTGCCCCCCCGGCCGCACGTGACTCCCGCGCCCTCCTCCGCTCCTACCACTCCCATCGCCGAGGAAGAAAAGCCGGAAGCGCCAACGATTGCTCCGCAACTCTCCCAGGAAGAATTCGCCGCGGCGCGGCAGGAGACGAATCAAAGCCTGGACATCGCCGAGAAAAACCTCGCGGCCACGCGCGGCAAACGCTTGAACGCATCGCAAACGGACTTGGTTTCCAAGATTAAAGGTTTCCTCAAAGATGCGCGCGAAGCCGCGCAAGCGGGCGACTGGGCCCGCGCCCGCAACCTCGCCAAAAAAGCCCAAGTCCTCTCCGAAGAACTCGTCCGCTCCGTGTAGCGTCAGAGGGCGCACGTTGGATGTCTGGATGCGCTAAGATGGCGGCATGAAGAAATTCGACGTAGCGATTGCGGGCGGTGGAGTGATTGGCGGCGCGATCGCGCTGGAGCTGGCGTGCGCCGGCTTGCGCGTGGCGGTGTTCGACCGGCAAAAGCCGGGGCAGGAAGCGTCGTGGGCCAGCGCGGGAATCATTTCGCCGGCGCCGGAAAATCCCGGGATGATCGCCACCGTGGAGCTGGCCAAGCGGAGCGCGGCGCTGTACCCGGAGTTTGTGGCACGGGTGGAGGAACTTTCCGGGCGGAGCACGGGCTACCGGCGCAAGGGAACGCTGGAGGCCCTCTTTTCGCAGGACGCGAAGGCCGAGCTCAGCACGATTATTGCGCTGCATCATGGCCTGGGGCTAAAGGCCGAGCCGCTGCGCGCCGAAGACGCGCGCGACCTCGAGCCCGCGCTGAGCGACGACCTAGAAGCCGCAGTGTTGCGGCCGGAGGAAGCGTCGATTGACAACCGTCTGCTCACAACAGCGGTCTTC
>QHYJ01000187.1:32647-35248 GCA_003223255.1 Acidobacteriota bacterium | reverse complement strand
ACGCACCTGAAGGACTCGCGCGCGGAGAACGGACAGGATCATTACGTGCTCACCGGGCGCGGCGAGGTGCCGGTAAAACGCCAGGTGGAACTGCTCGCTGCGTCGGGATACAACGGCTACTACTCTTTCGAATGGGAAAAGGCCTGGCATCCCGAAATTGCCGAGCCGGAAGTGGCTATCGCGGATTTTGCGCGCGTCATGACGCAATACCTGGAAGCCGCCAAAGCGCGCGAAAAGCATTCTTGAGTTTTTTCTAGATTCTTTTCTGGGGGAGATGGACATGACAACGAACACCAGGCGTGAATTCCTAAAACAAGCGGCCCTCAGTGCGGCCGCTTTGGCCGCTTATCCGCCTCCATCCGTGTTGGGCGCGAATGATCGCGTTCGCGTGGGCATGATCGGCGCGGGTGGCCGCGGGGAGGAGTTGCTCAAAGAGGTTCTCGAAGTGCCCAACGCGCAACTCGTGGCCATCGCCGACGTGTACTCGCGCCGGCGCGATGCGGCCAAGGAGCTGGCGCCGGGCATTCAGACGCTCGAGGATCACCGGCGTTTGCTGGACATGAAAGATCTAGATGGCGTCATCGTGGCCAGTCCTTTGCACATTCACGCGCGCCATTTCATGGATGTAATCGCGGCCGGAAAGGACCTTTATTGCGAAAAAACGATGACCTGGTCCATTCCGGAAGCGGAGGAATGCATGGCGGCGGCGAAGAGGTCCGATCGCGTGGTGCAAGTCGGATTGCAGCACGAAAGTTCCGGTTCGCTTGCCGATACGCGCAAATGGATCAAGGACGGCCTCGCCGGCAAGATCACTCAGGTGGAATCGTGGATGAGCCGCAATACGCCCCACGGTAAAGGCCAATGGGTGCGGCCCGTGCCCTCCGATTGCACGGCGCAGAACGTCGACTGGAAAGCGTTCTTAAACGGGCGGCCCGACCGCGGTTTCGATCCCTACAAATTCATCAACTGGCGCTTGTTCTGGGAATTTTCCGGCGGGAACATCACCGAAAACATGGTGCACCAGATCGCCTGGATTCAAACCGCACTGGATTTGCCGGAGCCCAGCGCTGCCTCGATGAGCGGCGGCATCTTTTCGGAAAAAGACGGGCGAGAAGTCCCGGACACCATCGTGGTGACGCTGGAATTTCCCCAGGACGTGGTGGTCACCTGGCAATCCACCTTCAACAACCGCCACTACGGATTGGGCGAACATCTGCTCGGCAGCGACGGCACCATCGAGCACACTTCCGGGGCCACCGACATGGTCACCGGCAAGTCGGCGGAAACATTGCATTACTATCCCGAAAAGGTAAATCGACGCGATGGCGTTGCGCTTACGGGAGAAACGAAAAACCAGAATCACATGGCCAATTGGATCGACTGTATCCGCAGCCGCCAGACGCCGAATGCGAGCGTGGACATTGGCTACCGCTCCGCGATGGCCGCGCACATGGCCAACATTGCGTATCGCCAAAAGCAACGCGTCACACTGGAAATGGCCAAGACGGCTGTACCGCAGATTTAGAATCAGGATTGGGGAAAAAGGCGGGTCGAGAAGAGCACGCTTTCCGGCACAATTCCCTATCCTGTGTTTCTGCCAGTACGCAAACGGAGGCAAGTATGTCTTTCTCTCGCCGCGAAATGTGTTTCCTCTTTCCGACTGCTCTATTTACGGCACTTTCAGACCCAAGACAGTCAGAGCAACAAACTTCCCTACCCTCCGCCATGTATGCGTTCGATAAATTGCCCGTTCATCCGTCGGGCACTGCGGCGGTTCGTCCAATCTTGAAAGGGAAACTGGCCACGGGAGAGTCGGTGGAGGTCCACGAAACCACGTTGCCGGCAGGCGCCGCACCGCACCCGCCGCATCGTCATGCCCATTCCGAGATGTGGCTCATTCGCGAAGGCACCGTGGACATCACCGTGAACAACCTGAGCACGCGTTTGAGACCGGGATCGGTCGGATTCGTGAGTTCGAATGACGAGCACGGCATCAAAAACGTGGGCGCAACTCCCGCCACCTACTTCGTTGTGGCCGTCGGTCCCGGCGCATCGTAAACCTTACAAGCCAACCTTCGTTTGACGGCGCTAAAATGACCATTCAGGATTTTCAATTTGACCTTGCGCACCCGTGCTTCCTATCATTTGCGACGCAGCGCAAAAGAAACTTAATAAAGCGCTCGATTCGGAGCTGGCCGAACGCACGCTTGTATTTTTAGCTGGCTCGGAATATCGTTGTTTCGGCGCCGGGAGATTTTGCCTGGCGCCTGCGAAACGCCCCCTCGCTCGGCCCCGAACCGTCGTTTCGGCATTTCTGGAAAGCACTCGGGAGGTCACCGATGGCCAAACTCGAAGATCCCAAAGACCCTGAGCACAGCGCGAACAGTGAATCCCCAAAGAAGCCTGGTCTGCGAAGACGTGAGTTCGTCAAATTAGTCGGCGGCACCGGCGTTGCCGCCACCGCGCAGGTGCTTGCGGGTCACAAGCTGGCGGCGGCAACGACCACCGTGCCGGAAGAGATTGTCGGCTCCGGAAAAGTGATTGGTCCTGGCCCGGTGCCCATGACCTTACGCCTCAATGGTGAAGTGAAAGAGCTGACGG
>QHYJ01000187.1:11812-32627 GCA_003223255.1 Acidobacteriota bacterium | reverse complement strand
CGCGGCACTTGCGGCGCCTGCACGGTCATCGTCAACAACAAGCCGGTTTATTCCTGCAGCGTCCTGGCGATTGAAGTGGCCGATCGCGATGGAAAACCGGGCGCGCACATTCGCACCATCGAAGGGCTGGAACCGGAAGGAAAGCTGCATCCCGTCTCCGCTTCGTTTGTGGACAACGATGCGCAGCAGTGCGGCTTCTGCACGCCGGGTTTCGTGATGTCCTGCACCGCTTATCTCGAGGCGCATCGCCATCCCACCATGGAAGAAGTGAAGCGAGCGCTGGGCGGCAACCTCTGCCGCTGCGGAACGTATATGGGTGTTCGTAACGCCGTCGTGCAAGCGGCAATGTCCATGAAAGGAGGGCGCGCCTGATGGCTGACTATCATTGGCCTCCCACCGACAAATGCAGCTTGATTGGCAGGCGCATCTCGCGCCTGGACGGTGCGTGGAAGTCTTCGGGCCGCATCAAATACAGCTACGATGTCAATCGCCCGAACATGCTCCACGCCAAGATGGTGTTTTCTCCGTACGCGCACGCGAAAGTCGTGAGCATCGATACAAGCGCGGCCGAAAAAATGCCGGGCGTGAAAGCCATAGAAATCATCACCGAGCCCGGCAAGGAAGTCTTCTGGGCCGGGCACGAAGTCGCCGCCGTCGCCGCGGAAACCGAAGAGCAGGCCCGCGACGCAGCCCGCCGCATCCAGGTTCGCTACGAAAAGCTTCCTCACTTGGTTTCTGACGTAGAACCGGCAAAAGCCGGGGAACACACCAAGCAACTTGCCGAACAAACGGATGGCAGTCCCGACCAGGCTTTGCAGCAGGCCGAAGTGACCAGTGAAGGCGAGTATGGAGTGCCGGTCATCACGCATTGCTGCCTTGAAGCGCATGGCCAAGTAGCGGAGTGGGATGGCGACAATCTCACCTTGTATGCTTCGACGCAGAACGTAAGCGGCATACCTGGAGAAATAGCACGCGCGAAACCACCGATCGCGGATTCCGCCGACAAAGTGCGGGTCCTCTCTCCGGTCATGGGCGGAGGCTTTGGAAGCAAATTCGGAGCCGACACTTGGGGGCTTGCGTGTGCGCGGCTGGCAAAGAAAACGGGACACCCCGTGAAGCTGATGCTCGAACGCGATCAGGAACTGATGGCCGCGGGCGCGCGTCCTTCGATGTACGCGAAAGTCAAAGTAGGCGCAAAGAAAGACGGCACGCTGGTGGGCTGGCAGTCCGAATCCTGGGGCACCGGAGGCCCCGATGCGCAAGGCGGCGCGCCCAACTTGCCATACGTCGTACGCATTCCTGACCGGCGCGTTCGCCACACGACGGTGTTGACCAATATCGGCCCGTCACGCGCCTGGCGCGCACCCAATCACCCGCAAATGTGCTTGATCACCATGTCTGCGCTCGACGACCTGGCCGCAAAGCTGGGCATGGATCCGGTTGAGCTGTTGCAGAGAAATATTGAAATGACTGGACAACTCGCTAAGACATATTCAGCCGAGTTGGAAAAAGCTGCCGAGCTAATGGAATGGAAAAAGAAATGGCATCCGCGTGGCGAAAGGACGTCTGGCTCAATCAAAAAGGGGCTGGGCGTTTCCATTCACACCTGGGGCGGCGCCGGCCATCCGAGCAATTGCAATTGTGTCATCCAGCCGGACGGCTCGGTGTCGGCCTCGCTCGGGTCGCAGGATTTGGGCACCGGCACGCGCACAGTCATTGGGATCGTCACTGCAGAAACCATGGGTCTCCCACTGGAAGCCGTGAAAGTGAACATCGGCGATTCGAAATATCCTGCCGATGGAGCGTCCGGCGGTTCCACCACGGTTGGAGGCGTCAGTTCTTCTACGCGCCGCGCTGCGACTGCGGCCTTGAACCAGCTCTTTGAAAAGGTGGCTCCTTCGCTCGACGCTAAGCCCGACGACCTAGAAGCGGTTGACGGCCAAATTCGCGTGAAGGACAATCCGAGCAAGGCCATTTCCTGGAAGCAGGCTTGCGCCAAACTGGGCACAACTCCCATTACCGGCGTCGGCCAACGCCAGCGCGGAAACGATGACCTGCTTTCGAGCGGCGTTGGCGGCGCGCAAATGGCGGAAGTCAGCGTGGACACCGAAACCGGCATCGTGCAGGTCGACAAGCTCGTTGCCGTGCAGGATTGCGGTCTCATCATCGATTTGAAAACCGCAGAGAGTCAGGTGTACGGCGCCTGCATCATGGGGATTACTTACTCGCTGTTCGAGCACAAGATCATGGATGAGCAGACTGGCCATTGCCTCAACGCCGATCTCGAGTTTTACAAGCTCGCCGGGATTGGCGACTTCGGCGAGATTGTCGTGCACATGATGACAGGCCCGGAATACGATCAGCGCGGCGTCATCGGCCTCGGCGAGCCGCCGGTGATCTCTCCTGGCGCGGCCATTTCGAACGCCGTGGCTAATGCCATCGGCGCGCGTGTGCCCACGCTCCCGCTCACGCCCGACAAAGTTCTCGGCGTGCTGGAGAAAGGAGCGGTAGCCTGATGGAACGCTTTGAATACGCTCATCCAACCACACAACGCGAAGCGATTGGGCTGCTCGGCTCCAACTGGAACGATGCTGCGGTGCTGGCGGGCGGCACCGATTTGATCAGTCTGATGAAGGAGTATGTCGTCTCGCCAAAGCGCATCGTGAATATCAAAAACGTCGAAGGTTTGAATGGTATCCACTCGAATGCCGAAGGGGTGACCCTTGGCTCGCTCGTCACGATGGACGAGCTAGTCGAAAACGAGACCATTCGCGCGGAATTCCCTGCCCTCACCCAGGCCGCGGAGGGCATCACCAGTCCGCAGATTCGGGCTATGGGCACTGTCGGCGGCGAGCTCTGCCAGCGCCCGCGTTGCTGGTACTTCCGCAACGGCTACGGCCTGCTGGCGAAGGACGAAAACGGGAAATCGCTTGTGCCCGAAGGCGAGAATCGTTACCACGCCATCCTCGGCAATAGCGGACCGGCTTACTTCGTGAATCCCTCGAGCCTTGCTCCCGCGTTGATCGCTCTTGGCGCCAAACTGCAACTGACAGGCCCGAAGGGGCAGCGCGAAGTAAGCGCATCGGAGTTTTTTGTCATTCCCAAATCCGATAATGAGCGGGAAAACGTTCTTAAACCCAACGAAATGCTCACACACATTGTCATTCCCGCTTCCTCGCGCGGTTTTCGCAGTGCCACGTATGAAGTGCGCCACAAAACCGCGCTCGATTGGCCGTTGGCGGCAGCTGCGATTGCGGTCAAGATGGAAGGCGGAAGAGTCAGGGAGGGACGCGTTGTGCTGGGTCACGTCGCACCGATTCCGTGGCAGGCTCGCGAAGCGGCAAAGGAGCTCGAAGGAAAGTCTATAACTGACGGTACGGCAGTCACCGTCGGCGAAGCGGCGGTTCGTGGTGCAAAGCCGCTGAGTCAGAATGCCTACAAGGTTAGGCTGGCCACAGTTGCCGTCAAACGCGCACTGCTTGCCGCCGCGAAAGGAGAAGCGTAGCCATGCCGACACTCACCGGACTGATTCAGAGCGCTACCGTGTGCCACCGCCTGCGGGAGAAGAAAATGTATTACGAGGGCGGCGACGCTCCCGCAAACAGCATGGACATTATCTCGTCCGCAGAAAAAGCGGCGCAAATGCCAACTGGTCCTTTCTGGTGCGCGCAAACACAATCGCTTGTTGGGCCGGACGGCGGCTTCGCCAATGCCGAGAAATGCCGCCCGGGGCGCTCCTGCTGCGAAACGACCTAGAAGGACCTTGGGGCGGCGGCTTTCGTTGTCGGGGCGCAGCATGTTGCGCCCCATCTCCGTACGCCAAACAAAGGGCGAGAAATTTGTTCTTGTTTGAACACACAACGTAGGAAGTGGGAAAATAGAGTTTCTGGGATTCAACTTTTGAAGAGCCAAGGGAGGTAGTCACAATGAAAGTAACGGAAGCCGTACCGGCTTTGCTTCTCGCAGGAGCTTTGGCCGCTCTGCCCTCTTGCGCGCGGGCGGCCCAGCCGACCGGGCACGTGTCGGGGGAATACATCGAGTCGCGGACAGCGGACGTTTATACGGGCCCGTGCTTCGCGAATTCCGAAGTCAACCTAACTGGCCAGGAAGCGGTCCTCGCGTGGCACGTGGACAAGGGCACGTGGGAGAGTGTGTCCCTGGATGGATTGAGCGTCGCCGCAGTAGTGCGGGCGAGCGCGACGCTTGGCGACGCCTTCAGCAATCCTCTGCCTGCAAAAGCGGTGCTGATCGTAGACGAGCGCGCTAACGAGGCACAGCGCGCCGCGCTCGTGAATTTCGCTCAAGCGCAAGCCGGCAAGCTTCTCAACACCGTGGTTGCCACCGAAGCGCAGCCCATTCGCTTTACCGTGGATGCCAGCAAGCACGGAAGTGCGTCGCTGCAGGTGGGCAGCCTTGCCACGATCACCACGCGCGCGATCACAGACGCAGACGAGATTTGCCACAACGAGGAGGTCTACTACGAGCCGCTCGTTTCGCATTTGACGCACGCCATGCCCGCAGTTGCCAGCAAGTCGTCCTACAGCGGCAACCATCTTGGGAGCACCTGGAACGAATCGAACCGCCGGAGCGCCTTCATCGGGACGTTTGCGTTGTAAAAGGCGGCACTCGTCTAATTTAGACTAGTTGACGAAGCCCTACATCGGACCAGATTACGGAGTCGCTCTTCGCCAGAAAAATTCACCTGAGGGGTCGGCAAAGTAACGTCTCTCTCCGGAAGTGGCCTCAGGCGAATGTAGGGTGGTCTACGCCAAGCTCCAAACGTACCCATATCCTGTTGCCTTTGAGGTGCGCACGGAATGAAAACTTTCCTGTCGCGAATTTCCCTCTTCTCATGGTTCCTAGTTCTGTTTCTGTGCGCTTCCGGACCTGCCGTTGCCCAAAGCTACAAAGCTGAACCCTTGAACGAATCGCCGCCCAGCGATTTGGCCGCGCCCGTTCGAAGTGCTCTTGCAGCCACTGGCATTCGCGTCACGGGTCCCAGCGGCACGTTGTGCGACGTCTGGCTGGGCAAAGCGGTACCCGGAAGCGCGAAAGCTCCGCAGTCTCTGGGCGTGGTCTACCCGCAGTTTGCGCAAGGCACGTTGGTGGGGGCGATTCGCTTTCCCAATTCCGTAAAAGATTATCGCAAGCAACTGATCAAGGCCAGCGTCTACACGCTTCGCTACGCGCTCTTACCAGAGAACGGCAATCATATGGGGGTGTCACCGCAGCGCGATTTTGTGCTTGCTTCTCCCGCTGCGGCCGACGAGGATCCCTCCACGCTCACCATCGATCAGACAATGGCCTTGAGCCGCAAGGCTACCGGCTCGAATCACCCGTCCGTCTGGAGTCTCGCGCCTGCGGAAGATCATCCCAAATCGCTTCCGTCCGTTTTCCATTTGGATGATGGCGACTTGTGGCTCGTGGAATTTCCCTTGTCGTTGCAAGGGGCAAGCGGTTCGCCGCTCACGATGGCGCTCGTCGTTGTCGGTTCCGCACCCGAAGCTTAGCAGGCTGCGCTGCAGAACGGCCGGACTTGGCGTACCGGCGCTAATATCCCTTTACCTTGACTACCAGGTAGGTAAATTCCTTGCCTCCGTCGAGCAGCACTTGATGGGGCACGCGCGGGGGAATCCGGACGACGTCTCCAGGGGCAAGTTTCGTTCGCATGCCGCCTTGGATCGTTCCATCGCGTTTTTCATGAGGTGCAGTGGTTTCTCCGCCAACAAGCGTGCCGCCGACCAAGAGAGTAGCCGTACCTGACTCGACGATAAAAACGTCGGCTTCCGTTTCGTGCCACTCCGGCTGGCCGTCGGCGACGCGGCGCGCAAGGAGAAAATATTCGTGGGGATAAGTGGAAAGCTGTTGGACCGCAAAATGATGAGGGTCGGAAGCGGCCTGCGCGTCCAGCGCCGGGCTCATAGACGCAACCGTGGCCGATGTCCAGTGCTCCAAGCCCCGGGGAGCCGGCTCGTCAGAAAATGCAAAGAAGCATGGCAAAGCCAAAAAAGAAAGCAAGATTTTCTTCATGAACGCGACCTCACACTTTTTTTTCGCGCTGGCGGAATCAGAAGAAGAGCTTTAACGCCAGTTGGCCGATGCGCGGGTCGGCAGCTTGCCGGATGGCGCCAAAGTTGCTCATGGAGCTGAGTTTTTGGAAGTTCGTGAGCGATGCGGAATCATCCATGAAGTTGGCGTGATTCAAGACATTGAAGAACTCCGCACGAAACTGAAGCTTGAGCCGCTCTGTGAACGGGAAATTCTTGGAAAGGCCCGCATCCCAAGTGTACGAGTTTGGCAAGCGGATACTTCCCTTTCCAGCATTGCCAAAGGTTCTGCTGGGATTCGGCTGAAACGAAGATCGATTCAACCAATCCACGCAAGAAATGGTGATTTTTGCGGCAGCACACGCTCCCGGCCCGTACGGGTCTCCAATAAGATTCGCGCGATCCTGTCCAATGCCGGTTCCGGAGTTGTTCACCCCGGACAAAACGGTGAAGGGCCGGCCCGTCTGCGCCGTGGCGAGCCCGCTGAGTTCCCAGCCGCCGAGAACATGTCGTGCCAATCCACTTCTTTTCGACAAATCCGGAAGCTGCCATACATAAGAAGCAACGAACCGATGCGCGTGATCAAAGTCGGACGGTCCGCGATCAAGTTCGTGGCGCAGTGGATCGTCCCAAGGCCGTGCAGAAACCGTATCCGCGCCAATGTCGGCCACGCCCCCGCCGTTCGGAAGATCGTCGATGCTCTTCGACCAAGTGTAGTTCCCGAGAATCGTTAGCCCACGGGACATACGCTTTTCCGCAGACAGTTGCAGCGAATGATAAGACGAATTAATGTCCTGGGAATCCTGCGTAGGCCCATTGTTTGTCGTGCCGAACACGTTGCGCCCGGCGATGGCGTTCAGCCGTGGCGTCCCGCCCCCGACCGGTGACACATTAAAAGCGATTGTTTCCTTCAGGTGGCTTCCGTGCGAGCCGACGTAAGCCGCGCGCACCAAGATATCCGAGGGAAGCTGCCGTTCAATCCCAAGATTCCAGTTGTACAGCGCTGGCGTTTGATAGTTGTGCGCCGGATCCCAACTGACGACAAGCAGGTTTGGAGCGAACGTTGCCGTGGACGGCGGAGGAAAGGGAGCAGGAAACAAGTTGGCCTGAGCCGTGCAACCAAGCTTTGCTTGCGTGGACGCCTGAGCGCAGAGCGGGTCGCTGATTGTGCCCGGCGTAACTCCGGACGTGCTCAAGATAAGCTGAGGGCTGAACGGCGTTACGTCCACAAAACGATTGTTGATAATGCCAGGTATGCGCGTGTCATAGAACATGCCTGTTCCGCCGCGCAGGCTGGTCTTGGCGTCGCCGAAAATGTCGTAAGCGAACCCCAGACGCGGGGCGAAGTTCTTTAAGTTCGCTTCGATGCCGTTCTCTGGAACTCCCGGGTCCCCGGGAAAGTACACTCCCGCCGGAGCATTGGGGAATCGCGTTGAGTGGATGCCCGCCATCAGACCACTGAGGCGAAATTGCTCCACGCGTCCTTTGATCTCGCGCCAGGGAAGGGCTGGCTCATAGCGCAAGCCGAAATTCAGGGCTAAGCGCCTGGTAACCTTGTAGTAGTCCTGGAAATATACACCGGAGAAAATACCGCGATTGTTCTTGAATTCCCCGGCGCCTTGCCGAAAAGCCACGTTGTTGGAATAATCGGAAAGAATGCCCGACAAGAAATTATTCAAGCTGCTGAAACTGTACTCACCGGGCTGGAAGAAGAGGTTGTTGAGATCCACGCGACTCCGCTCGAGGACTCCGCCAAACCGCAAATCCTGCCTGCCGACAACCCAGCTCACGTCATCGCTCCAAGTAAAATTGTTTCGAACGAATGACGCTGAAGGGTTGTCGCCAAAACTGAAGAAGCCATTCACGCGGATTTGTTGAATCGCGTTGGTGGCCGGCTGGAATGGAATGTTTGCCCCGAGGCTCTTCACACTCGGAACCGTACTGGCCGGACCTCTTCTTGCCGCCTCGCTGGAGTAGCCAAATCGAAAATCATTGAGCAAGCTCGTTTTGAGCAAGTGCGTTTCGTGGATCAGCGCGTTTTGCGTTGGTATGGTTGCTCCATCCGCGTAAGAGAGAAAATTCGCAGGATCAAAGACGGGATCCCGGTGAAACCGATTGTAATCGTAGCGAACCGCGAGGCGGTCGCTTTGCCGGAAGGAATGATCCGCGCGTGCGATGACCTCGTCAAAGTTGTCGTCTTGGGGCTTCAGAAACGTCACCGCCTGCGTGGTCGGCTGTATCGGCAAACCCTTTAGGATGTTCGCCACTACCGGGTCGATCGTGCCGCCACCTGCCGTGAAGGCATTGATATCAGCTTGCGAAGGGACCGTTGAAGCCGTGGCATTCCCCACGTTACGCAGGCGGGTACCCTGGTATCCTGCGAAAAAGAACGTTTTGTCATGCCGGATCGGCCCGCCGATCGTGCCGCCAAACTGGTTGCGCTTGAGTTGATCCCGCCCCATGTCTTTCGTTGGCTGCCCGTTGGGCTGGGTGAGAGGCGCAAAAAAGTTTCGCGCGTTGAATACGGCATTGCGCAAGAACTCGAATACGTCACCATGGAAATCGTTGGTCCCTGACTTAGTGACGACGTTCACAACGGCGCCGGCATTTTGGCCGTATTCCGCGCCGTAGTTGCTTGTTTGCACGCTGAATTCCTGCAGCGCGTCAGGGAATGGAAATGGTTGGTTCACGTTGGTGTATTCATCAACGTAGTTTCCGCCATCAAGCTGATAGCTGACCATATTCTGGCGCGTGCCGTTGGCCGAAATGGTCACGGCGTAAGGGAAGGTTTTGGTGAAACCCTGGTCGGCGCCACCGCCTGGAGAGTTGACCGTGCCGGAGGTTAACAGCGTGAGTTGCGCGGCGTTACGGCCGTTTAGGGGCAATTCCACCATGCGCTGTTGTTCGACGACCTGGGCGATGGTCGCTGTCGTGGTATCCACTTGTGAACTCGCGCCGCTGACCGTAACAATCTCCGTGGACATGCCCAGCTTCAGCTGTATGTTCACGGTGAGGGTCTGATCGGCCAATAGCGTAACCCCTTGCTTGGCGACGCTGAACCCTTTCGCCTCGACGCTCACGCGGTACGCCGCGGGGCGGAGCGAGGGGATGACGAAGTAGCCCTGGTCGTCGGTTCTGGCCTCTCTTGCAAATCCGGTCCCTACTTCGGTCGCCGTGACCTGTGCGGAAGCGATCGCGCCTCCCGATGGATCGGTTACTGTGCCGACGATGCTTCCCAAGCCCTGCGCGTGCGAAAGTACCGGGACCATCAGAAGGGCGAAGGACGCAATCGCAGCCTGCTTTTTCATTTCACACTCCCTCCCGCTCTAGCCGCAAACAATCCGGACGATCGGGCACACCCGCAGGCACCGGCTACCTCGACCACATCATGGCATTTTCCGCATTCAAACGCTGTGAAGGACACCACAAACGGCTCTGGGCGATTCGTTCGCTGGATACTTACTAGCGGTCTCTCGCTAGACCGTTGGGACGGACATTAGGAGCCCCGGTGGGTCCTGTCAATCTGGAAAAGCTAAAGCCGTGGTTTAGCCGGGCTAAAATTCCACTACGCTTAAATTCAATTTTCTAAAAATCACCCGACGACTTCATTTCATTCGCCGGTGAATAGTGTTTGGCTTGCTTCGTTCGGGAATTGAAGAGCTCGAAGTTTCCGTCCGGCCAAGCGCTTAATTTCAAATAGTTACCTGCATCGGGGCCGGCAGGATTGGCGATGAAAGAATCTTCTGTGTTGTGCGCAGCGCCTCCTTCGTCGGAATAATGGAGTTGCCAGAAATCTTCAACGCGCGGTGATTTCTTGACAGCGTCCCACGAGGAAGGCACACCGCCCTTCGCAGAGCCGTTATCCATGATGGCCACGCGCGGGGCGATGGCGTTCAAGAACACCGGGCTGTTGCTGGTAAGCGAGCCATGGTGCGACACGATGTAGATGTCCACTGCTCCGAGCTTGTTCACCGGGCATACCAGCTGGACTTCCTTGTCGGAAGTCAAGTCGCCCAGATCCAGGATTCGCAGTTTTCCAAACGTGAGGAGCACGCCGAGTGATCTTGCATTTTCCGTATGATCCGGTCGATATTGCTTCGCTACGTCACAGCCTTCGCTCTTGCCGCCCGCACCGCCGAGCGGCTTTTCAATCAACGCTCCATCCGAACTGATGACTCGTGCCTCAACACCTTCTAGAGGCAGCGTTTCGCCAGCTTTCGCGACGATGCGGTTGAGCTTCTCTTTGACCAGCAGCTTTTGATACTCTTCCCACACTTCTTCGGTCGCGGCATTTTTCGGCTCGCGGTTCTCCCCGTGATCAATCATCATTTCAATCGGAATTTGCGCGGCAAGCTGTGTCAACCCGCCCGCATGATCGATGTGGTAGTGGGTAAGAAGCACAAAATCCAATTGTTTAATGCCGGCAAGCTTCGCCGCGGCCATAATGCGATCCGCGTCGCGCCCGTTGCTATCGGGCCAGCCGGTATCGACCAGCAGGGACTTCCCTTCCGGAGTCACAAAAAGCGTCGCCTGTCCGCCTTCGACGTCCACAAAGTAAATTTGCAGCGGTTTTCCTTCTTCTGGCCTTGGAGCGGCCTTTGCCACCGATAACAAGGCACAGCCCATCAATGTCAGCAGGGCCCAGTGAGAAAATGCCGTGGCCGCGACACGATCCCACCCAAACGTAGGTTGCCTGATCCCCGCCGGCGGTGTCCTTTGCATGATTTTCTCCTTCAGTCGTTTAGCTTGTCAGCCCAGGCCGCAGTGGTCTGCGCCAACTCCTTCATCACCTCAACGTCCGTTTTGCCGGCCTTTTTCAGCACGTGAAACGAGTGATCGGCCTCTGGAATAATGTGCAAGGTCGCGCGCGTTCCCAGTTTTTCGCACAGTGGGCCAAGCAATGCTAAATCAGCAAGCGTGTCGCGCGTTCCTTGCAGAAACAGCATCGGCAAGCTTACCTTCGCCAAGTGGTCAGCGCGCTTTGTCCCCGGGCGGTTCGGTGGGTGCAGCGGAAAGCCGAAGAATACCAGTCCTTTCACACCTGCAAGCAGACCTTGCGCGGCGGCTTGCGAGGTCATCCGCCCACCCATGGACTTGCCGCCAGCCAACAGCGGAAGCCTGGGAGCCACTTCTATCGCTTTGCGAACTGCGGCGTCAACAGTAGCTATCAGCAATTCCGGTTTGTCGGGGACACGCCTGCGCTCCTCGATGTAAGGAAACTGGTATCGCAAGGTGGCCATTCCAACGCCAGCCAAGTCTGCCGCGAGCTTCGCCAGGAACGGATGAGCCATGCCTGCCCCGGCGCCGTGGCCCAACACCAGCAACCCTCGCGCGTTTGGCGGGCGAGCCAACAATGCAGATACTTCCCGGCTCCCGGGGACAGCAAGTCGCATTTTTTCGGTGCTGGCCATGGAGCCGCAATTTTAACAAATCCCCCGTGCCTTCGAATCGGAAACGCGCTTTTTGCGATAGTCGTGCGGCGTCAACCGCAATGCCGCGGCGGCGGCCAACGACTTTTTCAACAAAACCGCGGAACTCCAGGCCGGTTTGCCGAACAAACCCGGCGCCTTGATTCGAAATACTTTCGGCGCCTTCCTAGGAGGCCCGATCAAGCGGGACAAGGTTTTTTACTTCCTGAACTATGAAGGGCAGCGAACTGCCGAGAACAAGCAAATCTTTCAGACTGTACCCACGCAATCGTTTCGCGACGGGAACTTGAAGTACATCGACGCGTCCGGAAGCGTGGTTGCGCTCTGCAGCGCTATTTCGATTTCCAATAGCAAGTGTCCGAATGCCAGTCCCAAAGACGACCTGGGAGCTATGGATCCAAAATGCTCGTCCAACGGAACATGCCCCTGGGGGCCGGGCGCTGATCCCAATTCCGTTACAACATTCAATGCGTTTCCGTCGCCAAATAGCTTTGGCGGCGACGGGCTCAATACCGGGGGCTTCACTTTTGGCGAAAACCTGGAAGGTGTATGAGCGAATGTCTCTAAAGTTCGCGTGGGATGTTTTCAATATCACCAATTCCGTGCGCTTCGACACCAACTCGATTGACAACGGATCGGATGATGGCGGTTTTGGTTTGTACAGCGGAACATTGACCAATCCGCGCGTTCAGCAGTTTTCGCTGCGCTTGACGTTCTGACCGGAGCGATTTCTCGGCGCGGGAGTGACAAGGCCAACGCTATCCCATAACCGGAAAGTGCAAAACCCGATGCCCAGAGTCTCGGCGGTTTGCCCGGCTGAGAGATGAGAGAGGGTTAGATGAAATCCATTCATTATCTAACTCTCTTTGTCGCTGCATTTTTATCGATCTCAACTCGCGCCGTAGCTAAGGATCTCTGGGTTTCGCTCGTTGATCGCCGCGGGATCATGTCATTTCTCACTTCAAGTTCTGTCGCACGTAATCCGCGATCTGCTGACCGGTTGCGAACCAAACGCCCGGCTTTGACTTCATATAAGCGATGAGCTTGTCAAGATAGATGATTCTCGAGCGATGTCCGGATACCATCGGGTGCATCGTCAGCATGAACATCGTGCCTTCCTTGTATGCGCCGTCGAATTCATCTTGATAAACCTTAAAAATGAGTTCCGGCGATGGTAGCGAGCCGCTCGAAATGAAGTACGGATAATCGTCAAGAATCCAATCGACCGGCAATTCGACCATGCCGGTCGGGTTGCCATTCGAAAGCAACTCGTATGGTTCGTCCATGGCCATGGCACTGCTGTCGTACTGGAAACCGGCTTTGCGGATGAGGTCGAGAGTGTATTTGCTGAATGCCCATGAAGGCGCTCGGTAGCCCACGGGCTTCTTGCCCATGGCGTTTGTCCAAAACTCGATCGCCCTATTCAGGAGCCGTTCTTCTTCCGCCTGGTCATCGAGATCTGGAAGCCTCTCGTGAATCCACCCGTGTATTCCGATCTCGTATTGCGGGCGTTTTTTGAACTCCTGGATCATTGCGGGATAAAGAACGCCAGTCACCGCAGGAATGTAGAACGAACCCGGGATGTCGTACTTGTCGTACAGCGCCATGATCCTGGGTAGCCCTTCGGTGAACCCGTATTCACCTTGCGAAAGAAGGACTGGCGCCCTGTTTCCTGCGGCGATCTCAAAGGTCTCGTTGTCCATGTCCCAACTAAGGCAGACAGCGACCTTCGCTCCATGGGGCCAAGTCTTGGGTGTTAGCTTGCGTCCCGCACGCATCGGAGCCACCCACTCTTTGAGCTGCTCATCGGTGAGCTTGGTTCCGGGCTGCGGTCTCTTCTCTTGCTGTGCTTGCAAACCGATCGGGGCAGCACCGAGCAAAAACGCGACAAGCATGGCCTTCACTGATTCTCGCTTCATGATCCTCTCCTGTCCTAGTCACTCCCCGGGTAGCAACATTAATACTGCTTCCGCGTTCGCGTTCACAGCCGAATCGCTGTACGGCAGCGGGAAGTAGTGCTCGTCGCCCCACAACTTCGCGAGATCTGAGAAGTGGTCGCTGCCCGGTTGTCCAGACTGGCCAGGCGCGCTGGTTGCCACGGAGCGGTCCCAGTCGCTCACGTCCAGCACTTCGCGGAACGTGGCTCCGACCGTCTGTGAAAACCCTTTGCCGCCGGTTGACAATACCGTCAGGCCGTAACCATCCCGTGAGATCGGACCCACATTGAGGAGCGAAGCCATCTGCGCATTGATTGCCAAGGGATGCTGGAACGTGGCGCTGTGCAGGGAGCCCCAGGTCCATTGGGACATGTCATTCCCGCACTTCTGCTTAAGATCTTTGACCGTGGCCGCGAGAGCAGCAATCAAAAGGGTGTCCCGGTCCTTGGCTGCGTTTTGTCCAAACCAGGGTCGGCCCGGGTGAGTCAATGCCGGGACAAGAACATCGCCGCCGCGCCGCGCGTATTCTGCTGCAAGCGGACCAGCGATCTTGCTGCCGACGAGCAGCTGCAAAGCCTTCTCCTCCCAAACGAAGTAGATGGTCGCCGCCGTGCTGGACCGCAGCATATTCTTATCCCAGGCGAGTAACTGCGCGCGTGCCCGCTCAACGTCGGCATCGTCCGACTTTAGATTTTTCAGCAAAGGCACGATTTGTTCGGCATTCCACGGCACAGCGTCGTGCTGTAGCTTTTCGAAATCGCTGACCGCGAACTTTTCACGCGAGGTTAGAACTTTGCGGATACGATTGATCCGGGCGGGGTTCGCCCACTCATAGCCTATGGGCCGCTTCTCGGCTGGCGGCAGCACATTATCGTTCGCGGTGGCAAGAAATCCGCTCTCGGGATTGAACGCATGCGGCAAGTCGTCCAGCGAGAACCAGCCCTTCCATTCGTATTCGCCAGTCCAGCCGGGCACCGGAAGAAGGCCAGGCCAATTCGGTCGAATTGGTGATAGCCCTGCGGCCTGATATCCAATGTTGCCGTCAACATCGGCGTACACAAAATTCTCGGCGGGCGTCTTGTGCCGGGCGAGCGCGTTACGGAACTCCTCCCAATTCCCTGCGCGATCAATCGAGAGATCGCCCAGGTACCCGACGGTTCCCGGCTCCGCGCCGGTCCACCGCAGGACCACGGCCTCGTGTCTCTGCGCATCGGTTGTGATCACAGGTCCGTGAACGCAGTATTGGTATTCCACATCAACCGGCTCGCGTCCCTTTACCGCGATTCGGTCCTTTTGGGTTTGCAAGTCAATCCATTTGGCCCTGTATTCGTATTGCTTTGGGTTATCGGGATTGAGTTTCTCGACATACAAATCCTGCGCATCCGTCAGAAATACTGTAAGACCCCAGGCGATGCGCTCGTTATGGCCGACCGACACACCGGGTAGATAAGGCTGTACCGCACCAATCACATTCCAGCCAGGCGCTTTCAGGTGCACTAAGTACCGCAGAGAGGGATGGTCCAAGTTTCGGTGTGGATCATTGGCCAGTAATGGCTTTCCTGCTTCCGATTTACGTCCGGCAACGACCCAGTTGTTGCTGCCTTCCAGACGACTCAGACCGGCGTCAAGCACAGCCGCCCGCGTTTGCCGTTCACTGAATCTCGCGCCTGCGCCGATGGTCAACAACTGGCCTTCGAGGTGGTCATCAATGATTCCCAGGTCTATTCCGGGCGGCACGTTGACGGGAACGCTTGGCTTAGGAGGCAGCAACTGCACGGCTCGTTGGGGACCGACCATCGCCGTAAGGCGAGCGCGGAAGACCTCTCCCAAGGCATTGCCTCCCATGGCGAATCCTTCGGCACGACTCAGCATATCCTCAGGTTTCCAAAGCTCCGGCTCATATCCGGCGTAGGTGAATTAGATTGGCGGATTTTGTCGAGCCATGCTAACCCAAGCATTAATGCCCTTCACGAATTGCTCGACGATGGGTCTTGCATCAGGGGCGTAGCTTGTCCATTCAGCTTCCATGTCGCCCCGGTAGTGCATCAGGCGTGCCAGGCGATCACGTTCCACGAAATCTGGTCCAAGAATCTCGGCCAGCCGCCCTTGCACAGAACGTCGCCACAAATCCATCTGGAATAAACGGTCCTGGGCCTGTACGAATCCCTGAGCCATGAACAGGTCATCCACGTTCTTGGCGTAGATATGCGGAATGCCGCGGCGGTCTCGAACCACTCGTACTTCTTCCTTCAGGCCAGGCACCCTGATGCTGCCAGCCGTTTGTGCCAGGCGCGCTGAAAGCGTTTGGGAATCTATTTTCATCACCGCCGAATGCGATGTTTGGCACCCTGAGATCCCAAGTAAACCCGCGAAAAGGCAGATTGTGGGCGCCCGCCTCATCCCGCTGCGCATGGAACCTCCTCGTCGCCGTCCCGCTCGGACCCCTGTCGTAACGGTGCTGCTCGAATGCTACAGATATTCATGTCTCAAGAGAAGCCTGGGCATCAGGGGCACGCAGTCAATTCGAGAATCTTCTTCTGCTGCCAATGAGTCTGCCTAAGATCTGGGGCAAGCCGCGTGTTTTACCGTACCAAGGATGACCTCGAGGATGGGGATGGCAAAGCTTCGACTTAGGGTTGGAGTCCGGAGCGAAAAACGGAAACGAAAAAATGAGGTCAGAGGTTCCGGCTGGCGATTTACGAGCATCGGGTCTTTCCTCTACCCCACCATCCTAGATTATCGGCTCGGAAGTACCGCATTCATGCGATTGTGAAGCCTGAGCAACCTTGCTAAGCTATGCGTTTTGACGACCATTGATTCAAGATGGGCGGGCGGTTCTAGGACTGCCGGGTTGTCCAGCCTACCCGGCGTTGACGCCAACTATGCGTCAACTCCCGGAGTCAAACGATGCGGATGGTATTCCCTGGTGACCCGGGCCAGGGCCACAACAATCAAGCATTTGCTCCCCTGAAGCTCAGGTGCGCGTCCGCAAGCAACGCCCATGGTTTACGCAAAAGCACGCTTGAGACCAGTGCCAACAAGATCGTCCCGATAGCTAGCCAAACCATGAGAGCGAGTTCCGATTCCCCAGGGCTCTTATTGCTAGACAGTTCCCTGGAGCCTATTTACGCCAGCGAAGAGGCTGTTTCTATTCTTTGCTACCCGGAAAGTCCGCGCAAAAAAGGACACCTTGGTTCCTTTCTTGTGCGGAGGATCGGCCCGCTCCTCCCAAAACAAGACGATTCTTCCCGCTCGATAGTCCCGGGTGAATTCATCTCCGGGAAGAGGCGTTATCAAGCTCGTGTGTTCAAGCTGAAACCGCGCTTGGGAGACGGTCTACGGCCGATCTTGGCGGTGATGCTGCAGAGAAACCATTGGGCATCGATGGAGGTTATCGGGGCCGCTCAAAAATTCCATTTAACGCAACGGGAAACTGAGGCCCTTGAGCTTCTGATGCATGGCTGCAACACGAAGGAGATCGCCGAGCAAATGGCCATCAGCCCTAATACCGCGAAGACTTTCTTAAGATCCATCATGTTCAAAACCAAAGCTCGTGATCGGTCCGGGATCCTGGTCAAAATCCTACAGTTTTCGAAGGGTCTGGCGCCGTAGAACCGTCCGAAATCTCGATATTTGAAAATTCTGCGCCTTGTTGGAAAAGGGCTCCCCAGAACTTCTACGGGCTCGCTAGGATTAAGAGCTCATGCACTCAAGAATAAAAATAAAGAGGCGCGGTTCGCGGTATCCGATTAAGGGAAAATTTGAGGCTAGTGAGCTGCCCTCATTTCAGGCGCGCAAGAAAGAGACCGTGAGGCTCAGCGGGCAGGTGCACAATATCTCCGACGGCGGTTTCTGCTTGCATGCGGCACGCGCTCCCAGGGAGTCGAGCCTTCTTCAGGGGCTGCTCGAATTGGCTGACGTCCCCACTCGGATTCCAACTCTCGTTCAAGTCCGCTGGGTCAATCGTCTGGCCAATGAGATGAGCTACAGAATCGGCCTTAGATATGTTATCTGAGGACTGCTATCTTTCTTGTGAGTGAAAATGAGTATTCACCCACTACAAAACTTCCTGGTTCGACCAGGCCGGTTTCACTAGCTCCTGCCAGCCAAGCCAGAGCCTTCCTGTCCCCAGGCGTTGATTCCCGTGTAGCCCACGGTATTTTGTTTCAGGTTGATCGCTGTCTTCACGTCGCGGTCGTGCCGCCGCTGTTCTTCCCAAGTAGCGGTCCAGGCCCGGTCGCAACCAGTAGTGCCGCCCACGCGCCGTTCGTCGGGCGGGAAGTACGCCCGCCCGATCCATGGCCTGCAATGTCTTGGGATGCCGGGAAATATACTTGGCCGCCTGTCCGGTCGTGAGTCCTTCGTGCAGCATTACTCACATTACGCATGCTACTTACCTGGGTCAAGCTCCTTTTGCGCTTGACCCCTCTGCACTAACCCGCGGGGTTAAGGAATCGCCTCGATTGACGGAGTCTTGCGCCGGTTATAGCTTCTATGTCTGTAACGAAATCTTAAAGAAACCTTGAAGAAAGGTTCACTGAAACCCACTCGGCCCCCGGACGTGGGTTTTCTTTTTTTCGGAAAGAGAAGATCTAGGCGCTCGCCCTCAATTCACACATTGGAACTGGGAGAGGCATGCAAATAGCAGTACGCCCTGGGATAGTGGCTCCCATCGTTGTTGCAAGAAGGCTGTCGCTCGCGCTTCGCACGTTGCTTTCAGTCCTAATTTGGGCGTTGCCCGTGCCAGCGCAGGACGGAGTGAGCGTAACGGGGAGCGTACGCGAAACAGGTGGCAACGCGTTGGGGGGAGCGAAGGTAACCCTGGTAAACCAGGAGACACAGGCCAAAGAGGAGACGGTTACCAATGAAGCCGGCACGTTCACCTTCACGCAAGTCCCGCAGGGACATTATCGTGTCCAAGTCGAAGCTAGAGACTTTGACTCCTATGAGACCAGCATCCAAGTCGGAACCAACGAATTGGCTTCGTTGGAGGTCAAACTCAGAGTGCGGACGGTTCAGGAAGAAGTGCTCGTACGACCTGACACGAGTGACGATCGGCTGTCTCCTGAAAGCAACACGGATTCGATGAAGGTAGACGAAACCTTTTTCAACGGGCTTCCTCTTGAAGTCGATTACCTCCAGCCGTTCATCGATACCTTTACGTCTCCGGCGACGCAGGGTAGCGAAGGAGCCTCAGTCGTTGTTGACGGTGTCGACGGTGGGGAACTGGATATGCCCACGTCGGCCATCCGGGCACTTAAAATCAACCGCAATCCCTACTCGGCGGAGTTTCAACATCCGGGCAGCGCAAGAGCGGAAATCACTACCAAACACGGTCACAAGCATCGGTATGACGGAAGCCTTGCATTCTACGCAAGGAATTCTGCCTTCGATGCGCGAAACGCCTTTGCCACTACCAACCCCAATCTGAACCGTAGGTTTGTGGAGGGCGGCTTCGGGGGGCTCTTGCCGGGGGGGAAAGGCTCCTTCTTCCTTGCTGGACAGCGTTTAATGAATGACCAAAGCGCGGTTGTAAATTCTTTGGACACGGTCGCTCTGTCGGGTCCTCTCAACCTGAATGTGCCGACGCCGCAGCGGCGCGATCATCTATTCACGCGAACACATTGGTCTCTCACCGAGATGCAAACGCTCTCCCTGAATTACACTTTCTCGGATCAATCGACGCAAAACAACGGAGTGGGTGCGCTTACTTTACCGGAACAGGGGTTCAGTACGGGCCGACATACGCACAGGGTGCAGTTGGTCGATAGTGTGGTGTTTTCTCCCACATTTCGCAACGAAGCCATCTTCGTTTTCAGGAATCAAGAAGACAGAACCGGGAGTCCACCGAGCGGGCCGGAAATCCAGGTAAACGGCGCGTTCACCGGCGGACCATCGCAATCTTTTGACGGCAAGGAGCGTCGTGCTTTTGACGTTCAAGATACGGCAACTTATATCAGCGGAAAGCACAGCGTCATTTTCGGAGCCACGACCAGGAACGATTTCTGGAACGTTTTCGATGCGACAAATTTCGGAGGAACGTTTGTATTCAGCAGTCTTGCCGAGTACACGAGTGTGGTCCAGAACCATATCGGGACTCCTGACCTGTTCCAGGTAAACCAAGGCCATCCGAGAGTTTCCTTCCTGGCGCAGCAAACCAGCGGTTTTGCGGAGGACACCTTTCGAGCGCTGCCAAACCTGAGCATTACGTTTGGCCTGCGCTACGATTGGCAAAACACGCTGGATGACCGCAACAATATTGCTCCTCGCCTGGCCCTGGCCTTCAGCCCGGGAACCAAGAAAAGAACCGTAGTACGCGCAGGCGCCGGCATCTTCTATGACAATTTGCCACGTCCCATTACCGGGGATGCTTTGCTACTGGACGGGTTCCGCGTCCGCGAGATCGACATTCCGTTTCCTTCCTATCCCGACCCGTTCGTGGGTGGCCAAGCCGCACCTCCGCTTCCGAGCGTAACGAGAGTCGCATCCGACGCACGGGCTCCCTTTCTCCTGCAGGCCAGCGTTGGTGTTGAAGAACAGATCGGCAGAGGGACTTGGCTCTCTCTGGAGTATGCCTTCTTGCATGGCACGCATCTCTTCCGGGTGCGGGATGTCAACGCCCCATTGTCCTCCACGGGTCTCCGACCTGATCCAAATTTCTCGAACCTTGAGGAGACCGAGTCGACGGCGTTCGTGCGCGGGCACGCCCTTACTTTGACCGTACGCGGAGGATGGGGAACGCACTTTAAGGGTTACGCGCAGTATGTTTTTTCGAAGTACATCAACGACGTATCGACGAACGGCCCCGGCGTCTATTTGTTCCCCGCCGACAATGATGACTTGAGGGGAGAAGTGGGTCGGGCGGATTTCGACCGCAGGCATCGCGTCAACTTCACGGGAATTGTGCAGTTCCCCGTTGGATTTCGAGTAGGTTCGATTCTATCGGTAGCCAGTGGAGCGCCCTTCGACATCTCGACCGGCGTCGACCCCAACGGGGACACCCTCGCGCGGCCCCCCGGAGTCTCGCGAAATACCGGCCAAGGCCCGGGACTGGTGCAACTCGACGTGCGATTGACCAAACTGTTTCCCCTCAAGAGCGCTTCCAACGGCGAACGCCACCATTCGAGAAACAGTCTGGAGTTCAGCGTGGACGCGTTCAACGTGATCAATCACACGAACGTGACAAGCATCGTCGGCGTGGTGAGTTCTCCGTTATTTGAAGAGGCCTCAGCGGCGGGTCCGGCACGAACACTGCAGCTGTCCGCGAAATACCTATTTTGAAGGGAGAAATTTAAGGAACGAACCCTCGGAGAAGCTCGGCGCTCACAGAGATGCGCATCAAGCGATTGCAGGCATCAGTATCCCTGTTCCGTGTCAAAATCAAGTGGTGACCGATGACCAG
>QHYJ01000187.1:6819-11802 GCA_003223255.1 Acidobacteriota bacterium | reverse complement strand
TGCACTAGCGGTCTTGCACCTCGCTGAACGGATAGCCGGCTCTGCTGGAGCGCAGGTATGTCGGTGAGAGCAATTCCGATCAGGATTCCTATCGAGCCGCCTCCGTTTCCTGAACCGGAGCTTACGCCGAGGCTGTCCGACTCTCCCGAGGCGGCGGGCAGCGATTCCCGCATTACGTTGGCAGGCAAATTTGTTTGCGCCGGCCAGAAAAAGCTCTACGTGCGAGGAGTTACTTACGGGACGTTTCGACCGGGTCCGGACGGCGCCGCATTTCCCCCTCCAAGCGCGGTTGAACACGATTTCTCGCAAATGTCCGCAAACGGAGTCAATGCTGTCAGAACCTACACCGCACCACCGCGCTACCTACTGGACATTGCCGAGCGTTGCAACTTGCGCGTATTGGTGGGGCTGCAGGGGGAACGGCACTACGCTTTTCTACATGAAAAGAAAACGGTTCGCGAAATCAGGAAGCAGATCAGGGAAGGAGCCTCGTGCTGCTCCGGTCATCCGGCTGTTTTAGCCTATCTTGTTGCCAACGAGATTCCTGCGTCCATCGTGCGATGGCACGGGCCGGGCGCCACAGAGAACAATTATGGAGCGAAGTAAAGGAAGAAGACCCTGAAGCTCTGGTTTCTTATGCCAACTATCCGCCAACGGAATACCTGGACTTGTCCTTTCTGGACTTGCTGTGCTTCAACGTTTTTCTGGAATCGCGGCACGACTACGACGCCTATCTTGCGCGTCTCCAAAACCTCGCTGGCAACCGGCCACTGTTCATAACCGAGATTGGCCTGGACAGCCGGAGAAATGGCGAGGCGGCGCAGGCCTCCTGCCTGGACTGGCAAATCCGACAGGCCTTTGCCGCAGGCTGCGCCGGAGCTTTTGTCTATTCCTGGACAGACGAATGGTTTAGAGGGGATGAGGACGTTACCGACTGGGAGTTTGGCTTAACGGCTCGGGACAGAAAGCCGAAACGCTCGCTGAGCGCAGTTCGCAAGGCTTTCGAAGAAGTCCCATGCTATACCCATCAAGCATGGCCGAGAATTTCGGTGGTGGTATGCACGTACAACGGGAGCCGCACCCTTCGCGATTGCTTGGAAGCGGTCGGGAGGCTTCGTTATCCCAACTACGAAACCATCGTGGTTGATGATGGCTCGACCGACGGCGCCAGCGATATTGCGGCGCAGTACGACGTGCGCTTGATTCGCACCGAGAACCGCGGCCTGAGCGCCGCGCGGAACCTGGGATGGCAATCCGCGACCGGGGAGCTTGTCGCATATATAGATGATGATGCGTGGCCCGATCCAGATTGGCTGACCTATCTGGCCCTCACATTCTTGAAGGCGGACTATGCAGGTGTGGGAGGGCCGAACATTCCAGTTGCTGACGACGGAGAGACGGCGGCTTGCGTTGCTGGGTCCCCCGGCGGACCGGCTCATGTGCTCCTTTCCGACAGCGAAGCAGAGCACGTTCCGGGATGCAACATGGCTTTTCGAAAGAGCTGGCTCGAGGCCATTGGCGGATTTGATCCGCAATTTCGCCAAGCCGGTGATGACGTGGATATTTGCTGGCGAACCCGGGAGCGAGGGGGGAAGCTTGGATTCAGTCCGGGCGCGATGGTTTGGCATCACTACCGCAGGACCGTGCGAGCGTACTGGAAGCAACAGATTGGCTACGGAAAAGCCGAAGCGATGCTCGAGAGGAAATGGCCGGAGAAATACAATTCGCGCGGCTACGCCACTTGGGCAGGACGCATATATGTGAATGGAATACTCCACACGCTCTCCCTATTTCGCGGGAGGATTTATCAGGGAACCTGGGGAACAGCCGGATATGCTCGGATGTATCAGCCCGCGCCGAACCTCCTAAGCTTTCTGCCGCTAATGCATGAATGGCAGCTTATCAACCTTGTCCTGGCTGTACTTTGCGCTGTTGGCATCGTCTGGAAACGGCTGCTTAGCGTTTCACCGGTGGCGGTGATGGCCTTGAGCTTATCGCTTGTGCCGGCAGTCTTCGCGGCATTGCGAGCCCGCCTCCCCGCTTCCGCGAAAAGTCCGATTGCACGCTTTCGCCTGCGTGTCCTTACGGCGATCCTTCACCTGACGCAGCCATGGATTCGCCTCTGGAGCCGGATCGCCTTTTCCCTCACCGCCTGGAGAGTCCGTCGTTTCCCTACGCTCTCGTTCCCATGGCCACGCAAGTTTGGGCTCTGGAGTGAAGAGTGGTTGGAAGGCACGCAGGTCCTCGAGTCCTTGGAATCGCAGCTTCGGTCAAGCGGCGCGGTCGTGCGGCGAGGCGGTGACTTCGACGAGTGGGATCTGGAAATACGTGGCGGCCTGTTTGGGGGCGTCCGCGTCTCCACCGTCTCGGAAAACTATGGCCGAGGCAAGTACATGCTAAGGCTTCGTTCCCGGCCGTGGTTCTCAATTTCTGGAGCCGGAACGACCCTGCTCTTGCTGATTGCGTCCTTAGGAGCCGGATGGGACAGGTCCTTTTACGCCGCTGCCCTGCTGGGCGCGTTGAGCATCGTCTTTGGAGCCATCACCTTCCGGAGCGGAGCCGTGGCGGTCGGTGCGATCCATCGCGCGCTCATCAAGCTGGACTTCGAGAGCCTATGACAGTTCCTGAGAAGACCAGTACGAATCGCGATTTGGCGCTCTACTGCCGTCTGTTCAGGTGGGCCCGGCCCTACTGGGGGCATTTAGCGGGACTCTTCCTGATTGGTCTGCTGGCGACTCCCTTGGCATTGCTGGTGCCCCTGCCCTTGAAAATCGCTCTCGACAGCGGCCTCGGCGGCAAGCCACTCCCGCATCTGCTTCGGCCGTTTGTGCCAAGTGGATTTCGGCTATCTCCCTCATCCGCATTGTTTGTTGCTGTCGGCTTACTAATCGCTGTGACAATTCTCACGCAGATTCAAACATTGGCTTTAAATCTTCTCAAGACCTACACGGGCGAGAAATTGCTCCTGGAGTTTCGGTCGGACATCTTCCGGCAGATGCAGCGGCTGTCTCTGTCTTATCACGAGACGAAGGGGACCGCGGAGTCGCTTTACAACCTGCAATATGATGCCGCGGCGATACAGACGATGTTGGCCGAACGCCTGATTCCGCTTGTCGGGGCGGCGTTCACGCTGCTTGGAATGTTAATCGTCACTTTGAAACTGGATTGGCAGCTGGCGCTAGTCGCCCTTTTCATTTCACCTATCCTCTTTCTGATTTCAAAGGTTTATCGTCGCCGGCTGCGTCGCGGTTCGCGCGAGGTCAAGAAACTCGAAAGATCCGCCATGGGTGTGGTGCAAGAGGTGCTCGGAGCACTTCGTGTCGTAAAGGCGTTTGGAAGAGAAGAGGACGAGCGGCATCGCTTTCTGCGGCGAAGTGTCGAAGGCATGCGCATGCGGTTACAGTTGGCTCTTTCGGAAGGCAAGTTCAACTTCCTGGTTGGCTTCATCTCCGCCGTCGGAACCGCCGCAGTACTGCTTGTGGGATTTCGCCAAGTGCAGTCGGGCGTCATTACCTTGGGGGATCTCATGCTGATGATGGGCTATGTGACGCAGCTTTACGAGCCCCTCAAGACAATGGGAAAAAACTCAGCCGCTCTTCAGTCCTACCTTGCCAGTATCGAGCGCGCCTTCGCTTTGCTCGACGAACTCCCCGAAGTGGAAGAAAAAGCCAATCCGCGTTCACTGGCGCGCGCAAGGGGCAGCATAGCGTTTCAGAACGTTTCGTTTTCCTATGGAGAAAACAGGCCCGTACTTCATCAAATCTCATTCCAAGTGGATCCCGGGATGCGCGTAGGGATCGCAGGACCTACCGGCGCGGGCAAGACTACGGTCATGAGTCTGATGCTGCGTTTCTATGACACAACCGAAGGCCGCATCCTCCTTGACGGCGTAGATGTAAGCGAGTACCGGCTCGCGGATTTGCGCAACCAGTTCGCCTTTGTGCCGCAGGAACCAGTGCTTTTTTCGAGCAGCGTCGCGGAAAATATCGCCTACGCGCGTCCATGGGCGAGCCTCGAAGAAATTCACGCGGCGGCCAAAGCGGCCAACGCTCACGAGTTTATCTCCGGACTCCCCGAGGGGTATCAGACGGTTGTGGGCGAGCGCGGTATGCGCCTTTCCGGCGGGGAGCGTCAGCGAATTTCCATCGCTCGCGCGTTCTTGAAAGACGCGCCGATATTGATTCTGGACGAGCCCACCAGCGCCCTGGACGTCAAAACAGAGGCGGCTATCTTGGAGGCGCTGGATCGTCTAATGCGAGATCGCACGTCATTTATCATTGCGCATCGCGCGAGCACATTGCACGGATGTAGGGTTCTGCTCCAACTCGACCACGGAAGCCTCGCGTGCGACGCATCAAGGCCACTCCGGCTTTCTGATGGCCGGTTTGCACAGCGCATCACCCAGCACTGTTAGCATGGAGTCAGTTGAGGACCATGCCTGTTGATCCGCCAAAAATCTCGGTTCTAAAAACCAGATTCAAATCAACGATCTATCGAATCGAAAACCTTGGGCCCGGAGGCTCCTCCCTTGTCGCCAAGTACTGCCGACGGGAAGTGGCCGCACACGAGCGAATCATTTATGAGCAGATCTTGCCGAACCTGCCAGTGAGTTCTCCCCGTTACTATGGATTTGTTGAGGGCCAGGGCGACTATGATTGGCTCTTTCTTGAATATATCGATGGGGAACAGTACTCGCGAGAGCGTCAGGATCACTCTGCTTTAGCGGGAAGATGGCTTGGACTTCTCCATAGTTCGGGGGAGCGCGCCGCGGCCACACCACTGCTTCCCGACTTAGGACCCGAACACTTCTTTGGGCAACTGCGAACGGCTCGTGCGAGACTGCAAGGAAACTTCGAGCATCTGAACCCCCCCCAAGAAGACCTCGCCGTCATCGAAACGGTGATTCAGCAATGCAATTTTCTGGAATCGCACTGGGATCGCATTGAACGTTCGTGCCATCAGATGCCGCGAACCCTTGTCCAT
>QHYJ01000187.1:0-6802 GCA_003223255.1 Acidobacteriota bacterium | reverse complement strand
CTTTCCCTTTGACTGGGAAGCAAGCGGTTGCGGTGTTCCTGCAGCAGATCTCGCATATATCGACCTTATTGCTTACCACGAGGTCATCGAATGCCGCTGGCCCGGCATAAAGATGCAAGACCTTCTAGCCATGAAGATCCTGGGGAGAATCTTTAGGGGGCTTTCCGAATTCTTCTGGGAGAGTGTGAAGTTTGACCCGAACTGGGAGGTCTCGGCGGTGAAACTCCACTATTATCAAACGCGGATGGCCGAGGCCATCGGTCTGGCGGACTGGAGGAAATAAGGGAATGCCGGAACATTCAGAGACGGGACTACCTGCGGCGCAAGAACATGCGGCCCGGCGGTTCAAAAATACCGAATCGGTGGCAGGAATCATCATCGAGACACTGGAAGATGCCTTCTCCCGTTTATGGGGCAAGCCGGTTCACATCCGAGAATTACAGCGCGAGGCTTGCAAACATGTTTCGAGTTTCCAGGCGGAACACCTGCGCGTATGCCTTGACACTGGCCAATGGATTCCGGTGTTCTTTAAGGACTTGAATCCCGACCACCAAATCGAAGGGGCGCGGAAGGTTCGAGCAGGTGACCTTGGTCCTAGTCACCACGAACTGCGGGTCTATCAGCAAATTCTCTCGGAGGCAGACCTGGGCAGTCCTCAACTCTATGCCGTCCGTTGGGACCCTAGTCACGGCATCTACTGGATCTTTCTCGAGGATGTTGGAAAGTCGAGGCTGCGTGATTGCCGAAACTACGAGCGCTGGGTCCCCGCAGCACGATGGGCCGCCCGCTTTCATGCCACGACGCGTAATCTGCATGCATCTCAGACCAGCTTTCTTCCGGTCTGGGACGTCGCGCATTACCAGGGCTGCGCCGAACGAGTCCGCAAGATTTTGCCAGGGCTAAGCGGACAAGACCGCCTGCTGGTCGCTGAAGCGCTCGATCACTATGAGCATCGAATCGATTGGTTTGCAGCGTTACCGAAGAGCGTGATCCACGGCCAGTTCTTTGGAAAGAACATCATGCTCCGTCGCCGCAATGCCGCTCACCCACTTGCGGTCATTGATTGGGAGACAGCTGCGCTGGGCCCCGGCGGTTTTGACTTGGTTAGCGTTTCTTCTGGCATGTGGACCGGCGATCAGAGGCAAGCCATGTGGCGTGCTTACTTTGACGAATATCAAACTCGCGCCGGCGCCTCACGGAGCTGGGAGAATTTTTGCAGAGAACTTGGAGAATTGGAAATTTACCAGGCTCTCGAATGGCTCGGCTGGTGGCGCAATCGAAGCGTCTCTCGCAATTTTGGGAGATGGATCAAAGAGCTGGCGAGAATAACGAAGGCATTGATGTGAAGAAAGGTGGCGCAAACTCTCCAAGCGCTGGTGGTGTCGCTTACGCGGAGGCCCACCATGCACATCCATCTCAAATTGCACGGAAGTTTTAAGGAATCGTGTTGTTAGCAAAAACAATTGGCTTGTTCAGCGTTCCGCCGTGAAATGTCGGCACGTTTCCGCGAAACATCTCCCCATGCCAGCGGATGTCCAATCAAATGTGGCGTTTGCGAAGGGAACGCCCAGAGACGATCAGGGGGCCCGCGGACCACACCACCAGGCGTCAACGAACTGGGCAGCATAGGCGGCTTGAGAAATCGCCATCTTGCAAAAGGTGCAGAGACGAACTCCTCGTCTGGGTTGAGCAGGTGTACGAGGAGGCGGCAAGAGGTCATGAGTTGATGGCGGAGCGAGCTAACCGGTTGGACAGTCACGGGATGGCCTTGCACCAGGATGGGCACGCGGTCCGCCAGTTCCGCGACCCCAGAAAGAATATGCGAGGTCAGTAAGGCTGTCTTGCCCTCGTTGCGTCCGGCCGCCAACAATTCCCGCAACCCAGCGCAGGCCTCGGGATCGAGCCCGGTGGTGGGTTCATCGAGCAAAAGGACTGGCGCATCGGCCAGTGCAAGTAGAGCGATGCCCAGCCGCTGCGCCATGCCACCAGAGAACTCCTTCACCGGTTTTTCTCCAAAGCCATCGAACCTGCTTGCCGCGCAATTGCACTTTCTTCGGCTGACTGAATCAGCAAACTCTTGTCGCCGAGGTTGCTGATGATTTAACTTCCGGTGTTTAGGCGGAGAATCTGGGCTGGACCCAACAGGCCGGAAGGCCACAGTGGTGAATCGGCCTTATAAAATTTCGGAGACGTAAAAGTGTAGGTCTTGGTCGCGTTCGGTTGGCGATCCCCGATGATGCGGTTCGCCCAACCGTTCGTGACTTTGATTTCGATTTCATTGTCTCCCGGCTTCAACGCACCGGTGGCCTCCACGCGATAGGGTGTCTTCCAGACAATACCCAACGGCTTACCATTCACCGAAACTTCGGCGAGGTTCTTAACCTGTCCCAGGTCAATCCAAAGATAGGCGCCAGGCTTAAACCAATCTGCGCGGGCTTGCACACTCTTTGTGTAAGTTGCGGTGCCGGAAAAGTATTTCACGCCTTGGTCGGCGCTGTCTGGCCAAGATATGAGTTTATCGAAAGCAATCCTAGGAGGTGCGCCGCGGCCTGGCTCAAAAGCCACGTCCCACGGGCCATTGATAGTCACGAGGACCTGCTCAACAACGCCTGGAATGGCCCGAGAAGGCGCTTTCGCGGGATGCCGGAAAACGACGAATACCGTGCCCCAAGGCTCCAGACGCAACGGCACCGTGGTGCGGCCATTGGCCGATTGATATGACGCTGGCTCGATCTGTCCGCTGTCGGGGTGCCATAGTTCGGGCGCTTTGCCTTGCACTCTGAACGACGCGTCGAACACTTCGTCGCGATCGTTGCGGTTGTCAACGAAATAGACGTCCCCGTCAGCAAGCTTGCGGTGGACAAAAAGAATACTCGTATCGGTTTTGGACTTCGCATATTCGAAGTCGGGTGAGATGTTCGAGGTCTCGAGCACGTCGGCCAACTTCTCCGCGCCATACACTCTTCCCTTCTCAACACTTGCGCCGTTACCCGAGCCCCAAAGCTTATCTGCTAAGCTGTGGAACTCAGCCTGATCATCCGCGAGACTGGGATCGCTCTCCGGCTTTGCACCCACGACAATCGCGCCTGCTTCCACTAATTCGTTAATCTCCCGCAGAACTGGCAGTGACATCTGCTTGCTGCGCGGGTCGAGTGCTAGCACGCGATAGGTCATGCCGCTTGGAGTTGTCAGAACGCCGTTCGTTGCCGAGAACTCATGAATAAGAGCGTCGGCATTGACGTAGTCGAAATTGTAACCCTCGGGAACATCGGGGAAATGATCGCCATAGATTGCCGTGATGTTGGAGTCCTCACCATAGAAATAAGCAACATCGGCTACGAATTTTCCCTGCTGCAACAGGTAGGAACAGCGGGCGAGGTAGGAGACCCAGGGGGTAGCTTGCTCCGCCCAGGTTTCGTTGCGGTTGAACCATTGCCCGAACGGACCGAGGGACAGCCCCGGTTTCCTGTCCAACAGCGGCTGATGTACGGAGGTATGAATCACAAACCGGTTCAGACCCATGGCTAACTCTTTGTCCGCGGTAGGCTTCAGGGTCGCGGGCGACCAAGCATATGCGCCGGAAGCGGCGGTCAGCGACTCGGCAGCAACCAAATTCTGGCCATAGATGTGAGCGACGGAGGCCGATTCGCGAATGTCAGCATCGTAACCGTACTGCTCCCGATTCACGCCGGGCTTCTGGGTCCACATGGCCGACATAGGCACGTCGTTGCTGCGCTTCACCTGCATGCCGTCGCCGATAAACGCCCGTCCTTCTTCGTGCGACTCACCGTAGTGACCCATCCCACGCTCATGAAGAATCCTGGTGATCAGGTCGTAGTGATAGTCGGCCAGCATGTCCGCTAGCGTCTCGCGAAAATCCCAAAGGAATCCCTCGCTCGCTTGGGAGCTTTCGATTACCCGGCCGGTCAGAACCGGCATCCATGGGCGCGGGTCATAGCCGCGCCGCTTGGTGAATTCCGCGATCAGGTTGTCGGTCCAGTTCTGCGTTCCGGCTTCCCAGCTGTCATTGATCACGTACTGCAGACCGCGCTTGCCCATCAAGTCGCCAACCGCGTCCTTGTAGTTGTCCAAATATTTGTTCATGTACCCCTGGACATCGTCAGGATTAAGCTTGTCCACTTCGAGTCCAGTACCTTCCGGAGAAGCCGGATGGTTGGTAATGCCTAAGAGCGAATAGCCAAAACGGAGGACGACCCAGTCACCAGCCGGTGGGGTCCAATCGAGCTTGCCGTCCGGCTGCATCTTGGAAGTCAAGTCGATGACATCGGCTTTGCGGATGGCATCGCCAATGGGAACCGCAGGCGTCGGAAACTTATCAAGACGGGCAAGCTTGGCGAAGGCAGCTTTCTCTTCGAAGCGGTTAATGCGGGCCCCTGGGTGAAGGACCAATTCTGAGATTTCGAAGTTGGGGTCGGGCTTCAATCGGCTGAAATCGCCGAACGGATTCTCCACATCGAATGTCAGATCGCCGAATCCCGACGGCGGCCTATCGGCGAAGGTTACGCGGAAAACTCGAGCGGTCGTGGCGGGAAACGCGGTCGTATGTTCTATTCCCCCATCTCCAGGAATGTCCGCCAATTTGTGAAAGGTTTGTCCGTTGTCGCTTGCCTCCACAGCAGCAATGGAGGGTGCGGCACCGAACCTGTTGGCTGCCGCTGCGCCTGGATCGTTGAGGACTAGCGTTACAGCGCGCATCGTCTGCGGGTTTGAGAATTCATACTGAATCCATGCCTGCTGGCTTACTGGGGCTTTTGGAAGCGGAGTGGGTTTCACCAAATCGCCATCCGTTAGAACTGCCAGGTCAAGGTTGCCGCCACTGGAAGTGATCCTGGGATGCAGCGCCGTAACGGGCGCATCGCTCTCCGGAGCCCGATAGGCGATGACTGCGGTGTCAGCATAGAACGTCGGACCTGCCGGCTGCGGTCCGCCGCTTATCGAGGCTAGGAAATCAAAGAGCGGGACGTTCTGAAACGGCCCTGCCGTCGTGGGTGGGTGCGGTAACACACCTGAGAAGGTTTTCCCGCCTTCAATCCTCTTCTCGCTCCAAACGATTTTCTTCATGCCCTGGTTCGGCTTGACCCAGGGGCCACCGGACTCGCTCCAGCCCGGCGAACCAGCGATGGCTTCTTCGAGGCCAAGCTGGTCGGCAAGCGTGGTGGCATATTTGAAGGCCTCCTTCCATTCTGGCGTCATGTACACCAAGCGCTTGTCTACGAGCTTCGGCGTATGCAGGGCGGCATCGAAGTTCTGGAACCCGCCAATTCCGACACGTTTCATCCACTCGAGATCCAGCCTGATCCCCTCTTTCGTGATGTTGCCATTCATCCAGTGCCACCAGACGCGGGGTTTGGCGGAGGCCGGTGGATTCCTGAAGCCATCTTCCAGAGAAGCAGGCGCGCCCTGACTGAAAACTTGTGGCGTGATCCCTAGAACGAACAGTAGAAACGCCATTCCCAAGATTTTCACACTGCGAGAGTGTTTCACGGTGTGCTCCTCTTCTTTTTTCCTCTGGTTCGTTTCCCAATTAAAAAGGTCGCCGCGTGGACCTAAAAGTCGCCGAGCGTATTGGCGAGCGAAAATTTCGCGTCTCTTTGTCTGGAGCTGCCTGCGACGCATTGTCAATAAATTCAAACTCCTTTCCTATAGACATGGATAAGTCGCAGTTATAGAGTCAGCAGACTTGCACGAAATCCAGCTTAAGCAGCAGCGCTAGCTTCTTAAGCCTGCTTGCAAGGTGACCCAGCCCAACAGCACAGTGATGAGCAGGGCCGGCCGCATTCCAGTCATTCATAAACTTTCTGACGCCGAGGGAAAACCGGTACCGGCTGTTGGTATTGCCAATCTGCAAGATGGGGCCCTGAACCGATTCGCCCTCGGCCGCAACTAGCTTCAGCCTGCCGTTTCTTGCCTCCGCAACGGAGAGCAGCGTTACCGGTCCGTGTTTTACCGACATTTCCACGGAGAGTCCCTGCCCCACTTTGCCGTGATAAACCTTGAGAGGACGCACCTTCGTTTTGCCCTCTGCGATGGCGATATGGCCAGGACCGTCGTGGCCCATGAGAACGACGTCGTCGTTGTAATCCACGGCATAGTATTCCGTGAAGGAACCGCCTGCCCCGAAAGCGTCCATGATCTTCATCGCTTGTACGTTCTTGACTTCGTATTCTCCGGCGACGGGGATTCCGCGTCCCGTAAGCAGACTGGTACCCAGAATGATGGAGCTTATGACGTCTTCATTCTCGGCATTGCCTGTGCCTTTGTAATAGTAGGCCAGCGAGCCGAGACGATGGCGCTCGACGAGGATGTCCAGAGCTACAGAAGTCCGGGCTGCACGTACCAGTTCATCCGCCGAGCAGTCGTCCTGGACCTCGAAGGCGGTCCGGAATTCAGCCAATTTTCTTTGCGCATCGCCCTCACTCACTTCACGGCGCAGCGATGCCAGCTCCTCGACTTCCAGAATCTCGATATGTCCCCCGAAACATGCATATTGCAGCGTTAAGTCCGAATAGATATCCAGCATGCCACCGTAGTAGTGACCCAAGAGGCCCAATCGATTGTGCTCCATGACGCGGGCCACTCGAGCCGCTTCGACCCACTCATTGATTTCCTTCCAGGCGCTGGCGTCTTCCCGCACCATCCCGCTCACCTGAAAGAACGGGATTCCGGTGCGCTCGAAAACATTGGCGATTTCCGGCACGGGACAGGCCGAGCAGAAAGCCAACCATTCGCCGGTCATCTTCGTCCGATCACCCATATGGTTGAGCTTTGCGTAATCAATGGC
>QHYJ01000185.1:23333-53133 GCA_003223255.1 Acidobacteriota bacterium | reverse complement strand
GCTGACGCGTCCCGCGCGCGAAACCGTTTTTCATAACGGCGTGCTGGTGCAGGACAACGTCGAACTCACTGGACCCACCGCGCACCACGCGCGCCCGCCCTACAAACCGACACCGGAAAAACTCCCGCTCGCACTGCAGGACCACGGCCATCCCGTGCGCTACCGCAACATCTGGCTCCGCGAACTGAAATCAGCGGAGTGAAACGGCAGAGCTGAAAGTCGAGAGTGAACAACAGTTCGGAGAAAGACACAAGGAGCGGCGACGAGCCGCCCCTTTCGTCTTTCGCAACCGTCAGCAAAACATCGAGGGAACCATTCCTCGGGAGGTACTTTTTTCACTAAGCGCGGATGAGGCCGGGGAATTTGCGCGGGTTGTTGTCGAAGCCGGGGAAGACCGGCTTCAAATCGGCGACGCCGATGTGCTTGGTGAGGATTTCACCGAGCACCGACCGAAAATCGGTGGTGAGCGCCAAGTCGCGGCCTTCGTTGAGCTGATGATCGTTCAAACCGGGCCATTTGCCGTAAACTTCGCCACCGCGCACGTCGCCACCCATCACGAACATGCAATTGGCGTGGCCATGGTCTGTGCCGCGATTGCCGTTTTCGCGCGCCGTGCGGCCAAATTCGCTCATGGTAACAAACACAATGTTCGCCATGCGGTCGCCCAGGTCCTGGTGAAACGCCGCGAGGCCCTGGCCGAGATCGCGCAGCAGGTTTGAGAGCTGACCCTGCACGCCGCCTTCGTTGACGTGATTGTCCCAGCCGCCGCAATCGACAAACAAAACTTCCACGCCGATGTCGGCCTTCAAGAGCTGGCCGACTTGCTGCAAGCTCTGGCCGAGGCGGCTCGTGGGATACTGCGCGCCGTTTTCCGGCTGATATTTCGCGGGATCCGCCTTGCGCAGCAAATCGATGGCTTCAAAGGTTTCCGTGCCCGTTCCTTGCAGCGCTTTGTCCACGGTTTGCGCGTACATGGCTTCGAAGCCGCCCTCGACCATCGCGCCCGTTCCCGGCGCTTGCGCCATCACTTTGAATTGCTTCAGGTCGGGCAGCGCAATCGCGGGCGCGACGCCTTGCAATGTACGCGGGAGATTCGGCCCCATCGCCACGGCGCGGAAGGGCGAAGCATTTTCTTCCGGAACGGTTTCGAGCGCGCGGTTCAGCCAGCCGTCTTCGGTCGATTTCAGGCCCGGCGTGCCGGATTCCATGAAGTCCTGCGCGTCAAAATGCGAGCGGGTGGGATCGGGCGAGCCCGCGGCGTGCACGATAGCGAGCTGATTCTTATGAAAGAGCGGCTCGAGCAGCGCGAGACTCGGATGCAAACCGAAAAACCCGTCGAGGTCGATCGCGGCATCGGTTCCGCCGCGCTTCGGCTGGGGAATCGCGATCGTCTGGCGCATGCGGTAATAATTCGGTTCGCCATAGGGCACGACGATGTTCAATCCATCGGCCGCGCCGCGCTGAAAGAGCACCACGAACTGCTTTTTGTTGGGCATCGGCGTGGCGGCCGCGGCGCGCTGGAGAAACGCGGGCATGGCGCTCAGGCCCACCAGGGCCACGCCGCCTTGCTTCAGGAAATACCGCCGCGAGAGTCTCAGCCCGCGCACGCCTTCACAACAGGAGTAGCTCATGGCAACCTCTTCGGTGAAAGTTCAAAGTTCAAGGTCCAAGAAAAGCAAAATAAAACGCGAAGAGATGAAGCGAAACAAGGAACCATCTTGTAACTTTCAACCTTTAACTGCTTAACTTTCGACTTGCACTTCCTTGTTTTCATCTCTTTTGAAATTCCGGCGCGCCGAGCACCAGCCCTGCGATCAGGCCCAAATCCACTTGCTTGTGCGGATCGTCAAGCCTCGCTTGCAAAACTTGCGGATTGTCCAATTGCTTTTCGAGCGTCTCGACGGTTGCAGGCGCTGCCTGCCCCCCAAGTAAAACCTGCACCGCGCGGTCCAGCGCCGCTTTCGCGTCGGCGGAAGAATCCACTCCTAGCAGCGAAGACACATCGCTGCGGGCGCCGCGCATGCGGTTGCCGGCCAGCGCCAGCGAAAAATTCAAGCGATTGAGCAGCGCGCCGGTGTTCACCCACGTTTCCGCTCTGTCCGAGTAGCCTGTCGGTGGCTGGCATTGATAGAGGGGTTCGCCGATACGGCCAACCCATTGCACTAGCGGCAGCGGCGTGTCCACGTCAGTGCCGAGCGCGCGCGCCGCGGAAACCACCAATTCGAACGGCGTTTTGATTTTTGCGCGATACGCTTCGCGCGACCAGAATTCCGGCGACCAAATCAAGGTATTCATCACCGCGCGAATGTCGCCATTGCTCGACAGGAAAGTTTCGGCCATGTGATTCACGAGCGCGGGCGGAGGATTGTCGGAAACGAAGCGGCGCGCGAGCTTCGTGGAAATAAATTTCGCCGTGCTGGGCTGGTGCACCAGCAGGTCAATCACCTGCTCGCCGTCTTTCATACCGCCAGAATGAATTTTCTTTCCCAGCACCATTTTCGCGTCGGGATCGTGCAGGCGGTCGTCGAATTTGAAATCGGCGTAAATTCTTGGCTTGTCAATCGTCCAGCCAGTGAAGGCGCGCGCCACTTCCGTGACGTCTTTCTGCGTGTAACCGCCGTCGACGCCGAGCGTGTGCAATTCCATCAGCTCGCGGCCGTAATTTTCGTTCAACCCGCGTTCGTTCTTTTTAGCGCCTTGCTGCGGATTCGCAGGCGGACGCGGCGGCCAGCGTCTGCCGAATCTTCCATGGCGCTGCTGGCGCATAGCGCGCTCCCGGGCCTGGCGCTGCGCCGCGCGCGGATCGGCGCTAAGAAAATTGTCGAGATAAAAAAGCATCGCGGGACTTTTCGCCGTCGCGGTGACCAAGTCCTTGAATTTTCCCAGCACGCGCGGCTGGATGACGTCACGCTCGTACGAAGTGAGGTAGTAACGGTCTTCGCCTTTGCCGGCGAACACGTTGAAGTGGTTGAACCAGAAATCGTCCATCACTTGTTGGAGCTGGCGCTCGCTGTAAATCGCGCGCGTCACTTTGGCCATGGCGAGTTCCGCGACGATGCGCGCGGGCCGCCTGCTGTCATCGGCAACCGCGCGTGGAATGTTGTTCGGATCGCCACCGCCCAGCGCGTCGCGCCGGCGCGCGCCTTTCGCGGCTTGCTCCGGTTCCATGGCGGGCTCTTTCATCGGAGCGGGCGCGTTGGGATTTTCCGCGGCGGATTGCGCAGCCGATTCACCGGTTCCGGAGGAAGCGGCGCTCTGTGTTTCAGAGCTTCCACTTTGCTGCGCTTGCGAGGCTTGCATCTCTTTATCGGCGGGGGAACTTGACGAGGCATTGGCAGCCGCGGCCTCGGCGCGGCGCTGCTCCACTTGCGCTCTTTCCCGCGCCTGCCGCTCCGCTTGGACGACCGCCGGCTTCGGCTGCGGATATTCGTCAATCAATTTCGCCGTTGGCATGCGCAGCGTCGGGTAACCCTGCAGCCGCGCCTCCATCGCTTTGTCATCGATGGAGTTGGGATTGAGCTGCTGCTCAATCCACTTGGCCAAGCCCATTTGCCGCACGCGCTCGACGTCGCCTGGCCGCGGGCCGTACGCGAGGCGGTTCAGAGCATGCAAAATCGCTTCGTCAGGGCTCAGTTCGGTAATCGGCAGGCCTTTCAGCGCAGGATCCGGTTTCTGCTTCTTTTCTTTGGAGGCTGGAAGCGTGGTGGCACCAGCAGGCAGATCAACTCCCCATGGCACACAAGAGAGGGAGAGGACGAGGGCAAGCAATGAGCGGGGCGTGGCGGCAATCGAAGGAAATCGAAAACGAAAGCTGGGTGCGCGGAAATTCAGCGGCCTCATCGCGTTCTCCTGCCTGGAGGCAAACTTCGAGCTGGCTCTTGTTTAGAATAACCCGCGGCGCGCCAAAAAGTTCCCCTCACGACCGGCGGTATCGTCGAATCGTTATGCAATGGAACACGCTGAAAATACAAGGCTTATTAAATCCTCCAGATTTTGTAACCAAGCTCTTTTGGACTGCGGGAGCCTTCTCCCGCTTTTCGCTTGGCCACGGTTTGTCACGCCTTGTTGAATAGCGCTGGCTGGCCGAACAGCTTGCCGCACCAATCTCACCGCTCGACACCGCCTCCGCGACTCCCAAATTTGGGTGCTTCTGCAAATATTCACGGTCACAAGTTTTTCCGCAAGAGACTTTTCCGGAAATCAAAGCGCATAAACATAAACCTTGTTGACCACGAGCACCCTTTGACTGGCCTGAAGCGATTTATGTTGACATCGCTAGAACAAGGGAGTACACGCAATGTGTTCGGAGACACTAGCCGCGCAATCTCAAACGGACGTGCACAGAACCAGTGTCCCTGAACGAAACTCCGACTCGGGGGTTTCAAGGAGGCCGTATGGCAGCCCCAGCGCCATGGCCAACCGGAGTACTTCACGCCCTCTGCTACGAACACCATACTGAAATGGAGATGCGGCAGTCCGTGACACACGGGCACGCGACCCCTATGTATGTGTGTGGAGCACCCGGTTGCGTCGTCGGCTATAACGCCTCACGGGGATATTTCCTGAACAAGGAAGGTTCAAGAAGTCCGATGGAACCCTACACCGTGCCGCGTATGCCCTGTCCCTCGGATGCACAGCCAATGTATCTGGCGGAAGTGCCACGAGAACGTCCCCCGTTTCTCCTGTGGCGGTGTCCGAAGTGTAACACGAGCCGCCTGAGCGGCAAGTTCTACCCGTAAGTATGAAAAAGCGCAGCCTTCCTGGTTAAAAATTCGCGTCAGTGCATCGGCATCGGATGGCGCATACTTCACATCAAGCGAAGTAAGTTTCTCCCGCCTCCTTCTACCAATCCATGCCGCACAAAATAGGTGAACCCTGGTTTTCACTTTAAGGGATTATTCCCTTGCCTCTCCGTGTCTTCAGCGGATTCCCTTGAACAACCTTGCTGGCGCAACCTCGGGGCGCGTGCTCCGCAGGATAGAACGTGCAAGGCAAAGTGAAGTGGTTTCTAGATTCGAGAGGTTATGGTTTTATTGGACGAGATGACGGCGGCCCCGACGTTTTCGTTCACTACACGGATATCGCAGGAGAGGGCTATAGAACACTGAAGCCGGGAGATCGCGTCGAGTTCGAGATCGCGCAGGGGCCGAAAGGTCCGCATGCCGCGAACGTGGTTGTTATTGATGACCGCGATTAGCTAACAACCAGATGGTAGCGATTATTTGCGCGGCTCGTCATCGATGCGCAGGTCCGCTCCACACTGTCGGCATTTCGGGTTCTTCTTCCACTCCACGACAGCGTAACTCTTGCCGCATTTCGGGCAGCGATAGCGCATCGTCAGTTCCCAATCCTTCGCGGCATCCGTCCTACGACGCGATGCGGGCAACTCCAATCCAACGGCAAAAGATTTGGCGTCAAGGAACTGACAGTAGATGACTCTTGCGCGTACCCAATCGCCTTCTGCGGACTTGAAGAGAACATGAGTATCTGGCTCCCAAGGCCGTTCGGTCCGTACCCGCACCCCGTAAGAACTCACGTTCTCCATCGAGGCTAACTCTCCGAACATCGGATGCTGTCCAACGGTGGAAAGCATCACTTCGACTTCTTGTTGGCTTCGCTTTTCTTTCCTGCCGAGCATCCTTCGTACTTCCCGAGGGCTGGCGGCGTGGGTAAAGTTCCCCTTGCGCCGAGGAATTTCACCCCGGTGATTAGTTTGAAAGGAGTACGAGGTTATCCCCACACGTCTGAATTGCAATCAGGTAAACAATTGCAATCTTATAAGCAGTTACCTCACTCCTCAGTATCTGGCTAGTACCGACTTGAGAGTACGCCGCGGTGGGATACGATTGGTTGGCCTTAAACGCTCGCCAGTCCGGCTTCACCTTCACGAACCCATATTACTTGGCACCGCACCCTCAAGAGGTCATCGTCAAACGTTACCTCAACAGCTTGTCCTCGCCTTAAGTGGAAACTCCCGCGCAACCGCAAACCACCCTTCGACCTATCAATAACGATGCAAGGAAATCTTTCCACACGCCCCTTTAGATTGACGAGCAAGCTGGCCCGTTTCACCCCGAACGCCGAGCATGACGTGTGCCACGGGTGAACGTCCTTGCGGGAGTCCTGACCGTCTCCGCGATGAGAGCCGAGGTGTTCACGCCTCCCACTTCCGCCTACGCCGCCCCGTGGAAAAGTATCCAATCAATCGGTGCGAGCCAAAAGCTCCAGTCCAATGGCAAATGTCCCGTGTGAAAAGGATTGACAGTAGACCACTCTCCCGCGCCCCAAAAGTTCGTGCTTTGAAGATTGCACCGTCAGTTCCGTGCCCCGCTTCCAGAACTGTTCTGTGAGTACACGCATTCCGTGAGGGCTGACGTTTTCCGTCGAAGCACTTTCGGTGAGCAATGGTTTCGCTCTCGGCGAGAGCACCACTCGAAGCCTCTCGGGATTACGCTTTTCTTTCCTGATCGCACTCATGGGGCCGGGTTAGAGGAAGGGTGAGTTTCCGCTGAGGGTTCCCCGTTTGGGGATCGGAACTCACCCTGGTGATAGTCCGCAAAGGAGAATTGACGGTTATTGGTGCCATTACGTGCCAGCACGCGCAATCAGGCGAAAGCTTGAATCTTAAGTGCGTGAATCATGTCAGCACGGTGCGGATTCCTGCGGGTGGCCCGGGCTAAGACTAAGAAAAGAATTAGAAACCGGATGGCTGGACCGGTGGCCCAGACCAAAGACCAGGTGGCGGATGGGTGCCTTGGTTCATAAACCTGGGTCTTTCCTCTTCCGAACGTTCTGACTTTCCCAGCTTCTAACCTTCAAAACTTCCAACGTTTCCTGGCACTACTCGCTGATGTCGAAATCGACGGTGCGGTCGGGCGCATGGTTCTGAACGGAATCGACGGCCTGCACCACCAAGCGGTAAGAACCGGGCTTCAAGTCGTCAACCTTCACTTTCATGCCAATAGGAATTACTGGATTTCCCTTTTGGATGAAGTCATCCGCGCGTACCGCCCCCGTCGAGAAAACTTTCTGGTTGCTGGCGCGCTCGAGAATGGTGTAACCCATGGCGACGACCGGAGGGTTTTCCGAGGTTAACAGCGGCTCGTAGATTTCGCTGTAGACGACCACGTTCTCGGTGTGCTTGAAACGATTTGTCGGCGAAGGAATGATTTGCATGCCCTTTACCACCAGCGGCGTGCGATCCTCCAACAACACCGAGTCCAGGCTTTGAGGAATGTCGTTGAGCTTCTGCACCGAGTTCGTGAGCGCAATCCCGCCAAGACTGAAATGCTTTCCGTCGTACGCGTCAATCGACAGCGGCGACTCAAACTTTCCGAAAGCATCGCCGCCCGCGCTCAAGACCACCGTGAGCTTGTAATCTCCTGGCGCAGCGTCGAATTGGTTTTCGTATTGATACGGGGTCTTCGTGAACTCCTTCCACTCGTCTTTTTCCAAGTCGAGGTTCACCGTGTCGCTGAATTTCGCACCGATGGTTCGGTCGTTGCGATACGCAATGCCCAGCACGTTCAAGCTGGCGTGATATTTCCCTTTTTCCTTGTTGAATTGGAACGAGTCGGAAGGAATTTCCATGGCCAGGTTGACGCGCGCGGTGTTCGGCCCGGTGTAGAAGAACGGAGCCTCGAGCACGCCATGGATCGAGCCTGCCTGGGAGCCGGTCGCATGCGCCTCGAGCTGTTTTTCGAGAGGCTTGCCTTCGAGCACGTTGGCCGTTCGAACGTTGCAGTACCCGCTGCGCGCGCGCACGTGGAGACCGCCTTCGTTCATCTTCACCTTCAGCGTGTGGCAACTGCCTTCCGGCGTGTCCGGCGGCGCGTATCCCAAAATGTAAAATTCATTTTGCTCGCGCCCGATTTTTTCGAGTCCGCCGAGCAAATCGTTCGTGTTGAAAATGGTGAAGCCTCCGGTTCCTTCCGCCAGCGCTGCGAGAATTTGCTGATTTGTAGCTACCGAAGGGGGAAAAGTCGGTACGATGGTCCGCGGCTGGCTGTAAGTGGAATTGTACCTATTCGAGTTCGGCGCTCCGCCCCCGCCTCGCGTTCCGCCACCGGCTCCACCGCCTCGCGTTCCGCCACCGGTTCCACCGCCTCGCGTCCCGCCTCCCGTTCCTCCGCCGGTCCCGCCCCTTCCGCCGCCAGTACCTCCGCCCGCTCCCCCGCCCGTACCACCACGACCACCACCTGTGCCACCACCGCCGGTGCCCCCGCCCGTGCCGCCTCCTCCAGGACGACCGCCTCCGCCACCGCCCGTGCCCCCGCCGCCAGGTCTCTGCGGATCAGGCATGGCCACCGCGGGATAACCGGCGAGCACGAGCCTCGGACGCGAGGAATGATGACGAATCGAGTTTCGCGCCGATGCTGCAACGGAACTTGCCTTGGCAGGAGTTGCTTTGTTGCCGGGGGCCGCTCGGCTCAGGGCGCTGCCGCCGGGAACCGGGGCAGCAAGCCCTCGCGCGTCCACGGCGTAGATGGCCACGTTGGATTTGTTGCAAGCATCGATGGTGGCCGTCAATTCCGATTCATTTTCCGGAGTCAGCGGGAAACCACCCGAGAAGAGAATCATCATCTTGCGTCCAGGGATGCTGCGCAGATTTTTTGCCAGGCTACGCACGGCGAGAAGCATGGTGCGCGCGCCAAAATCCGCCTGCGCATTAAAGAGCGATGACATTCCCATCGTGGGGACGTCGGCTGAGGCTACTGTTACGGCGGCATCCGACGGAGGCGCGTTTGGGTCCACCGCGGAGCCCTTCACTCCGGAAACAGCGGCGCGCAGCAAGACGGCGCTGGCCGTGAAGTTCTGGACGATGCGCAGCGAGCCGCCAAAATCCACGACGGCCATGAGGTGATCGGGACCCGCGTTGGCTTCGATAAATTTCTGCGCCGCGCCGCGCGCCTGGATTTGATCCGGAGCAGCCATGGTGGAATTGTCGAAGAACAGGATCAAATAATGGCGCTGCCCGTTGGGTTGTGTCACAGCTTCCGCGCCGGAAGAAAAACTGGAAATGGGTTGCTCCTTGTTGTCTTCATACACCTTGAATGCATTCTGCGTGAGGTCGCGAACGTAGTTGCCTTTTTTGTCGGTGACGACGGCGTCGACCAGCACCAATTTTGTTTCTTTCTTGATGACCACGCCGGACGGTTCGGCGGGAGCAGCCGCTTGCGGCGCCTGGGGCGGAGGCGGGGCAGGCTGCTGTTGCGCACGTGCTGAAAAACCGTTTGTGCCGAAAGCCGCCGCGATCATTGTCGCGGCAAGCCGCATTAAGTAGCCTCTGAATGTAGTCATGGGAACCTCCTGCCCAGTCGACCGAAACTCTTCCGCACCCGCTAGAACCTGTCTGGCTCAGTTGAAATCCTCAAGACGAACACCTCTAAGACCGAAAAGCAAAACCCTCACCCCGCAAAAACCGCGGGGATTCGGGATGACAGGTCTAAGAAGTGCGCCCCTACAACGGCCTCGCGCAACAAATTTCTCTCACGGCAGGTTCCTATTGCACTACCACTAAAAAGGAATCACCACGGCGCCATTGCGCGCGGCCATCTGCGCGCCTTCTGCGTCGCGCACCACAAGCCTCACCAAGTAAGTGCCGGGCTTCACATCGAAACTGGATTTTGCAGTAAGCCCGGAGCGCATCAGGCGCGCATAGGTGGTGTCGAGCAATTTCATGTCGATGATTTTCTGCATGCCGGTGACAAATTGGCCGTTCTCGTCAAAAACTCCCATGGCGATGGTCAATTGATTGTTGTTGCGGCCCTCCAACTTGCGAAAACGCACGCCTTTTACGTCCAGGTGAGCGAGCACGGCCAAACGGGCTGCTTCTTGGTCCTTCTTGAAATACTGTGTCTGCAAGTCCAGGGGAATATCGTGGACTTCCTCTTGCGAAAACAGCGCTTGCTGAATCTCTTCCTTGGCGATTTCGGCGGGGTCTTCGGCGGAACGCGGAGCGAAGTAACCGTGGCGCGCCTGCACGCTGAATTTTTCCTTCGTGGTCAACGCAACCTTCAGCGTGTGAAAGCGCCCGTCGAATTTCAGGTTCTGCGGGGAGAAACCCAGCACATAGGAAACCTCCGGGGCCGCGCCCGCCTCGCGCATGGCTTCGTCGATGTCGTTGCGGTTGTGGTAAAAGGTGCCCCCGGTGCCGTCCGCCAACTCCGCCAAGACGTCTTCTTGTGCGCTTTGCGCTTCGACGCGGTAAGTCGATTTGAATCCTCCCGTGCGAACGGAGTCTCGCGGCGGATTGGCAATATCGCCCATCAGGTCCGGAGTATAGAGCCCGCGCGCATCGACGGTATTGATCACGACATTGGCGCGCGTCGCGCGGTCGATCATGTCTGAAGCTTCAATTTGAAGCGTACTCAAGATGAATCCCGGCGAAACAAGAACCAGGATGCGCTGGCCGGGCAAGCTGGTCATGCGTCTGACAATGGCGTCGAGATGGCGGTAGGCGTACTGGGTTTCATTGTCGCCTTCCGACACCGCGCGCTGAGCGGCGGCCTGCGCCTGGATCGTCGCCGCCGCAAGCATTCTCGGGTCGCCGCCAAACGCGCACTGTAGGGTTTCATCGGCCGCCACCGCGAGAGCCTGCATGTTGTTCTTGTTGACAATCAAATCCGCCTCGTAATAAGTCATATCCGGGCAATCCGAGGAACTGTGTTGCGTCAGAGGGCGCGGGACGATTCCCAGTAGAGCCTTCCCGAGCACGGCGTGGTCGTTCGTAAAATCCTGCGTGAGCTGACCCGACGTGGCGTTCAGGGCCACGCGATCGCTGGGCGCCAAGGCGCTAAAAAACCGCGTGGCGGAGTCGCGCACGAACACGGCATCTTCCATCGACATATGCACGTCGTCAAAAACCATGGAGACAAAGCGCTGCGGAAGAGCAGCCGCCTTCACCGCAGGATCCGCATCTGGAGAGGGAGCGCTGCCCGGCTCGGGAGAAGTGGTCAGTGGAACGGAGTGCGCCCGTGGAGTCTCGGTGGCGAAAGAAGTGATGGTCTGAAGTTTGCGGCCGTCGTAAAGCTGGAAATCTTCCTTCTTCATGTTGCCCACCGCTTTGCCGCGCGAGTCACGCACCACCACGCGGACCAGCACATTGTTGACGCGAACTTTGAAGGTTGCCGGGGTGTCCTTGCTGGAAACCTCCTGGACCTCCTGCGCGGGAGCAGCGGGGGCGGGCTTGGCCGCAGAATCGGAACTTGCGGCAGGGGTGGTAGCAGGAGGTGGCGGAGCGGGCTGCGGCGGGTTTTGCGCAAAGAGCGGATCAGCCGCGTTTAACAAGCAGCAAGCCAGAATGGCAAGAGGAGGAAGGCACCCGGAACCCGGTGATAGTAGTGAGCGAAACATCCCACGCCCTTCTGAAAACCACGCTCTCAGTCTGGGCTTCGTCGCAGGGTAGACGGCGCCTGAAATCGTACAACAAGCGGTGAAACGACTATACGCTGTGGCTAATTTTTATGTCAATCGGGCGTTGGCACGGTAAGCAGTCAGCGTCCAAGTGTCCTGGGCTTCGGTGTGGCGCAGGATGTAGCGATCGCCGTCACCGGTGAGCACCCGGAAATGGGTTTCGCCCGGGGAGTACCAGCGGTCCTCGACGGCTACGACTTCCAGAGTGCGGTCGCCTAAGTGCAGACGCAGCGGGCGTTCGTCGGCCTTGAAGCCAGAATAAGTTTCGACGCGAACAAGTTGTTCAGGCATGGCGCTGCTCCAGTTTGCGGCTGGCGGCTAATTCGGCGTTCCAGGCCGCGCCCAGAAAAATGATCACGGCGGAGAGCTCCATCCAGATGATCAAGCCGATGACGGCGGCCAATCCGCCATAGACCACACTGTAGGGCACGCGGCGTACGTAGGCGCCAAACACGACGTCGGCAACCCACCAGAGCACCGTCGCCACGGCCGCGCCCGGCAGCACGTTTCGCAAGCTGTCTTCTTTGGGGCGTGCCACGCGATAAATCACCGTCAGTGACAACATGGCAAGAACCATGGCCGCCAGCGGGAAGAACACAGTCCACCAGCCCTGCAAAATCGAATGCTTGCCGACTTCGTGCGTGATCCACCGGCGCAAGGGTTTGCCTAGAACTCCGAGAACCGCGGCGCCGAGCAACGGAGCAATGGTGATCAACAACAGGAGCAAGCCGCGAAACTGCCGGTGCAAAAAGCCGGGCTTCTCTTCGTCGCCATAGATGATGTGAATTCCTTCCATCACCAGCTTCATGACCTGCGAGCCCGCCAACAATGTGCCCGACCAGCCCAACAGGGCGACCTTCCAGGCTTCCGGACCGTGGTTTACGAGAAATTCCGAAACGATCGCCTGACTGCCCGGTGGGAGAAATTCCGTGAAGTCCTGGACCAACTCGAGCAAGCTGGTTTTGCCGCCGATGCGCGTGGTGGCTACGGTGACGGCGATCAACAACGTGGGGAAAAACGCGAGGAAAAGATTGAACGCGATGGCCTGCGAAATCATGCTGCATCGCGGGAAAACGCGCATGAACATGCTGTAACCACGCTTTGCGATGGAGGCGACTGAAACCATAAAAGGGGAATTATACCTGCGGGCACTGTCGACGCAGGCACCAAGAGTCGTCAGGTCTCAGTTGTCAGATTTCAGTAAGATTAATGACGAGATGTGGATGGGTTGAGATTGTTCGAGCATCTCATTGGACGCCCTCAGAATGACAGCTTCACCGCCTTTGGCGGCGAACTATTGGGCGGTCAACGGGCGCAGGGAAGAAAAAGCGGCAGCAAGGCTACCCTTCGGCCATGCTCAGGGTAAACCGCACTCCATAGGGCGCTTGCGGTATTCTTGCGAGCCTCTAGTTCGTTGTTTTGCCAGCGGCGAAGGCTTTCTGGATGAACTCCCAAACCTTCTTGTTACTGAACGGCTGCATCCTTTGCTCGATGCTCGCCGGCCAGTTGGGGCGGTCCTGATACATTTTGGCGAGTCCCGCGGTAATTTGCGCGTCGCCACCGGTGAAACCCTCCACGAGTTTCTTCCAGCGCGCGGCCAGAACTTGCGCCTTGGCGCCGGCGGGGTCTGCTCCGAGAGCCGCTTCGACGTCGCGGAACAGATCTGACCATTCTTTCGACCAGCGCTCCTGATTTTCCGGCGACCAAAGCTTCTTGCGCTCCTCGATCTTGGCTTGCGCTTCTGCACTGTAATACTTCTTCGACCAGTCCATGTTGTCCTGCATTTCGATCACCTCGATGATTTTCTTCAAGATGGTAGAATCCGGCCGATTGCCCGGCGCGGCGGCTCTCTCGGCTTCTACGATGGCGCGAATGGCGCTATCCAGAAGCCGCCGCTTCTCTTCGAGAACGCGGCGCTGCATTTGCAGAGAGTCGGACATTGCGGAAGTGCCGCGCTGGAACATCCTCCGGATCTGCTTGAGAGGAATCCCCAGGAACTTCAGGGCCACAATTTGCTCCAGCCGCTCGAGATCGCGGAGGTGGTAAAGGCGGTAGCCGGCCTCGGTGCGGTTGGGCTTGAGCAACCCCAGGCGGTCGTAATGGTGCAACGCGCGCACCGTCACTCCTGCCAGCTTGGCGAATTCCTGGACGTGAAACGCCTTGGTCACGATGGATGCCCCGTCGAGGAGCAGAATCAACCCTGACGTAACGTCAGAGTCAAGAAGAATCTTACTGTGCCCACTTAGAGTCTCGCAAGCCTTTCTATTCCATGGAGTTAAGCGGACTCAACAGGCATCGTCCCTATTGAACGAGGCGCGACATGGCCAGGAAGCGGATCTTCTGCTCGGCTTCAGTGACGGCCATGGGGGAATAGAAATAGTACAGATTGGCTTGCACATGGGCCCGGCGGCTGGCGGGCAGATCAAACGGGAACGTTTCGGTGCGCGTTTCCTTGGGAGCGCTGCGTGTATCCTCCAAGACCTTTGCGCCTTTCCAAACGGCGAGGGGCTCGCGCTGCAGCGCGACGCCCTCTTGGTCCTGAATGGCGCGGGCATAGACGCGTTCCACACGTTGCGCCTGCCCTTCGACAAAGGTAAGGACGCGGGGAGCTAGGACGGGCGTCACTCGCCTTTGTGACAAACATCACACATAGGGCTCAGGCGCGCTTGGCCATGTGAATGACCGGGAGAGTTTCGCCATTGGCCAGCGGAATGGAGATGCGTAAGCCCGCAGCGCGTGCGGCCTCCTCACAGGCTTGAAGGATCATGCTTCCCACACCTTGCCGGGCCCACGCCGGGTGGATAAAGAAGGCGCGAATCTTGGCGGCATCGCGTTGGGGATCCAGCAAGGCATCCTCGCGGCCGGTCCAATGGTCGCTGCCAAAGAGAGTCTTGCGCCGGCTCCAGCCTCCGCAGCCGACAATCACCCAGTCAGCCGGCGTCTTCGCTTGCCGTGTGTCGCCCTCCGCGGTGCATGTCGCTTCCGCCACAAGATAGGTGCCGTCGGCGATGAGCTGGCTGTCGACGCCAAAAACGGTTTGCAGCGCGCCTTCGATTTGCGCGAGAGTGTAGTCTTCGGTCTGCAGGCCGCGAGCGGAGGCTTCGATTAATTCGCGAAGCACCGGCACGTCTTCCGGCGCCGCGAGCCGCAAACGGATTTTCCCGGTTGCTTTCATTCGAATTTCGAAGAACACCGCGAATTCTACTACCGCCCCCGGATCAAGAGTGGCACATTCTCATCCTGTAGCGAGAAAAACGGACATATTGTATGACTCACGGTGGACTTCTTGGCTCCTGGCACTCGGAGAAACTTCATGCTTTACATGGTCATCGAGCGATTCAAGAATCGCGACGCGATCCCGGCTTATCGACGCTTTCGCGAAAAAGGCCGCATGATGCCGGAAGGTCTCCAGTATGCAGGAAGCTGGGTGGAAACCAATTTTGACCGCTGCTTTCAACTCATGGAGTGTGCGGACGCGAAACTGCTGGAAGAGTGGGCGGCTCGTTCGAAAGATCTGGTGGATTTGAGTTTGTGCCCGTGCGCGGGTCGGCGGAAGCGGCGGAAATTCTCGCGCCGCAACTCTAAATTACGCGTTGCCCGGACAGTGCTGCATCCTGCGAAGCCGCCCAAGCAGCGCCGCGAGATTGGGGCGGTCCTTCTCGCCGAGCGCGGTAAATTTCATTCCCAGCCCTGCCCCGGCTCTAGCATGGCGCACAACCGCGTCCGCGCGGATCTGGCCCTCGGCCACAAGAAAATCAAGCCGAGTGACCGCGCCGGAAGGCTGCGGCAGCGGCGTCTCGATGAACACTCCGCCCAGGCTCATGTTGCGGACGGGAGAGAGATCGTCGCGCCCCTGGCACTCCCAGTACACCCACACATCGCCAGGAGCTTGCACGCGCGACGTGAATCTTCGAGAAGGGACTTTGCCGGGTTGCATCGTAGGGCTCCGATCGTTTGGAGTTAACCGTGCTTATGGTGGAGACGAGTTTACACCAACTATATAAGCGTAGTGTCAAAATTTGTTAAATCGTCTAAATCGTCTAAATCGTTTTACTTCTGGCGAAAATGAAAGGGAGTATCATGAATGATTAACGCATGCCCGCGTTCCACAAAATCGATAAGCAGCACCGATTGGTATTGAGTACGGCGTCGGGCGTGTTTTCCTTTGCGGATATCAGGTTGCACCACGAAAGGCTCATGCGGGACCCGGATTTTGACCCCAGCTTTTCTCAAATCGCGGATTTCCGGAGCGTCACGGGAATCGAGATCTCCGCCGACGAAATAAGGCAAATTGCGCAGAGCAGCGTGTTTTCTCCGCACTCCCGGCGAGCCTTGATCATGCCGAATGATTCTGTGTACCGACTCGGCCGGATGTACGAAATCCTGAGGGGCTTCCAAGGTGAACAAGGCATTCGCGTTGTCCGCTCTCTAGAAGAAGCTCTGGACTGGGTGCACCCGAAAAGCGTCACGACCTGACACGCAAAGGCGCGCTCTCGACACCAGCGTTTATTTTGAGGTAAGAGTATTTGTCCTCCTCAAGCCCCTCGAAAGGCAGATATGAGAGGCTATCGGAAATTTCTCGCTGCTGTCGCACCTCTTCTTGTCCTCGGCGCCACCGTTGTCACGGCTCAGGATATCCCTGAGAAGAACGCGCCAGAAAAAAACACGCAGGGCAAATCCAGCGGTAGCTCCATGCCTTGGTACGACCCGGCCAGATACAATCCCCTCAAGCTATTCAAACACTATAAGTCAGCGAACGACCAGCTCGCCTCCGACGGGCACTTAGAAGACAAATTGTCAAAACAGTTGCGAATTCAGGGGATCCTGGCGCAGGACCGAGAGTTGCAGGACGTCTGCTCGAACTTTAAAGACCTGCCCAATTGCATCGCGGTGCTTCGTTTGAGCGTCAGCCTCCCGGTTGAATTTACGTGTTTGAAGTGGAATGTGACGGGCGTAAAGCCAAAGGCCGCTCCGGATTCTTGCGCGGGACCGGCAGGCGGCAAAGGTATGCCGCTCGACCGAGCCCTCGATTTGCTGAAGCCGAAACGAGATGTGCGGACGGAAGCGCAAAACGCTCTGAAGAAAGCCCACGAGGACATCAAAGACGCAAGCTCGTAGAGCGTCATTCTGGAAATCCGAGCGTCTTAAAGAGGTCGAAAGAAGCCGCTTTCAACCCCGCGCCGGGGCTTGCAACCAGCGCACGACTTTCCGCCAAGGGGAACTCCCATTGCTCTTGCTGGCCATGGGTGTTTGCAACCACTGGACGACGCCCCGCCCGGCAGCCGCGATAGGATTGCCTCCGTGGCTATCTTCGGGCAAAGTCAATGGGGCGGCCACGAAAGGCGTTGACTCTGGCGTTGGCTCGTACTGTTCTGGCTCGATGGATGTAGGGGCTATTGGTGCAGGGGTCTTAGCTGGCCCGCTCAATTCCTCCGATAGCGATGGCGCCGCGCTCCGCTCCGGCTTCTCAAACGCCGCGTAAGATGCAGAACTGCGCGTTGGCGCCGTGGGCGGCCCTGCTGGATGCTCTGCGACTGGGCTTAACATGGCGCCCGTCACCACGCTCGGCACGGCGGAGGGCGACACCGCTGGCACTGGTTCGTGAACTGCCTCGCTCATCTTGGAGCGCTCTTCCAGCCCATCCGTCATCGAAAGCCGAAGCAACGCGCCGAATTGCTGCTGCGAAGCGCGCATGGTCTTCAGGATTTTCTGCGCGAACCACAGACCTGCAAAGAGAAACGTGAATTGAGCGGTGAGGCTGCCCAATTCGTACCAATTGCTCTGCATCCAATCGATAATTTGATTCATGGTCGCACCTTAGCTTGGAGTAGTCTCACGATATCGCCCTGTTCCGCGCGGGGAAACTGGCACAAAGTCCAAGAAAGGGCCAGCCGCTGCCCTGCTCCGGCGTTCCATGCAAATTTTTCACATAAGAATGGCTTGACAGCGCCGAAACAGTCCTTTAAGAAGAACTCTCCGGCTGGAGCCGGCGTTCTGTCTGCTCCCAGCTCCAGAAAGCCTCGCCTGCCCCGCCCATCTCACCCCAGGAGGCTGTTATGAGAAGTCTCATACCGCGCGATACTTTCTTCCAGGATCTGTTTGATTTCCGCAAGGATTTCGACCAGATTTTCAACCGCTTCTTGAACTGGCCCTCAGCTCAGGAAGAACCCGCGACTATGGCGGACTTCAGTCCCCCGATGGAAAGCTTCATTGACAAGGAAGGCAAGAAATTCTACTGCCAGGTGATGCTGCCGGGAGTCGACCCCAAGGATGTCAATCTCCAGGTGCTGGGAAATACACTGACTATCAGCGGCGAGCGCTCCACCTCCCGCGAAACGAAGGAGGCCGACTATCTCCGCAGGGAGATTACTTATGGCTCTTTCCAGCGGAGCATTTTGCTTCCTGAAGGCGTAGATAAAGACAAATTGAACGCGGAATACCGCAGTGGGATACTCGAAATTACCGCGCCCATCGCCGCAGCGGCGCTGCCGCGCAAGGTGGAGATTAAGGCGCTGCCAAGCGCAGCTTCCAGGCACGCCACCGCGTAGCACTTGGTGCGAAAACCCTCCATTCCATGTGTTTGCCCGGCACCCAGCCCCGGGCGTGCTGTGGTTTGATAAGCTCTCGAGAATCCGCGCCGACCAATTCGCCTGATTCAGTGAAATACCGCCTCCTCAAATAGTTGGTGCAGATCCTGGGCACTGGCCTCTTCCATGGCTCGCTGAAAATCCCTCGAATCGACCAACTTCCGCGCGTTTCTCGAAGTGTAAAGGCCTATTCCCCGCCAGAATTTCTCTTCCCCGAGATCTGCCCTCAACCGGTCCAGAAATAACGCCCCCTTGACGTAAGGAATCTCACCCAAAGCTTCATGGGCATCTTTCCACTGCTCCCAATGCAATGGCCGGTCCTTGCCTGCTTCACGCAGCTTCTGCATTCGCCCCTTCAATTCTTCGATTTGATTTTCATAGGCGGCTTGCCCTTGATGCTTTTCGATATAGGCATCTGACATGAACTCAGCAAATCCTTCATTCAGCCAGAAGTCCGACCAGGAACGAATTCCCACCAGAACGCCCCACCACTGATGCGCTAACTCGTGCGTCATCAGTTGTACATCGTCTTTCTCGGTGAGTTCTGGAACATATTCCTCGGACATCAGCGTCATCCCCGCGGCCTCTTGCCCAAATCCAGCGTGGCCTACCGGCAGAAACGCTTCAGCGTAACCTGAATCCAACAAATCCACAGTCGCTTTAGCTCGCAAAAATGCAAATGCGTCCGCCGTCTTCTGAAAAACGCCCTTTTGTGATTTCAAATCTGCGGCATAGAACGAAAAGCTTTCATCGTCGGCGACGTCTATGCGAGCCACTCCAAAGCTGAACAAGTACGTCTGCACCGGCTCGGTCTGCTGAAAGACAAAATGATACCCGTCCTTTCCCCGCCACTCCTTGCCGCGCTTCCCCGGTCCTACCGCTCGAAGGTTCTGTGGGCTGCGCTTTTGCTCCGGAATGACAATTTCCAGCCGAAGTGTCGCGCGTTGCGCGGGGCTAGTATCGCAGACCATCCAGGCATCGCAGTAAAATGCCGTGAAAAATCCAGCCTGGTCTGGATTTTCCGGGCTGGGCGTCGGGCCTGCAAACCAGCGAAGGCCCTGCTCTGCCGCTGCCTCATACTTGAATTGAAGAACGTGCTCGCCGTCCGAAGCCACGCGCACCCTCACGCTGCCTTCGCCCACCGCGACATCGCCGTTACTAACCTTTGCCTCGCTGACTCGCAATCCCTCTTTCTTCTGCCACTGCGTGACTCCTGCGCCCGCCGTGAACTCGATTCGCTCCTCGCCGCGCAACACGCGACGATCCAAATCCGGCGTCAATTTCACAGCATAATGCGTCGCCTGCGCCGATGCGGGCAAAGATCCGAAGCAACACAGCACGTTACATAACAAAACCCGAGGTCGCGGAAACATGCGCAACAAGTATATCGCGCGATTCCTGCTTTTCTGGATGGCATCCAGAGAAGACCTGAGACGGTAATAAATTTGCCTGCGCCTGCGTATGCCTAACAGGAGGGCACAGGCCATGTCAGCCGGTAAGTCACAAGCCAGGAATCCGAATGGCACGCTGGTGCGACTGCTTTGGATCGCGGTCATCTTTCTCGCCGTTATCGGGCTGGTGGCCGCCCTGCGGCGAACCATCGTTTTGCTGAAGCCCGGCGCTCTGGGCTCGCCCAGGAATCCCGCGGCACAGCTCGACGCGCATTTCGCCAGCGAGCGCGCCCTGGCGTTGACGCACATTCTGCCCGCCATGCTCTTCATGCTGCTGGGCCCGCTGCAATTTGCGCGCGGCCTTCGCTCGCACTACCCGCAAGTTCATCGCTGGTCAGGACGCATTTTTCTCGCTGCCAGCGCCGTGGTGGGAGTCACCGGGCTGCGATTGGCTTATGAGAAAACCATCGGCGGCATCGACGAGAAGGCGGCCGTCGCTCTTTTTGGCACTTTCTTTCTGATTTCGCTCGGGAAAGCGCTGTGGCACGCGCTGCGCCGCGAGTTCGCCAAGCATCGCGAGTGCATGATTCGCGGCTACGCCATTGGACTGGCGGTCGCGACCATCCGCCCGATCATCGGCTCGTTCTTCGCTGCGGCGGTGCTTCGCGGACATGCTCCGGACCCGCACGAATTCTTCGGAACTGCTTTTTGGATCGGTTTCACCCTGCAAACCATCGCCGCCGAAATCTGGATCAACTATACTCGCCCGCACCAGCCCGTCGAATTTCAATCATCATCCATTGCACCCGCGCAAGGTTAACTTGCGTCAGGCACGACTTTGGTCGTGCCGCAAAGGCACCTCTACTAATCCTAAAATTGTCATTCCGAACGGAGCAGGCGGACGTTTTTTCCTCGCGTTCGCTTCGCGCGAATGCGCCGGCCTGCGGATGTGAGGAATCTCGCTGCAACACGCTGAACCCAGTAGGTTGCCACTCGATTCGCGAACTTGCCACTCGAATCCACAAACCTGCCTGTACCGATGCTGCGATTCCCGCCGGGGATGTACGCATGATCTTGCAGAGATGGGAAAAGGCCGCTAGCCTAACAAACAGAGGCGGCAGATGATCTCACAATTTGCGGGCTTTCCCCCGGAAACTCTGCAATTTTTCCGCGGCCTCGCCCGCAACAACAATCGCGAATGGTTTTTGCCGCGTAAGCCGCTTTTTGAGGAAAAGGTGAAAGGGCCGATGCGCCAACTGGTCGACGCGCTGAATCTAGCTCTGCACGATTTTGCTCCGGAGTATGAAACCGATCCGGACAAGGCCATCTTTCGCATCTATCGCGACGTCCGCTTCAGCAAGGACAAGAAGCCCTACAAAGGGCAAATCGCCGCGACCTTCCGTCGCCGCGGCACGGCCCACCACCAAGGCGGCTACTACGTGGCCATCTCGCACAAGGAAGTGGCCGTCGGCGGTGGCGTGTACCTGCCCGAGCCAGCGCCGTTGCTGGCCATCCGCCAGCGTATCGCCGACCGCCACGAAGAATTTCGCGGCATCCTCGCCACGCCTTCCGTTCGCAAGCTCCTCGGCGGTTTAGAAGGCGAGCAGCTCTCCCGCGTTCCCCGCGGGTTCCCCGCCGACCATCCCGCCGCTGACTTGCTGCGCTACAAGTACTACATTCTGTACAAGGAGCTGCCGCCGGGCCTCGCGACTTCTCCAAAACTCTACAAGGCCATCGTCGAGCGCTTCCGCGTCATGACCCCTTTCCTGCAATTTCTAACCGCCGCCTTCGCCGCTCCGCCGAAGAAGTCGGACGCCCTCGCCATGTTCGCGTAAATGCGTCAATTCGACTATTCGCTTTACAACTCCACCTCGTTCACCGGGGGTTCGCCGTCATCGACGCCCGATGCCCGGTGGTAATCGCAAAATAGTCCATCCACTGTTTACGGATCCCTTCGGCGCGCTCGATAAGCTCCGCATTTGGTTTGTCTCCATGCTGAACCATGATCGCGATTCCCGTGTTGAACTCGCGTTGCGATTTGTCAACGCCGGGCAATCGCGGCCCTTCGGCCGCAATCACGTCCTGAATCGTCAGCTTGGTCCGGTCCGCCTTGAAGATGGGATGTCCATTCGCATCTTTATTTGCGGGAACCAGATTGCGCAGGATGAAAAAGTCCGGCACCTCCGCCGAGGAGATCAGCCCCATCAGATAGAGGTCGAGATACGACCATCCCGTGGCAGGCACGTAATAATCGTCATCCAGTTGCGTGTACGTGCCGTCAAAATTGTCCTGCCAGACTCCGCCTCCCATGATGGACGCTTCCGTGGGCCGCCGGTAGGGAAAGGCCACGCGCGCCTGCAATCCTCTCGCCCAGTGAACCGGCCCAAGCGGAATCGTCACCTCCCCCACCTTCGCCGACACGAATGCCGCCCAGCGGTGCCCCATTTCATGAGCGATTTGCGACATCGCGTACATGTACGGAGGCATCTTGCCGTCCGCCGAAATCTCCGCGAGTTGCTTCTGGTAAAACGTGATGTCGTGATCCGTGCCCACCGGCGCATCCGCGGGCGATCGCTCCTGCATCTGGTTCGAGCCGGCATACACGGGTTGAACGAATCCCCACTGGAATCGCCCCGGCGTGCAGTAAGACTCCAGGCCGTGCTGCTTCGCGCCGATCCCGGTCACGGCGCCTCCCACGGCTCCAAGCGGTCCGTTGCTCGGTGTGCCCGCTTCCTGGTTGTCCACGCGAAAGTCCGAGTAATACGCGAGGAAATCGAACTTGTCGCCCAAACCCTTAACCACTGTGCAACTCATATCGCGCGGACTCGGCAGCGCGTAGTAATGGAAAGCTTCGTAGACCACCTTAAAAGCTCCGTCCTGCGGCTTGAGAGAAGACAGATCGACTTCCGGATTGCGCGTGCCGCCCAGCGCTACCGCCTTGGCGCTAATCTGCGCCACCGGCTCTTCCAAGCCGGCAGCGGAAGCATCGGCGGAAACGTAAATCTGCTTGGCGCCGCGAAGCGGCGGTGGCAAAATTCCTCCCATCGAAATCGTGTTGCCGCTCGTCTGCACCGCGCGCGACACGCCTTCCCCGAACGCAACGTAACGCGTCGCGGTCCCGTTACCGCGATTCCGCGGCGCGAAGCCGCGAATCGTCCACACGGCATCAGCATGAGCAGCAGCGCCTGCGGATTCAGGCGCAGGAGCATGCGAGCAGAAGGAGACGCGATACGCAATCCCGGCGACTCCCGCATCTCCCGCAGGCAACACCGGACCGGCCGTTTCGAATGTGACCTTCAGCAACACCCCGCCCACCACCGAAAGCTTCAACTTCTGGACATCGAGATGCGCCCCCGCGGAAGAGGCATGCTTCGCGGCGGAAAGCGTACTTAGTGGTTTTTCCGCTTCCGCGGAGATCACCGGGTAAACGCCGATGATGGCGTCTTTTGCCGCCAGCTGGTCGTAGGACATATCGATCGCGCCGTCTTTGTGCAGCACCGCCTGAAACCGGTTGATCGTCCTCGTCCATGTAAAGTCCTGGATGTTGCCGTACGGTTCGGTCACGTCCCAGGTCACCACCACGCGGTCCGCGAGCTCCTTCACGTAGCGGTCGCCGGACATGCGCGGCTTGAAAAACACACAAATCGCCGGAACAGTGTTAACCAGGTTCCCCGCTGCCTCGCTCAACGCATCGAAGCGTCCAATCGAAACGCCGCCTGGATCACGCGGCGCGGGGCCAGGACCCATGCCAGAGCTCGGCGGATTTTCCGGCTCTCCGAAGCGAATCGATCCCGTAACGCCAACGGTGAACGCATCCCAGTTCTTCCCGGAAAAAGGAAACGAAAAGTTGTGCAGCGCAACATGCGGCTCAGTGATTTTCTGTCCAAAGTCCGCGTCCCACTCGAGCGGCAAGTTCTCGACGCGATATCCCTGGCGTGTGGGCGTGAAGCGAAGGCTATGTCCGCCCAGATCGAACAGGTTCTCCTTTCCAAGCGCGCCTTCGTCGAGCTCCATCAAGATCAAATTCCCCACGACGGACACCTTGCCGATGAGCTTCCCCTGCTCCTCCCGCTCCTGCGCGCATACGCCGCTGGCCTGCAGAAAACCGACTACACCGACTACGGTGACAAGGATCGTCGATAACTCGAAAAGAAAGGTTTTGCTCCTATGCACTCGCGCACTCCCCCAGAAAGCAGAAAAACACGAGCCCTACCTATACAGCACCCCGCCCCCGAAGAAAAGCCGCTCTGGGCGTGTGCCGCGTGGCTCTAGACATGGCATCACGCCTGTACAGCAGGGAGCCGGAGCTTTGGCTCCGACAAAAGCCCGCCGCGCCACTACTGTGTCATTCCGAACGAAGCAGGCCGACATTCTCTTCCGCGTTCGCTCCTGCACGGTGTTTGCGTCCCGAGAGCTTCTCTGGGACGAGTGCGTTGGCCTGCGGATGCGAGGAATCTCTCTTCTCTTACGATCGTCTGCCCCAGCAAGAATCTTCGTCATGTTGGGCACTCGCCACTTCCTCCTTCCCTGTCGTACACTCGACGTATCAAATTTACCCAAGGATTCGTCCATGACCACCCCCGCTCATTCCGTTCCGGCATCCAAGCTCGCCCGCAGCGCGCGCAGCGACGAAATCGTCGCCAAGCACAAGAAATACCTCTGGCCTTCGGTCACCAACTACTTCCAGCAGCCCTTGGTCGCCGACCGCGGCGAGATGCAATACCTCTGGGATCTCGACGGCAACAAGTATCTCGACTTTTTCGGCGGCATCCTCACCGTCTCCGTCGGCCACTGCAATTCCAAAGTCTCCGGAAAAGTCGCCGCGCAGGTGAATCGCCTGCAGCACACTTCCACGCTTTATCCCAATGAACACATCGTCGCGCTCGCCGAAAAAATCGCGCACATCACTCCCGGCAATCTGAAGTCAAGTTTCTTCACCAACTCCGGCACGGAAGCCAACGAAGCGGCCATCCTTCTCGCGCGCATGTCCACTGGGAATTTTGACGTGGTGGCGCTGCGCCACGCCTATTCCGGCGGTTCGGCGCTCGCCAAAGGCCTTACCGCGCACGCGAATTACCGCAAAGGCGGTGTCATTGGCGTCGGCATTTCGCACGCGGTCAATGCTTATTGCTACCGTTGCCCGCTGCACCTGAAATATCCCGACTGCGAAGTGGCTTGCGCGGGCGACGTCGAGAACCTCATCCAGACGGGCACCAGCGGCAACCTCGCTGCGTTCATCGCCGAACCGATTCAGGGCGTCGGCGGCTTCATCACTCCGCCGAAGGAATATTTCAAAATCGTTTTCAAAATTGTGAAGCAGTACGGCGCGCTGTTCATCTCCGACGAAGTGCAAACCGGCTGGGGCCGCACCGGCAAAAAATGGTTCGGCATCGAACAGTGGGAAGTCGTGCCGGACATAATTACCAGCGCGAAAGGCATGGCCAACGGCGTGCCTATCGGGCTCACCGTGACCACGCCAGAAATTGCCGGCAGCTTTATGGGCGCGAACATCGCGACTTTCGGAGGAAATCCCGTCACGAGCGTTGCCGCCAAAGCCACCATCGAATTGATCGAGGAAGAAAATCTGCTCGAAAACGCCCACGTGGTCGGCAAATATTTCCGTGGCAAGCTCGAAGAGCTGCAACCAAAGCACGCGCTCATCGGCGATGTGCGCGGCATGGGCCTGATGCAGGCACTCGAACTGGTGAAAGATCGCAAGACAAAAGAGCCCGCTGCCGAAGCCACCGCGCAAGTGATGGAGCGCGCCCGCCAGAACGGTTTGCTCATCGGCAAAGGCGGCCTCTACGGCAACGTGCTCCGCCTCGCGCCCATGCTCAACACCTCCAAATCCGACGTCGACGAAGCCGTCCGCCTCCTCGACAAATCCTTCACCGAGGTAAGGAATTAGGGGAAGTAAGGGAGTATGGACGTGGCGATGCAGCGAAAAGGTAAGGAACTGGAATTGATTGCGCGCCAGCCAAATCCGTTATTTCGAGCGAAGCGAGAAATCCCTCTTCGCCTTGTTGCAGCTTGTCTTACGGTCGCATCTCCGGCCTTCGCGGCACAGGGGCAAGCGAAACAAAGTTGGAAGTCGGTGGAATTTGCCATTGTGAAATTCAATGACGAAGCGCCGAAATCCTGGAGCATGTATCACACGGAGAAAAAAGGATTGCTCCTGGTGCGAATCTGGAAGCGCTATTTGCTGGTGAACGTGAAGGACGAGGAAGTCTACGAAATCGATCCGCAAACGGTGAAGCCTGCAGGCAACAACGTGGAATGGTCGCTCGCCGACAAGCCCGGCGAGCCGCTCGAAACGCCAGATTGGAAGACGCGTGACGTCGGCCCGATGCAGCAAGTCTCGTTCCGCCTCGGCAAGAACGGCTACATTCTGCAACTGCAAATCCCGCTGAAGCCCAACGGCCAGCCGATGTACTAAATTCCGTTGTAGCGGCGAAGCATGCTGCTCCCCAGTTGCTATGAATGAAACTTTGAGGAGGACTGGAGGCTGGAAAAGTGATGCGCGTTCACCGGCGGTAGATGCCGAAATACCAGGGAATCCCAAGCGCGCCGGGCTCGACTCCCACGTTGACTTGATCGCCGGGCTGGAAGCGCTCGTAATCGTCGGCATCCACGGCGAGGCGCTCGTAATTCTGCCCCGAGCGCCAACTACGCACGATGAGCCGCCGCGTTCCGCGCACAATGCCGGGCATATTGTAGCGTCCGTCGACGATCGCGGTGTGATACACAACATTTTTGGGGGAATCCAGCCGGCCATTCACAAAAAGAAAGGCGGCAAAAATCCAGGGCAACAAAATGCAACCCGCGTAGGAATGCTTCAGCACTTCGAGTTCCTGATGCTTGTGCGCGCGCCGGTCGAGAATCACCGCGAGAGCCAGCGCTACAAAAAAGATAACGCCAAAGACCACGAGCATGAGATCCACATCGAGTGGCGGATAAATCTGGCTTATATAAGGAAACATCAGCGACCCGGCAAGAAACACTCCCGTGCGCTTCAGCAAACGCCGGCGAAACATCACCTCGGCAGCAGCGGAAGTAAGCCCGCAGGAGGGACATTGATCCGCCGTCCGCGGCGAACCGCAATCAAGGCAGCGAGTCATCCTTCCCCCCACACAACCCGGTCGCAACCAGGGTCCAGTCTAGTATAAGCCGCCTCAAATGCTCGGGGGAGTAAGCGACGCCAAAAGATCTTGATAAAGCTTCTGACTTTCGGTTTCGGACATGGCGACGGAGACACCCATGCCGCGGCCGGGCTCGATGCGCTTCACCAGGCAGTCGAGTTTGACGGGTTGAGGGAGATGCAAGCGGGCGGTGAAGCTGGCGCCGAGCCACAAGGTGTCGGGCGATTCGATGAACATGCCATTCGAACTGATGTCCCGGGTGTTGCCGCGCAGAACTGCGGAGCCCCATTCGATCTCGAAGCCTGCGCGGAAGGGGTAGCGTGGCGCCCAGCGGCGTTCCAAGCGCCGGGAAACTTGATTTACAATGCTCATTCTGCGAGTGTGCCCTCCTGCCAGGGTTGAGTCGCCGATTGGCCCAAAGCCATTCGCCGGTCTCACGTTTCCAGAATAGGGCAAGCGTGTGCACAAGTCATACGACGCCGGAAGGTGGTGTTTTGTTCCCGTCAACCCTGCCTAGAAGGATAAGTCATTCGAACAGATAGGCGAAGGCGGCTCTCTCGAACGACACGCGGGGCGTCGCGATATCGCGCTGCTGTATTGCAACACTGTGAGACGAGGCTTATGGAAACGGCAAATTCAATGTTCTTTGGGCGCACCGGACCCTTTAGAAGCGCCGGCACTGAGGCGACGCTGCACTTCAGCCTGGATGTAGCGGCGCAAAGTTTCCGGAACGATGCCGGGAGCGGCCAATTCGCGAAGGTCGGAGACCGTGAGTTGGGGCAGATAAGAAAGAATCGCGGCAAGCGGCGCGGAAGGCTGGCGAAGAACCGCGATGCGAATGTTGTAGGAGATGGACCACTTACGGTGATGAATGATCGCGGGAACGACAGGAGCAGGAAGTTTTTCGCGCGAAAGAGTTTTCAAGATTTGCGCTTCGGTTAAGTAAGGATTGCCCAGAACCACCGAAACCACTTGCGGATGGCCTTCCGTAAGAAGTGCCCCGGCAACGCGCGCGGGGCCGCGGCGCGCGAGCGTGATTTTCTGGCCTAGCGGGATTTGCGGAAGGCGGGCGAGCAATTGTTCTTCGGCGTTGCGTTTCAGTTCGGCGGGAACGGCGGGCGAAAGTGCGAGCTGCACAAGGTCCATGAGATAAAGGTCGCGAATGAGGCGAAGAGTAACGAGGCGCGGCCCGCGCGGATGGAAGCAGAGCGCTTTCTTGACGCGGTAGCTTTTGAGCAGCGGTTTGCGTCTCCCCACTTCTTCGAGAACTTCCCCGGGAAGATCTTTTCGTTCCAGAAGCAAGCAAAGTCGAGGTTCGTCAAACGCGGGATTGTCGAGCAGGGCGAGGAGCACATCCGTGGCCGGATGATGCAGAAGCGCAGCCAGCTCATCCCCGTTGGCGACGAGTGCGCGTTCACGGCTCTCCGCAACAGATTCGGGCATGATTTAACTTTCGGGGATTTGCAGCGGACTCGTCAAGGCGTCGCGAGCGAGCCGCGCCGCGGATTCGGCAACTGGCCGAGGGAGCGGGCCAATTCGTGCCTTTGGGAACGACTCCCGAATAAGGCTATCAAAGTGTCCGTCGAGAAACAGACTGCCGTCGAAGACGCCACCTGTTTTTGCGAGAAAGAAATGTCTGCCTTGCAAATGCAGTTGCCGGACCACCTCTTGAACCTGTTCGTGCAAATCAACGCCGGCGATTGCGAGAATTGTACGCGCCGATGGGTCGCCGGATTCCGCGGCTTTGGCGACGATGGGAAAGATTTTGGGAAAGATGACGGTGGGCTGTCCGCGCACGAGATCGACGAACTGAGTCCAGGTGCAGTTAAAGGCGCGACAGATTTCGTCGGTCAGCAAGAACTTTTCTTTGTTCAACACCTTCTGGAAGCAGCGCGCCACTGTTTTTCGGCCGATGTCGTTGGCGCTTCCCGCATCGCCAATGGTGGGGCCAAATCCGCCGGCGCGCGCGAGCTTGAGCGGCGAAGTTCTCCCGAGAACGGCAGAGCCTGTGCCGGCGATCACCACGAGGCTGGGGATTTCTCCCGTGGCAGCAAGAGAAAGAATCAAATCGCTGGTGATGACGATCCTAGTCTTAGGAAAGACGGACTTGAGATTCCTTTGAATTTCAGCCCGAACCGATGGTTCGCCAGCTCCAGAAATGCCCGCAAGGATATACGCGACATCGGAAGGAGATTTTCCGGCGGAGCGAAGCGCTTCCAGGCCTGCTGCCGCGAGCGCCGCGGCAGAGGACTCCGCACCCACGTTGACGGCGTTGGAGGCGCTGGAGCGGGAACGCGCGAGGATCGCACTGGTTTCGTCCACGAGCACGCATTCGGTTTTTGTGCCGCCGCCGTCAAAACCGAGGACGCATCTCATGGAAAAAGCATACGTGAAAAATGACGTAAAGGAATTGGCGAGAGTACTCTTTCGGCCAAAACCTAATCTTGGCTTGACAGGGTTCCGCCTCCTCAGCTTAACTGGCCCTTAAACACCCCCGGTTTTTCGGACCCAGGTCCCTTTTGGCGTTTCGCCCATTTATTTCTTAGGTCGGTGTCTTAAGTTGCGCATTCGTTGAAAGTCGGGGCCCCGGATATTCCCAGCAAACGGCTTGCAAGGAACAAGAGCTACGAATCGCTAACCCAGGACACCATCTAATGCCCAGAACTGCGAGCGATGCTTCTACCCCAGCCCACACGCTTCGCTGCCCGGATCGAGCCGGTTGAATGCCCGGCTCGCCCTAAACGCACACAAAAAGACCTGTGAACTGCGGACGAGGGTTGAGCTGCTCTTCGACAGTCTCAACGGCAACACTCGGTGCGCGTGCGCAGCTGCGATGATGACATCGGGATTGAGAGCGACTGCGCCATCGGGAGGCGGTGACATTCGTCGCCTTTCCGCCTGGGTGCCAGAGTGAAAAACTCGATTCAGCTGATTGTTAACTGGGCCTTCCCAGGTCATCGCAGTGCCAGTCAGGGCAAAACAGAACAAAAAGAGCGAGGAGAGAATCCCCAGAACATTGTGAAGGTCAAAAATGACTCGCTTGCCGCCGCCGCGCCAGTTGATGCGAAAGAGTCTTCGGGGCCACCAAAGAATGATTCCCGAGCAGGAAAGAAAAAGCAGAAACAAGGAAGCAACGCCAAGAACCAGTTTCGCAGCATCGCGGTGTTTGTCCATCAGCAAGTGGGTATGAAACTGATGCACGGAGTTCACGAACCTGTTTGCCGTGCGAGCGTCCCCCAATTCTTTGCCCCTGTACGGATCCACGGTC
>QHYJ01000185.1:0-23291 GCA_003223255.1 Acidobacteriota bacterium | reverse complement strand
TGGTCGGCAATATCCGGTTGGTGCGAAAATTCGATTTCGGTGACGCGCTATCCCGGATGAGCTTTCTCAAGACGCGCGAATAATTCCGTAAGCGTAAGCGACTCCCCAGCAGGCTGCACAGCCACAAGCCGGCAGTTCAGCACATGATCGACTTCCTTTTCATAGACCATGAAGCTTCCTGTCGCTCCCAAGAACAGGAGGAAACACTAGCCAGGAGCGCCGCCCATAGATGGAGGACAAGCAGAACTCTTCGGAACATTTCAGTGGCCTCCTCCCACCAATCGAGTTGAACCCGGGAAACAGGCGCGACGCTTATCCTGGAATTGGACGGATGGCCGCAATTCGGACTCGCGCAAATGTCGTCGCTAGGACGCGCTGCCATTCTATCGAGATGGGCACCATCCAGTGAATGTCGAATCCCTGCTCTTCTCTAACGCTGGGACGGATAACTCTTTTCTCCTTGACAGTCTAGGAGAATGGCGGTAGATTCCTAGGCTGCCTAGGAGAGAGGTGGCTCATGGACCAACCAATGGAGCTTTTGCAGGGAACGCTGGACATGCTGATTCTCAAGGCTGTTTCGCTAGGACCACTGCACGGCTATGGCGTTTTGCTGCGTGTCCAGCAAATTTCGAAAGACCGGCTGGAGATTCAGCAAGGCTCGCTGTATCCCGCGCTGTATCGCCTGGAACACCAGGGCTGGATCACCAGCGAATGGGGTGAGTCGGAAAACAAGCGCAGGGCGAAATACTACCGGCTCACCGCTGCCGGCAAGCGCAAATTGCAAACCGAAGCGGAAAAGTGGAACCGCATGGCGGACGTCATCGCGGGAATTCTGCGGAGCACGCCGGAGGAAGTATGACGCTCTGGAGCCGGTTTAGGTCCTGGTTGCGCGCGGCGATGGGGCGGTCACGGATGGAACGCGAGATGGACGCGGAGTTGAGCTTTCACATCGAGGCGTTCGCCGAAGATTTGGCGCGCAGCGGCGTGCCCCGGGAAGAAGCGCTGCGGCGGGCACGCATCGAGTTTGGCGGCATCGAGCGCGCCAAGGAAAAATGCCGGGAAGCGCGTGGCCTAAGTCTTGTAGAAAGCATCGTCCAAGATTTGCGATTCGGCTTACGGATGCTGCGCAAGAATCCGGGCTTCACGGCCGTGGCAGTTATCACGCTGGCTCTCGGCATCGGCGCGAACACGGCGGTTTTTACCGTTGTTAACGGAGTGTTGTTGCGGGCGATGCCCTTCCCGGAAGCCGAGCGCCTATTCCTCGTCTCTTTGACTCCAGGAGGCGGACCCTTTGAGTGGCAACCGGGCGTTTCCGATCGCGATTACCTTGCGTTTCGTGAGCAGGATCAGGCTTTTGAACAGGTTGCGTGTTTTACCAAAGGAAGTACGGCAAATCTAACTGGTGCGGGCGATCCAGCCCAAATTCCGGTGGCGTACGTAACGACAGAGTTTTTTTCTGCGCTGCGGACAAATCCAGAAATCGGCCGAGGCTTTCTTACGGGAGAGGGAGAACCGGGTAACGATAGTGTTGTCGTACTCAGCAACGAACTCTGGAAAGACCGGTTCGCAGCAGACTCTGAAATCCTGGGAAAAACAATCCGCATCGATGGCCTCAGCCGCACGGTGATCGGCATTATGCCACCTGGATTCGAGTTTCCCGGCGCCAAAGTGTGGATGCCGCTGGCTATTCGCATCAACGAGCACAATTCTTTCACTCGACCGGTCGTGGGGCGGCTGAAGCCCGGCGTGAGTCCTCAACAAGCGCAAGCGGAGCTGGAGACCTTTGCCGAACATCAGCCTTTGGGGCCAGGCGAAAGCAAGAAAGACCGGATGGCTCAGATTATTCCTTTGAAGGATTTATTGGTCGCAAACATCCGTCCTTCGCTGTTGATGTTCGCCGGAGCCGTAGCATTCGTACTGCTGATCGCTTGCGCGAACGTGGCCAACTTATTTTTGGCACGAGCGGCCGGCCGCGGCCAAGAAATGGCGGTGCGAAGCACGCTGGGGGCAAGCCACTGGCGTCTGGTGCGCCAGTTGCTTGCGGAAAGCACGCTGGTTTCGCTGATAGGCGGCGCGGCCGGAATCTTACTGGCTCATTGGGGTGTTCAGGCTCTAACCGCTCTAGCGCCTGCGGGAAAAGTCCCCCGGATGGAAATGGTTCGAATCGACGGGTGGGTACTGGCCTTTACTTTGGGCCTCTCGGTTGTCACCGGGGTCGTGTTCGGCCTGGTGCCAGCGTTCCAGGCTACCGGTTATGGTGCCCGTCGATCGTTGGGGCAAGCCGCGCGCACCGTGATTGGCGGGCATGAGGGAATTCGAAGCGTGCTGACGGTTTCCGAGATGGGCCTCGCGCTCATCCTGCTTACGGGTGCTGGTTTGATGCTGAAGAGCTTTCTGAGGCTGCGGGCTGTGAATCCGGGCTTTTCCCCGCATAGCGTGATGACCATGACCCTGGATCTGCCGGAATCTACATACACCTCCGCAAGTCAAATCCGTACGTTTCATAGGCGAACGCTCGAGGAGCTTTCCCGGCTGCCAGCAGTGCTTGCTTCCGGCGCGGTGAATTGGATACCGCTCGGCCAAGGCTTGGTCATGGGTACCTTCCAAGTGGAAGGCGGCCAGCGGCCACGGGGCTTCATGGTGGATAAACCGTGCGTTAGCCCCAGCTATTTCAGGGCCATGGGGATGCCGCTGCTGCGCGGACGTGAGTTCACGGAAAGTGATAACGCCACTGCTCCCGGCGTAGCGATCGTGAGCCAATCGGTCGCGCGCACTCTCTGGCCGGGCCAAGATCCCCTTGGGAAGCGCATTTCGATGGAAGATGAACCCAAGCCCGAAGATTGGCTCACCGTGGTTGGAGTCGTGGATGACGTGAAGCAACAGGGGTTGGCGAAGAACTCGGAACCGGCCATCTACCAACCCTACCTTCAGGTCGCAAGCACAGGTTTCCTTAGCCACATGACATTCGTGGTGAGAACAGGCTCGCCTCCGGAGAGAGTTGCTGCCGGGATGCGCGCCGTTCTGCGAAATGTGGATAAGAACCAGCCTATCGCAATCGCCTCCATGGACAGCCTGGTGGCGACGACGACCGCCGAGCCGCAATTTCAAACACGATTACTGGCGACGTTCGCGCTGGTTGCACTGGCGCTCACCATCGTGGGTATCTATGGCGTGCTGGCCTACGCCGTGGCGCAACGCACCCGCGAAATCGGCGTGCGCATGGCGCTGGGCGCTCAGAGCGCGGACGTGTTGCAGATGTTCCTGAGAAAGGCGCTGGTCCTTATCACCATGGGAATCACTCTGGGAGGGGCCGGTGCGTTCGCGTTGACTCGGGTGCTCATGAAATTTTTGTTTGAAGTCAAGCCGACCGATGTGCCCACCTTTGCGACGGTCGCTTTGACGCTTGTTCTTTCCTCCCTAGCAGCATGTTATGTGCCGGCGCGGAGGGCCATGAAAGCCGATCCGATGGTGGCGCTGCGCTATGAGTGAAGAAAAATGACGATTTGGAGCAAAGTTCGGTCCTGGCTCCGCGCGATGATGCGTCGTTCGCGGATGGAGAGCGAGATGGATGCAGAGCTGCGCTTTCACATCGAGGCGTTCGCCGAGGATTTGGTGCGCAGAGGCGTGCTGCGCAATGAGGCGATGCGGCGGGCGCGCATTGAGTTTGGAGGCGTCGAACGCGCGAAGGAAGAATGCCGCGAGGCCCGCGGCGTCTCCCTCTTCGATGGGTTGTGGCAGGACTTGCAATACGCCGGGCGGACGTTGTCCAAAAATCCCAGCTTCACCGCGATCGCCGTTGTCACACTGGCTCTGGGCATCGCCGTAAACGCCACGATGTTTAGTCTCGTGAGCGCTTTCCTGTTGCGGCGTCCACCGGTCCACGATCCCGACCGCGTGGCGGTGGTTTCCTCCATTGACCCGGCGGGATCGTTCCACGCTGACACAGCCGCAGGGCCTGAGGCAGATGCCTATCCAGTCTCCGCACCCAACTATCTTGCTTGGCGCGAAGCGAATCACGTATTTGCGGATATGGCCGCGGCGGATGAAGACCGCACGGTCGGCTTGACGGAACATGATCCTGGCACGGCGGAGCTGACAGGCAGTCCGGAGGCGATTCATTCCGCGGCCGTAACGTCCAACTATTTCAGCGTGCTCGGCGTCTCCGCGCAGCTTGGGCGCACTTTCGCAGACGGAGAGAACCAACCCGGACGCGCCAACGTCGTCGTCCTCAGCCACGGGCTCTGGGAGCGCCGCTTCGGTTCCGACGCGTTCCTCATCGGACGCACCATCCGGCTCAACCGGGAAAACTACACGGTGATCGGTGTGATGCCTGCGAGCTTCCGATTGATGGGCTTCACGCCACAATTGTGGGCTCCGCTGGTATTGAGCGCCGCGGATCAAACTGCACTTGCCCGCAAAGACCGCTCGTTGCACCTGTACGCGCGCTTGAAACCTGGGGTGACCATCGAGCAGGCCAGAGCCGAGATGGTGACGCTCGCGCGGCGCGCTGAGGAAGACTTTCCGGAGACGGAAAAGGGCTGGGGCGCCGCCGCGCGCACACTGCCCGATTTCCTGGTCTACGATTTCGGCATCCGCAACGGCGTGGCGGTGATGATGACGACAGTAGGCTTTGTTTTGATGATTGCCTGCGCCAACGTTGCCGGCCTGCTACTCGCGCGCGCCGCAGGACGACGGAAGGAGATTGCGCATTACCCGGCAATTGTTGACGGAAGGCCTGGTGATCGCCCTTCTCGGGGGCGCCACCGGATTGTTGCTGGCTTATTGGGGCGTGAATTTCGTCCGTGCCAACATGATGTTCAACGAAGCAGTGAGTGCGGTGCGCATAGCCCTGGATTGGAACGTTGTGTTCTTCGCGTTAGCCATTTCGCTGGCCTCCGCAGCTTTGTGCAGCCTTGCGCCAGCGCTGAAGGCAGCACGAACGGACATCAACAAAAACCTCAAAGACGAAAGCCGCGCCGCCTCCGCGGGGCATTCGCACAGCCGCCTGCGAACCGTGATAGTCACAGGTGAAATCGCGCTGGCCCTCTTCCTTCTCGTCGGGACCGGGCTTCTTATCCGTGGGCTCTCTGTTATCCACCATCAGAACCTAGGTTTCCGTGCGGATCATCTCCTTACCGCCGGTGTGGCCCTCGATCCTGCACAGTACAAAGATGCTGGCCAGCAAGCTGCATTCTTGCGGAATGTGCTTCTTCGGTTGCGCCAGATTCCAAGCACCGAGGCCGTTGCGGTTACGTCCGACTTGCCGGCAACCGGACCGGACAGCGTCACCTTCCTCATCAAAGGCCAGCCCGAAATTCCTGCCAACCAGCGGTTCAGCGCTCTCGATTTTGTGGTTACCCCGGAGTATTTTCAGGCCGCACGTATTCCGCTGTTGCGCGGCCGGACGTTTACAGAGAGGGACAACGCCACAGGGCCGCGCGTCGTCCTGGTCAACCAGGAGTTTGTGCATCGCCATCTGCAGGACCAGGAGCCACTCGGAAAACAGATCCGGCTCGATGTGAGCGTCGCGGCCCCGGAATGGAGCCAGATCATCGGTGTTGTGGGCAACACCAAGACTTTTTCCGATTCCACTCGCGAGGAGCCGCAAGTCTTCGAGGCGATGCTTCAGCGGCCGGTGTCTTCTTTTACTCTCATGGTCCGCGCGAGTTCCGACCCAAACAACCTGGCTTCGGCCCTGCGGAACGCCGTCGCGCAAGTGGACGCCGAGCTTCCTTTGGTTCGCCTGATGAGCATGGCTGCTGTGATTGAGCGCCAAAAGTATGGTGACCCGCTTTTCGAGCGCTTGCTGGCCAGCTTCGCTCTACTCGCGCTGATCCTCGCCGCTACCGGGATCTACGGGCTTGTGGCTTATTCCGTCGGCCAGCGAACACACGAAATCGGTATCCGCATGGCGCTGGGAGCTAGAAGTCCGGACGTGCTGACCATGGTTTTAAGGGAAGGCCTAAGAATGACGGCAATCGGAGCGGCTATCGGCATCGTCATGGCGTTGCCTCTACCAAAACTCTTTGCAGCCATGTTCTACGACCTGCACCTGAGCGAGCCAATCCTGTACCTCGTTGTGCCGATCGTGATGACCCTAATAGCGATGCTGGCAACTTACATTCCCGCGCAGCGAGCAATGAAGGTCGACCCGATGGTGGCGCTGAGGCATGAGTGATCGTCGATGTACACGCCGAATAGATACGTATAGCTGACCCCTTCTCTCGAGCCGTTTCCTCTAGGCATACGCCCATTCCTCGGGGGTGAATTATGACCAGCTTCGGACAAGACGTGCGCTATGGGCTTGGGGTGCTGCGGAAGAACCCTGGATTTACCGCAGTCGCGGTTCTCACTCTCGCACTCGGCATTGGCGCGAACAGCGCCTTGTAGTCAACGGCGTGCTCTTGAACCCGCTGCCATTTCCAAACCCCAACGAACTCGTGGCTGTCTATGCCCGAACCGCGACTCTTCAGCAAAGCTCCGTCACCTACCGGAACTTCCTCGATTGGCAAAAAGACAATCATTCTTTTGCTTCTCTGAGCGCTGTGCGCTTGCTACATCCCTGCCCGTCGCGCCATGTGCTGCGCTATGAGTGAACACAGGTAGCAGCGCAAGATCTGGCTCAAAACAGTTGCGGTCAACCCGCGGCGGTAGTACAAGTATTTCCCGCCTTACCGTGTCAAGCACCGCCGCGAAGGAAATGCCACGTCCCCTGCGATGGAGAGACGCTTACACGGAAGTGGAGGAGGCTTTGCCTCAAGTAAGCGAAGGCGCGCGGTCTGGGCCGACCGCGCACGAGCGGCAAGTGCTGGCCTGCCACAAAAAGTACAAGTCTAGTTCCCCGCTGTACGAACGGATCCGCGCAAAGTATCCGGATTGGTAGTTCCACCAGCTGCTTCCTCTCGGAAGGACAAGACCAAGGCGGAATGCGCAAAATTGCAGTAAGATTCCAATCCTCTCAGAGATGGTCACAGAAACCCCAGCGCTAAAACCCACGATTGAGGCGTCTATTAGTTCAAACTTGAGACTCTTGAACCCCCTGACGATTTTCGCGAGCGCGTTTCTCTTGTTTCAAGTGGAACCACTCATCGCAAAGATCATTCTTCCCTGGTTCGGAGGAGTCGCGGCAGTCTGGACCGTCTGCCTGCTATTTTTTCAAGTGGTCTTGCTGCTGGGCTATCTCTACGCGCATTTACTGACGCGGCGCCTCGGCCGGCGAACGCAGGGCTGGCTTCACGGCGCTCTGCTTGCTGCTAGCCTGCTGGTGCTCCCGATTCTCCCGAGAGATTCTTTAAAACCAACGGGACCCGAACATCCTGCGCTGCACATCCTTTTGGTGCTGGTGCTCACGGTGGGATTGCCCTTCTTTTTGCTCTCCGCGACGAGTCCGCTTCTGCAAGCTTGGCTGGCCAGCGCGAGAAGCGATAGCAGCGTGTATCGTTTCTATGCACTCTCGAACGTGGGCTCGCTGCTAGGCCTGTTGAGCTATCCCACGCTTGTTGAGCCTCGACTGTCCACGGTGCGTCAGGGTTGGACCTGGTCCGTAGCGTACGCTGCCTTCGCAGTCGCATGCGGCGCAATTGCTGTCTCGCAGCGCAGCGCAGAAGGCACACCGTGGCACCGGGGAGTCGTGCGCGTCCCATGGAATACGCGCGTGCTCTGGCTCGCGCTCTCGGCGTGCAGTTCCGCTCTGCTCCTCGCCATCACAAATCACATCACGCAAAACATCGCGGCGGTTCCGTTTCTGTGGATCATCCCTCTGAGCCTCTACATGCTCAGTTTCATTTTGTGTTTCGGGAATCAGCGGTGGTATCACCGGATGATTTTCTTGCGGCTGCTAGGCGTCGCCCTGGGGTGCATGGCCTACGCGCTGTCCCCCTCGCTCATGGCACTCCCTCTTTGGATTTTGATTTTGCTCTTCTGCGCGGGCCTGTTCATTTGTTGCATGTTCTGCCACGGAGAATTAGCGCGGTCGAAGCCTGATCCCTCACGGCTCACGTCCTTTTATTTTTGGAGTTCCCTCGGCAGTGTAGTTGGGGCCGTGTTTGTCGCCATCCTCGCGCCGCAGATCTTCTCCGGATTCTACGAGCTGCACGTGGCCTTGGGAGCTTGCGCGCTGCTTGCGCTAATGATCCATCGCACGGATCCCGCCAGTCCCTTTCGGCAGGCGGCGTGGCGGCCCGCATTTTGGGCGCTGCATGGTTTGGCGGCAATAGTGGTCGTGGGCCTCGCTTTTCTGGCGCAAGCCGATTCCCTCTACACGAATCGCATGATGCGAAATTTCTATGGAGTCCTGCGCGAGAGCGACGAGGTTGCCCCAAACGTCGTCCTGTTGAAAGGCAATGCCCAACCCAAACGCGAGGATTTGCGCTTCCGCCGATTGATGAACGGAACGATTACCCACGGGCTACAATTTTTAGGACCGGCGCGCCACGACAAGCCTATTTCGTACTACGGGGCAAATTCCGGTATCGGCGTGGCCTTCGCGGCGCTGGCCCCGCGCGGCCATCTGCGCGTCGGCCTAATCGGCCTGGGCGCCGGCACGGTTGCGGCGTATGGCCACGCCGGCGATAAAGATACGTTCTACGAGATCAATCCACTGGTCGTGCAAATTGCGCAACGGGACTTTAGCTTCTTGCGCGATTCGAAGGCCCGGATCGCATTCGAATTGGGGGACGCGCGCCTCACGCTGGAACGCCAGCCACCGCAACAGTTTGATCTCCTGGCCGTCGATGCCTTCTCCAGCGACTCCATTCCTGTTCACCTGCTGACCGTCGAAGCTTTTCAACTTTACTTTCGACATCTGCGGCCCGACGGCATCCTGGCCGTGCACATTTCCAACCGGCATTTATACCTGGAACCGGTCGTGGCGGCGGCCGCTCAGAAACTCGGCAAAGACGCTTTGCTGATAGCCAGTCCCGATGACCCCGCCAACGAAATTTTCCTGGCCCGCTGGGTCTTGCTTGCGAACCGCGGTATTTTCCGGGGATTTCCCAACATCCAGAAAGCAGGAAAGCCGCTCACCACCAGCATCCACGTCAGACTCTGGACCGATTCCTACAGCAGTCTCTTCGCCGTTTTGAAGTAGCTCGCATGGATTCATCGCAACCGGTGCAAGAAAAAAGCGGTCAAGAATCGGCCGGAGATACCTATAATCTCTGCGCGATGCGCATCCATCCGCTCGACCTGACCATCGTCATCGCGTACCTGCTCGGCGTAACGGCGCTGGGAATGCGCTTCCGGCGCATGCAGCAGGCCGGTGCAGCCGCTGATACGCAGGCCGCTGGCCGCGAATATTTTCTCGGCGGGCGGACCGCGCCGTGGTGGGCGCTGGCCTTTTCCATTGTCGCCACAGAAACTTCGACGCTGACGATCATCGGCGCTCCGGCAATTTCCTATGCCGGGAACCTCACGTTCATTCAACTTGTGTTCGGCTACTTGATCGGACGGGTGCTGATTGTGCTGCTCCTCTTACCCGGCTATTTCCGCGGCGAATTTCTAACCGCGTATGCGCTCATCGAGAAACGTTTCGGCGAAAAGATGCGCGCGGTCGCCGCCAGCACGTTTCTCATTACCCGCGCGATTGCCGAAGGCGTGCGCGTCTCCGCGATTGCGCTCGTCGTAAGCGTAGTGCTCGGCACTTCCGAACGACTCGCGGTGGTGATGGTCATCTCGCTGACCGTGCTTTACACCTTCGAAGGCGGCATGAAGGCGGTGATTTGGACCGACGTCGCACAGCTTCTTGTCTATTTGACCGGCAGCACCATCACGCTGGCCCTGTTGCTGCACCGCATTCCTGGCGGCTGGAGCGAAGTGACGCAAATCGCAGCGGCGGCTGGACACAAACTTCAGTTCCTCGATCTCTCCTGGAATCTCGCGACGAAATACACGTTTTGGTCCGGGATTATCGGCGGAGCGTTTCTCACCATGGCCACCCATGGCACGGACCAGACGATCGTACAACGGTTGCTGGCCGCCAAGTCCGAGCGCGACAGCAGCCGGGCCCTGCTCACCAGCGGCGTCATCGTTTTGATTCAGTTCACCGTGTTTCTGCTGATCGGCGTTTTGCTTTATGTTTTTGCGCAGCACTCACCTCTGCTTGCTCCAGGCGACAGAACCGATCGCATCCTGCCGCTCTTCCTCGTGCGCGAAATGCCGGTCGGACTTGCGGGCCTGCTTCTCGCATCGATCGTGGCCGTGGCCATGTCCAACGCCAGCGGCTCGCTCAATTCGTTGGCCGCTTCGAGCGTGCTGGATTTCGCAAAGCTTCGCGGGCAAAGCACCGACGCGCGCCAGTTTTTGCGTTTATCGCGCGGCATGACGCTGGTCTGGGGCCTTGTGCTCATGGCGTTCGGGCTCGTGAAATGGGGGCCGTTGCTCGAGACGGGACTCACCGTTGCGTCCCTTCCTTTTGGCAGCTTGCTCGGACTATTTCTGCTCGGAACTTTCGATCCCGGCGCAGATGCACGCGGAGCGCTTGTCGGCATGTTCGCGGGACTCGCGGTTGTCCTGAGTGTTTTTCAGTTCACCGACGTAGCGTTTACATGGTATTTCCTTATCGGCGCTTCCGTGACGTTCCTTGTTGGGTCGCTAATAAGCCGCTTCGCGCCGACTACGAAAGCGCTGGCATAAAGCATCTGGTGAGAAAACGCGGAGGCAGATGAGCGAAAAACGCCTGGAACTGGTGCAGGGGCTGGGTGCGTGGGCCGCGATGGCCATGGTGGTCGGTCACATCATTGGCACTGGTGTTTTTCTCGTGCCCAGCACGATGACTCGCGCCACCGGCTCAGTGGGGCTGGTCTTCCTGGTTTGGATTGTGGGCGGAGCGCTTTCGCTGTTCGGCGCATTGACGATCGCTGAACTGGGCGCCGCCATGCCAAAAGCCGGCGGCGCGTACGTCTACCTCAAGCGCGGCTTTGGGCCGGTGTGGGGATTTCTTTTCGGTTGGATGAACAATCTGGTCGGAAAGCCGGCATCCATTGCCACGATTGCTGCGGGCTTCCTGATCTTCTTAGGCTTTTTTGTGCCTGCGGTTCGCACACCGATTTTCACGCTGCACTTCCATGTGCCTTTCACCGGGCACACGTCGGAGTTTGCGTTCACCTGGGCGCAACCGGTAGCCGCCGCCGCCATCGCGTTCATGAGCCTCATCAATTATCTTGGCGTGCGCTTGGCAGGGCGGTTGCAGGTCGTGCTGACAGCGCTCAAGATCGGCGCGATTCTCGCGGTCGTGGTTCTGGGTTTCCTCTTCGCGGGAAAACGACCGCCCGGCACGCAGCCGTTTTTCCCGCGCTCCTTAGATCTAGGCCTTCTTTCAGGATTCCTGACCGCGATGGTCGGCGCGCTGTGGGCCTATGACGGATGGATGGATTTAACTTTTGCCGGCTCAGAAATCATCGAACCGCAAAAAAATATTCCGCGCGCGCTGGTGGGCGGCACGATGACCGTGGGCGTGATTTATCTACTTGCCAACGCCGTGTATTTCCGCGTGCTCCCCATGGAAGCCGTTGCGACCGCACAAAACGTCGCCTCAGAAACGGTGCGCGTCTTTGCGGGCGCTCGGGCCGCCGCGTGGATCACCGCGGCGATGGTCCTCTCTGCGTTCACGACGCTCAACTCTTCGGTTCTCACCGGTTCGCGCGTGCCGTATGCCATGGCACGCGACGGCTTGTTCTTTCGCGTGGCGGACGGAATCAATTCGCGTTACCGCACTCCTGCGGGAGCGATCGCTTTTCAAGCGGTGATTTCCTGCCTCATGGTCCTGACCGGTCAGTTCGAAGATCTTTTCTCGTTGTTCATCTTTGCGCAGTGGATTTTCTACGCCCTCTCTGTTGCCTCGGTCTACGGCTCGCGCCGCAAGGAGCCTGATTTGCCGCGCCCCTATCGCACCTGGGGATATCCTGTCGTGCCGGGAATTTTCGTCGCCGGCGGTTTTGCGTTGACTTTGAATTTGTTTATCCAGCGGCCAGTCCGCTCGGCGATTGGGCTACTCCTAATTCTGGCAGGCCTGCCGTTTTACAATCACTGGACGAAAAAGGCGCAGGAAGCATGACCGAATTAGATCTTGGAATACGCCCCATCTCTCGTCAGCCGGCGCTACCAGAAGACAAACACGAACCATCGCGAAAGAGGAGAGTGACCATTGTCTTAGTACTTAGCCTACTCGCGCCGGGCCTTGGACAAATCTACGAGCGAAGGCTTTGGCGAGGGCTAGCAATGGCGCTATCTCTAGGCGCGATTCTATTGGTGACGGGTGAATTGCGCCTCTTACTGACCTTTGCTGGACTTGTTGGATCCCTCCTGTTGGGCCTATTTTGGCGCTTGTGGGTCACCGGAGATGCGGTTTACTTAGCATGCAAAGAAAGAGCCGCACCCAAAAACTCTCGATATCTGTGGCTCAAGTCGGCTGCCGCGACGGCAATCATCCTGCTCTTGGAAATTTATCCAACCCCCGATTTTTTGTTAAATCGCTGGGCCTACTTCCGCGCGTTCTCGATTCCCTCCCAATCTATGTGCCCTACAATATGCATTGGGGATCGCATTGTGGCAAACATGGACGCGTACAAGACAGTCGGTCTCCAAAGAGGCGACATAATCCTCTTCGACAAAGACGAATCAAACGCCAAGTGGATTAAGCGAGTAGCCGCTATTGCCGGAGATACGGTCGCCCCAGGCTCAAACGGAGAAATTCTCGTTAACGGCAAACCAATAGTGTTTCCGCGCCCGTGCGGTAAGGCAGTCGCTGTGACCGCCTCACAGGTTTCAACATCCCCTTTTGAACCGATGAAAGTGCCGCCCGGAACCGTGTACTTGATAGGGGACAATGTCGATAACAGTTACGACAGTCGTCACTTCGGGTCAATACCAATGACAGCAGTAAAGGGCAAACCCCTGTTCATCTATTGGTCCCCGGACCATTCGCGAGTTTCGTGCAAGATTTGGTGAGATAACGAGCAGGGTCAATTGTCTGCCGTTTATTGGGCACACGGTGCTAACCGCCGCGAAAAGCACAGTTGTGTAGGCAAGCCTCCAGCTAGTAGCGCCGCCGCCGGCAGCAGAACCCACGCGACTAGACCTGCGAGAAACGCTTCAAACATAATGTTGTGCGTCACGTGTTCTTCAACGATCAAAGCGATCGGGAAACCAATCAGAAAAAATGTCAGATACGGCAAGACAGGGAAAAGAATAGATAAGAGCACCAGACGTTGCGACGCACCGGCGCGGCTGGATAGATAAGCTCCCATCGCTCCGATGAATGGCAATGAGAGAAGCCAAGGCACGTAAATCACGGCAAATGGTGCGATCATCGTCCAACTAGTTTGATGCAGCACCATGGGCCTGGGACCCAGGAACTGGATGAGCATCAGTAGGCCCATCGAGAGCAAGAGCGCCAAAAAACCTGGCAACCAAAATTGCGAAACTCGTTCGTCATGAGATTCTCCTTCACCTTCGCTTTTTGAGTCCTGCGCCGCAACTCCTGCCAATCTTCGACCAGGGACAATGTGCGCCGAGCAGCCTCGTCTTCGGGAAGGCCTTGTTGCACGAGTCCCTCATGGCTCTCTTCCAAATGCGCGGCGAGTTCCGCATGGACTTCGTCCTTCTCAGCAGTTTCGAGACCAAGGCCGGAGAGACGCTGTCGGACAAGCTTTTGCCAATCAGGCATGAGCCGCCTCGTTAGCCGATCGCTGGGTTCTGCGGCGATGGACGATGGCCAAACAATAGTTGCGCGAGCAACCCTCCAGCAAGGAGCGCTACACCCGGAGCCAAGACCCATCCAATACTCATACTCAGAAAAACTATACCCAAGGTACTTGGCAGTAGGTGGCCAATCGCAAAACCTATTGGAACGGCTATCTGGAAAACCACGGCGTAGAACAGCACAGGAAAGATGCTCGAAAGCAGGGCCACGCGTCGCGATCCTCCCGCACGCTTGGACAAGTACGCCCCCCTTGCGCCTGCCAGCGGAAGCACCAGCAACCACAAGGTATAGAACTTAAGAACCGGGATTCCCATGCTTATTCGAAGAACATGTGGGTTGGGTTGCCAGTTCGACATGGACCTCATCCCTTTCCGAGGAATAAAGCGCAAAACCAGACAGTCGCCGACGAACGAGTTCTAGCCAATCCGGCATTCGTTCGCCTCGTCAACCGATCACCGGGTTCTGTGGCAAGGACTGGTGGCTAAAGAATAGTTGCACGAGGAGACCGCCTGCCAAAAGCGCAGCTCCCGGAACCACAAGCCAGCCGATCCCTTCCTTGAGCAGAGCCGTCGCCACAAAACTAAAATGGACATAATCAACACGGTTTCCGGTAACCCACTCGATGATCATGCCGATCGGAAACATCAACAGAAACGCTGTGGTAAGCGCGAGCACGGGAAAGGCGCTGGAAAAAAGTGCAGCGCCGCGCGAACCGCCGGCCCGCGTCGAGAGATAAGCTCCCAGCGCCCCGAAGAAAGGAAGCGACAGCAGCCACGGCACATAAAAAAGGATCGCGATCGATCCGCTCCAGACAATGCGCGGCCGGGATCCAAACTTCTGGAGCCACATCAAGAAAACCATAGAAAGTGTCAGCGTGAGGAACCCGGGAATCCAGAGCTGGTGCATCCGTTTCTGCATGAGATGTCCTCTCCTCCTTGCGATAGAAATCTTTCGCTGCAAATCTCGCCAGTTGGCAACCTGCGCGAGCGTGCGATGGGTGGCATCTTTTTCAGGCAAGCCCTCTTTCTGGAGCGCCTCATACGACTCTTCCAGGTGGGCTGCCAGCTCCTCGTGGACTTCGTCCTTCTCACCGGCTTCCAACGCAAGGCCGTAGAGGCGCCGGCGAACGAATTCTTGCCAATCAGGCATGAGCCACCTTCGTGAGCCGTTGCAGCGCGCGAAAAAGTTCCGCCCATTCGCGCTGGAGCGGCGAGAGCTTCTTCTTCCCTGCCGGTGTGAGCCGGTAGCAGCGCCGCCGGCGGCCATTGGCGCTGGTTTCCCAGGTGCCGCGAATCCAGCGCTGCTGCTCCATGCGATAGAGCATGGGGTAAAGGGCCGCGAGCGTGAAACGCAGTGCGCCGTTGGTTTGCTGCTCGATGCGCCGTGCCAGCTCGTAACCGTGCAGCGGGGCGTCCTGCAAAACACTGAGAACCGCCAGCTCCGCCGTGCCTCGCTTGATGCCGGAACCAATCATAGCCACCTCCCCCTTACATATAAGAATCTTATATATGAAACAGAAATGGTCAACTGGTCCGAAGGACAGGTGAAACGATGCGATTTATAGAGAAAGCGAAGGTTAAACGGAGGCCGCGCGCCTCGCAGCTCTGTCCGAGGGAATCCGAAGAATCGCAGAGTCGGCCTCTGCAGAGACAACGACGGAGGGATTGAAAACCTTGGCCAGTATTTCGATGCCCGCGACCACGCGCGGTCCGGGCCGCGAAAAATAACTGTTGGCCTCCAGTGCGTAGACGCGATTGTTCTGGACAGCGGGAATCGCGTTCCACTGATCAGGCAGAGCGAGTGATTCGTATTCCGTGCGCGCCTGCTTTGCTGTGTAACCGCATGGAGCGATCAGCAAGATGTCGGGTCGGGCTTCAACAACGTCCTGCAAATGAACCCGAAAAGACCGCTTGCCTACGCTGCCCAGCACATCTTTCCCGCCGGCGCTCTGGATCATTTCAGGGACCCAATGGCCGCCCACATACAGGGGCTCAAGCCATTCGAGAAACGCAACTCTCGGGCGCTGCGCTGAGGAATCCAACTGCCGATCCAAAGCTCCTTGCCGCTTGCCAATTTCCGCAACAAGAGCTTCCGCCTGCAAACCCCGGCAAGTGGCCTCGCCGACCAGGAGGATGTCGCGCCACACGTCGCCCAAATCCTGCGGGTTGAGGCACAGCACCTCCGGACGGCAGTCCATGCGCATCAGAGCCGTAGCGAGATCATCCGGCGATGCGGCGCAAACATGGCACAGATCCTGCGTGATGATTAGGTCGGGATGAAGTTGCTCCAGCTTTCCGACATCCACGGAGTACAAACTTTCGCCGCGCGAAACATATTCGCGAACCAGACGATCAATTTCAGAGGGAGAAGCTTCCTGCGGCAAACGCGAATGAATCACCACGGGTTTGGTGCGCGCCTGGGTCGGAAAATCGCATTCATGGCTGACACCGGCGATCTCGCGGTCCAAGCCCAGCGCGAACAGAATCTCCGTCGCAGAAGGAAGCAAAGAAACAATGCGCATAAGAACGCAACTCTACCACAATTCAAGACACTGGGAGTCAGCAAATCGGTATATGGTTCCTCTGTTTCCTTACTTGTAAAGAAAATACCTACGGCGCACTTGATCGAACGCACTGAGCGCCTCCGACCAACTGGCGACGATTTTTCCCGGTGGCACGCCGTCTTTGATTTGCTGGACCGTGTCGGAATTCCCCACGAGCCCCACAAGTTTGTCCGTGTCAAACTGTTTCGGATAGAGCTCTTGCAGGATCTCCGCGATTTCCAGACCCAGGCGCATCGAACGCGCCGCAAAACGATCGGTAACCAGAATCGACACGCCGCCGCAGCGCTCCCCGCTATGGGGGCCGCCGATGGGAATGAAGGATTTCGAAGCAAACCGCAGGCCGGGAAGATGGCGCTCATCCAGCGCAGCAGCGACTTGATCGCCGTCCATCCACGGGGCGCCGAACACCTCGAACGGCGCTTGCGTCCCGCGGCCCACAGAAACGCCGGAGTTTTGCAGAATCTCAATCCCGGGATAGAGAACCGAACCCTTGGTCGTACGCAGCGCCGGCGAAGGCGGAATCCACTTCATTCCCGTGCTTTCAAAAAAATAGTTGCGATGCCAGTTTCGAATGGGGATGACATGCAAGTCGGCGCCAATGTGATTTTCCGCGTTGAAGAACTGCGCAAGCTCCCCGATGGTTAGGCCGTAGCGCACCGGCAAGGGATAGTAGGCGACGAAACTGGTCTTGTCCGGATCGAGCATGGGGCCTTCGACGATTTCTCCGCCCATCGGATTCGGACGATCCAGAACGAAAAAGGAAATTTTGTGTTTGGCCGCTTCTTCCATGCAGTAGCCCATCGTTGCTGTATAGGTGTAGAAGCGCACCCCCGCATCCTGAATGTCGAACACCAGAGCGTCGATGCCCTGCAGCATTTCCTCGGTGGGCCGGCGCGTATCGCCGTACAAGCTGTAAATCGGAAGCCCGGTTGTAGGCTCTTTCGATGTAGTCACATTTTCGTTGGCGCGACCAGCAAGACCATGCTCCGGGCTAAACAGCGCGACGAGCTTCAAACCCGATGCGTGCGCGAGCAAATCGACGTTACTGCGTCCCTCCGCGTCCACCCCCGTGTGATTGGTAATCAAACCAATATGCTTGCCGCGCAGCGGCGCAAACCTTTCGGCTTCCAGAACGTCGAGCCCCGTTTGCACGCGGGCAGCGTGTCCGGAACGTTGGGGGAAGCGGCGCGCGGACAACTCATAAGGCCTAATCAGAGCAAACAGTGAGATGAATGGAACAAGGATCGTGAGCGCGCGGTTCGTGGCGGTCAAAATGGTCCCCCTGCGTCGAAAGAATACAATGATATTCTGGAACGCGCTTGGCTCGGCTGCGTTGAGAGCATGATGTGCGTGTGCTATGAATAAATGCAGACTGCGGGCTGCGCGGGGGGATTGTAACCGATGGAAGGACGCCGCGTCCGCTTTCTGCTTTTGATTCCCGTCTTTTCGCTCATTCTTATGACGCAAAAAGCACGCAGCCAAAATACAAATCCACCCGGGAGAGAAGCCGCTGCATCAAAGAGCGCTGCCGGCGCAAAAAGCGCCTCGAAGAACCTGACTTCGGCCGCCAGCGCATGGGTGGAATCCACGCTGCGTAAAATGACGGTGGACGAAAAGATTGGCCAGCTCTTGTTCACCACCTATCACGGAAGCCTTACTTCCACGGACTCGCCCGCCTATGAACAGCTTCTCCACGACGTGCAGGATTTGCACGTCGGTGGATTCATCGTCGTCACGCACGGCTCGCCGCTGGGCATCGTGAAGAGCCAAGCGTATCCGACAGCCGTGCTTGCGAACCAGCTGCAGGCGAAATCCAAGCTGCCGCTGCTGGTCGGCGCGGATTTCGAGCGCGGCACGGCCATGCGCTACGACGAAGGCACATCGTTCCCCACCGCGATGGCGGTCGCCGCCGGCGGCTATCCCAAAGATGCGTACACCATGGGAAAAATCACCGCGCTGGAAGCACGCGCCACTGGTGTCCAGTGGGTTTACGCACCGGATTCGGATGTAAACAATAATCCGGGAAATCCCATCATCAATACGCGATCGTTCGGGGAAAATCCTCACCGTGTAGCGGAGTTTGTTTCCGCCTTCGTGAAAGGCGTCGAGGACAACGGTGCGCTGGCCACCGCCAAACATTTTCCAGGGCATGGCGACACCGCCGCGGATTCACACATTGATTTGCCGACGATTCCGGCAAGCCGTGAACGCGGGCATCTTTCTGTTCCCGCGCTGGAGTCCGATCCGAACACGCCCGCAACGCTTTCTCCCAAAATTCTTCAGGGACTCTTGCGAAAAGAACTCGGATACCAGGGGCTGATAGTTACCGACGCCATGGACATGGGTGGAATCACGGTGCGCTACGCGCCGGGAGAAGCGGCGGTGCGCGCGGTAGCGGCTGGCGTCGATTGCGTGCTCATGCCGCCAGTGCCGGACGCGGCGTTCGAGGCGCTGCAAGGCGCGGTGAAGTCGGGGCGGATCTCAAAGGAGAGGTTGGATGAATCGGTTCGACGCATTTTACAAGCAAAAGCGCGCTTGGGCTTGTACAAGAACCGGCTGGTGGACGTGAATGCGCTGAATCACAAATTTGGCAGCGTCGCTTGGCAAAAAGAGGCGCAGGAAATTTCCGATCGCGGTGTCACGTTGCTGCGCGACACGCCTCACCGGTTGCCGCTCGATGGAACGAAGCCTTCGCGGGCGTTGCTGCTGGCATTTTATGCTGATCCTGAACCCTATCCGGGAGAAGATCTCGAGCGCGAATTGCGCACACGCTTTGACTCGGTAACCACGCTGCGCGCGGACACGCGCTTTGTGAACGCCGGCATTCTCAGGCTGCCGCCGACGGATTCTTACGACATGGCGATTGTTGCGTTCTTTGTGCGCGTCAGCGACCGCAAAGGAAATGTGGACGTGCCGCCGGAGCAGGCGGCGCTCGCCGAGCAGGTTTACAAAACGGGTAAGCCGGTGATTACGGTGGGATTCGGGAGCCCTTATTTGATCGAGCGATTCCCGCAGGCAGAAACGTGGCTGGGCGCATTTGGAATCAGCGACGTCGCGCAAATTTCTGTGGCGCGCGCCCTGTTTGGGGAAATTCCCGTGCGCGGGCATTTGCCGGTGACGGTGCCAGGCGTGAACTTGAAGGCCGGATTTGGGATTGAGGTGACCGCAAATGCGATGACGCTGCAGCCCATGGATGCGCGTGAAGATGGGCAATTGCGGCCGGCGTACGAAGTCATCGAAAAAGCAATCAAGGATAAAGCGTTTCCCGGAGCGACGCTTGCGGTGGGATTCCGAGGCAAAGTGGCGATTCACGCTTTTGGGAAATTGAGCTACGACGCGAAGTCGCCTGCCGTTAAGCCAGCGACGATGTACGACATCGCGTCGCTAACGAAAGTGGTGGTGACGACAACACTGGTCGAGAAACTCGCGGAAGGTGACTTTGCCGTGCCGCTGGATCTCGATGCGAAGATCGAGCGCTATCTGCCGGAGTGGGCGAGCGGGCCGCAACCGGAATGGCGGCATCGCGTGACCGTGCGGCACTTGCTGACGCACACTTCGGGCTTGCCTCCATTCAAGGAATATTGGCGTACGTCGAAGAGCAAGCAAGACACCCTGACGAAGATTTTTGCGGAGCCGCTCGAATACGAGCCGGGAACGAAGGAAGTGTATTCGGACCTGGGAATTATTTTGATGGCGGAAATCATCGAGCGGTTGACGGGAAGAACTCTGGATGATTTGGCGAAGAGTTTCATTTTTTCTCCGCTGGGAATGAAGGACTCGATGTATAAGCCCCCGAAGAAACTCTGGCCGACAATTGCACCGACGGAGATCGACAACAATTTCCGGCACCGGCTGATCCAAGGCGAAGTGCACGATGAAAACGCGTTCGCGATTGGCAGCGTGTCAGGACATGCGGGCGTGTTCAGTACCGCGCCGGATTTGGCGGCGCTTTGTCAGATGCTGCTGAACGGCGGAGTGTACGCGCACCAGCGAATTTTGCGGCGTACGACGGTGGCGCAGTTCACCATGCCGCAGCAGCTTTCGGGTGGAACGCGCACGCTGGGCTGGGCGGTGCCTACATCCGGCGGATTGAGTGGGCATTATTTTTCAGCGCATAGTTTCGGACATACGGGATTCACGGGAACTTCCATCTGGATTGATCCGGAGCCGGACCGGCAACTGTTTGTGGTGTTTCTGACGAATCGCGTGCATCCCACGCGGGAGAACCAAAAGATTCAGCAAGTGCGAAGGGATTTGCATGACGCCGTGATGCAGGCCCTGGGATTCGCGACGGCAGCAGCACTTTGAGAAAGTGGTTGTGGCCAGTTCTCCGTAGCCAGTGCTCATTTCCTGGTGTTTCTTGTCTTCCTGTCAAGATCAACCTTCTCAAGACCCGACAGCTACCTAGCAAGCGCCGAAGCACGATAGTGTGAGACAGGAAAAATCAATCGTGGCAGTTGGAACACGATGCGAAAAAATCGTGGCTTTTTCCGGCGAAAGGGCGCCCAACGGTTTGCGGGCATGCGATCAGATTTTCTGATAGACCCCATGGGGCCAACGACTTACGAGCGCTCTGTTGTTGTGCTCTGTGCTGGCGCCAGTTGCTTTTGCCGCTTGTTGTACAGAACGTGTGTTTTCGGTATCTCTTTTCTTTTCTGTTGGTTGAGCGACCTTATGGCATTTTTGCAACGGCGGTTTTGAAGTTATTGTTTCTGTTGAGTCCACTTACATTACCAAACGTAGGGGATAACTGCGACTTATGTGCGGTTTCCGATGCAGTTTATGCGCTCTTCTCGCCTGCTTCAAAGCAACGAATATCTGCGGGTCTTCCTTCTTCTTTGGCGTGACTTCAAGTTCGTACGCGTGTGTCTCATCTCGAACCTCCACGTTTAACCTCAGCCAGAGTCACCTTCAGTCTGTCAATTACGTTCTCAATGGTAGTGACTTTTTCTTCAACTGTGTGCTGGCCTACCTTGATACGGGAAATCGCTTCGGACAACGCGTCGAGCCTCTCTACGTGCTGGTCAACTTTGAGGACTGCGAGTTCGTTTGCCAATTCATCAAGCTTTTTGCGAAATTCATCGACATGGCGACGAAGCTTTTTGCGTCTGTCGCGGCGTCTTCCGTGCTTCGGTTTTATTTTCATGGTCGCCACCTTGTTTCACGCTGAACAGGATGGTCCGGCAACTTTCGCGCGTCGGATGCCTTCGGTTTCTCCGGCGCGGTCTTCTTGTCGGTCTTGAACGGGTTAGGCACAACACGCAAAGAGAAAGTGACCTTCACGATTTCGTAGACGCTCTTGTCGTCAGGTCCGCGTTGTCACGCCGACCGCCGATGCCAGGCCTATTTAGTTCCTTTTCAGAGTCGCCGAACTTTTCCTGATAGCGATTGATGACTTGCACGGCATCACGGACGGATCCCTCACCGCGAAGTTTGCAACTACTCAACCCGTCAACGAAAGTTTGAAACTCGGCGTCCACTGACATTTTGTCAGTGGCGGTCGCGGCGGTCAATACTGCGAGTTGCGCTGGCATGGGGTCGCGCTCACTTGTATGCTTGATTTTCTCAGGATACCACTTCTAGCCAATAGGTTTTATGGTGCTTTAGTACTGGTCGCGTTCGCGCAATTGTTGCACCGCCTTCGGCGAGGTCGGTTTTGTTCGTATTGTTCATAATTTGGTGCTGACGAGGGTGCGCTGTGACCTTTCGTGACCTATTCGAGACCTTGTAAGTGGTTGATACCGAAGGATAAGTCTCTTTGTTCGTGTGAGCGCTTCCGACGTGCGGATTCTAAAGGTGTTAACTCGTGCCTACCCTAGCCAACTGGCGAGCACCTAAATCAGGGGAAAATTGTGTGGAGTCCGGGTCAAGGGAATGGACTAAAATCTGGCCAGATGCAAGGGGCGCCCTATGTCTACGCTGCTGCAAGACCTGCGATATTCCCTCAGACAACTTGCGAAGAATGCAGGCCTCACCCTGACGGCGTTGGTCTCACTTGCCTTAGGCATTGGAACAACAACGGCGGTATTTAGCGTTATTTACGCAGCGCTGATCAACCCCTACCCCTTCGTTGCCGCGGACCGGATTGTCCGGCTGACGATGCAAAGCAAGGCGGGACAGGCGGACTGGGTCAATCTCAATGGCCCACAAATCCGGCAAGTGCGGCAGCTCGGCATTGTGGAAAGCCTGCTGGCCATGGATTACCACGCCATGATCTTGACCGGGCATGAGTTTCCGGAAAATGTCAACGCGATCGGCCTAATCGCGAACGGCTTCACGGATCTGGGAGTACCGCCGGCGCTCGGGCGGGGACTCCTACCATCTGACGCGATCGACGGGCAGGACCCACAAGCCGTGACCGCGCTGTCCTACAAGTTCTGGCAGACCCATTTCCTCTCGGACCCGGACATTGTGGGAAAAACAATCCAGCTCGATCGGAAGAACTATTTGATCGTGGGAGTTGCCGCGCCGCGATTCCGCTGGTACACCGCGGATGTCTATCTGCCACTCAAGCTGACGCAGGAACCAGGATTGACCTACATCGTCAATTTGCGCCTGCGGCAGGGCGTGACGCACGAAGCCGCGGACGCGGCGCTACAACCTTTGCTGGACCAATTCGCCAAAGATATGCCGAAACACTTTCCTGAGCATTTCCGAGTGCGGGTGGAGGGATTAAACGAGTGGGTTGTCAGAAGCATCGGCGGAACATTGTATTTGCTGTTTGCCGGTGTAGCCCTGCTGCTGGCGATCGGGTGCGGGAACGTATCCATTTTGCTGCTGGCGCGGGGCACGGCGCGAGAGCATGAATTGGCAGTGCGGGCGGCCATCGGGGCGGGACGAGGCCGCATCGCGCGGCAACTGCTGACGGAGTCGTTGTTGCTCGCGATGATAGGCGCCGCCCTGGGAGTTTTTGCATCTTATGGGATTTTGGCGGGTATTCGGGTGTTACTGCCTCCATATGCCTTCGCGCCGGAAGTGGTCATCCGCGTCAATATTCCGGTGCTCCTCTTCAGCATCGGAGTGGGCCTT
>QHYJ01000186.1 GCA_003223255.1 Acidobacteriota bacterium | reverse complement strand
CACCAGCGTCTTCGGTTTGCTCACTCCCACTTTACAAGTGGTGGCCGTCTATTATCGGCAGCGCTTCTGTTTGTTTTCCATTGCAGAATTCGCCACGATCTTGCTCACCATCGCCGATCCAGCTCGCGGCAAACTGCTCGAGAAAATCAACCGCATAGAGAAAAACCTTTACTCGCTGTTGGAAAACGCCCGGTCGCCGTAGGCGCTCAAGCATCTCGGGGCTATCGTGAAGCAGTCCTTTCCGGCGAGCCGGAAACTACACTCTGTTTTTGGTTTATTCGATTGAACAGCTGGACCTATCTCCACACCCCGCACAACTTTTACGTCCTCACCCAATCCACTCACCACGGTTATCTTCATCCTCTCTTTCAGCTCGCACGGGGTTTCGGCCCCTCCCCACTGTCGGAACTGCAGGTTTTTTCTGCTTTTTCCTTGACATATATCCGTAAATGCGTTACAGGCGAAACCTTCACTCTGGTTTGCTTGGTCATTCTGGGAGGAAATACATGAATCCAATTAGGACTTGCTTAGTGCTTCTGGCTTTGATCCTGAGTTTTGCTGGGACAGGCCTGCGTGCTCAGCCCCAGAACGAGAAACCTGCCGGCGAAGGCGCGCCGTCGGCCGCCGCGCCGGCGACCAGGGCCGAAGTAGAACAGTTGCGCAAGGAACTGGCTGCACAGCGGCAGACGATTGAGCGGCTGCAAACATTAGTTGAGCAACTGGCTGCGGTAAAGTCGTTAGCCCCGGCCTCAGCAACTGACGGCGCTCACCTGGTTAACGCCAGCCTGACACTGCCCAGCGGCTCGGCCGAGGTAGAAGCCACTTCTGTCCCTTACCAAAAGCCTCCCGAGAAAAAGGATAGCGCCCCCGCTCCCACTGCCGGGTGGAACGGCGAACATTTCTTCATTAAGAGTTCCGACGGCGCATTTCAACTACAGCCTTACGGATACGTTCAGACCGATTACCGTGCCTACCACGGTGACGGACCACCTCCAGACAGCTTCGTCCTTCGCCGAATCCGTTTTGGTTTTCAAGGCAACTTCGGTACGCATTATAGCTTCGCGCTCCTGGCAGACACAGCCCCGACCAGCGGAGCTGTGATCCGCGACATCTGGCTCAATGCGAAGGTCAATTCCGGCCTGCAATTCCAATTTGGCCAGTTCAAAGAGCCTTTTGCACAGGAAGAACTACTCTCCGTCGCTAACCTCGATTTTGTGGAGCGCTCACTGGCCTCTCTCCTTTATCCGTCTGCGTCTACGGCGTACCGCAGCCCCGGCGCCATGGTTCTTGGCGATCTTGGTGGCGGTCGACTTCAGTATTGGGTCGGTGCTTTTAACGGCAAGGGCATCGCAACAGCGAATACGACGAACGAGCCGGAGGTTCTGGGAAGGCTTAGGCTTTATCCCTTCAAGAAATCTTCCAGTGATTGGTTGAAAGGCCTTGCCATTGGAGGAGCCGTGGGCCACGGACGGACCAGGGGCCTCTCGAATGAATTCAGCTTCAACGGTACTTTGCCTGATGGGTCGTTCACTTTCTTCCCGTCCTTCCACCTGAACGGCCCGGTGGAGCGCTACAACGGTGAATTTACTTGGATCAAAGGGCCCTTCGCTCTGCGCGGGGAATACGATCAACTGCTTCAGGCTCGCAACAATGTCGGCTCGGAGACACCGGACGGAAATGACTTCCTTTCTGTGCCTCCTGTCGTGGCCAAAGCGTGGTACGCCACCGCTACTTACCTCTTAACGGGAGAGAATCGCCCTGAAAACGGCGTGCCAAAAGTCAAGCACCCGTTGTTTGGTCCTGAAACGCCAGGAGGCAAAGGTACCGGTTGGGGCGCCTGGGAAGTGAAGTTCCGCTACGAAAAATTACAGGCTAAAGAAATGGGTGCAAACTTTCCCAATCCTTTTACGCCCGCCGCAGTGCCCACGTTCGCAGATCACACAGACCGCTTCGTTAGCGGAGTCAACTGGTACCCGAACTATTGGATTCGCTACATGCTCGACTTTAGTGTGGATCGCCTGAAGGATCCGAGTGTGCAGGGTATCCTGCCGCAAAATTATTTCGTGGCATTGCAACGCATTCAGTTCCGATTCTAGGAAGCACATCCAAGGCGCCCTCTGATGCGGCCGTGTTGCAGATTTTGATCGGGGGCCAGCACGAGCCGAATCAGAGTACGGCGCGTAACCAAGGTTAAGTCCTATACCTGCAACGGGCCCCCACGGAGATTCGGAGGAGGTCTTACCATGAGATCGAAAATCGTGCCTTCGGTTGCTCTCTTAGTTTTTGCAGTGGCCTCTTACTTTGCGAACGGCTGCGGGCAGGGGCAGGCGAACTGTCCCGTGTGCGGCACGACGCACAACGGGACGGTCAGCCTCATTGACACCATCATGGTTCCAGAGCACAACCCTACAGGCGCACCCGGTGGGCCCTTCAACTCCTTCGATATCAGCGTGACGGATTCCGCACATCACAGATTTTATGTGTCGGACCGTATCGGTCTCGACGTTGGCGTGTTCGACACCGAGCAGAATTTGGCCGTCGGCATAATCACTGGCGACAATGGCGTGGCCGGCGCAGGCGGCAACCCGAGCGTCTGCGCTGTTGATGCTGCTGGCAATCCCCTCATTCCTCCCATTGTTAGCGGCTTGGGCAACTTCACCAGGTTCGGATGCAGAACAAACGTGCCTGGGGCCACGTTCCAATGGAGCGGCTTCAATCCCCCGGGGTTTGGCCCCAGCGGCCACTTGGGAGGATTTCCGGGGGCGCAGTGCTGTGCCTCCCGGGCGAACGGCGTAAATCCCCTCTCTGCTCCCGATGGCGAGGTGTTGAGTCCAGACAACTCGGTTCTGTTTGTAGCAAATGGCAGCAGCAGCGTGGTAGCGCTTGATTTGACCTGTGGTGGAGCGCCATGCACGCAGACTAATGTTCCGGGAGTGCTTGCGGCCTTCACAACGGGATCATCTCCCGACTATGATGGTTGCATATTCGGCCAAAACTGCCTCCCTGGATCGGTCCACAATACCGCTGGAATAGCTCCGTGTATCGCATCCGAAGCCGGGCGCGCCTTGTCGGATCCTACCTGCGGGGACCTGCGGGCTGACGAGATGGCGATTGGCGTGATCAATGGGAAGACAATATTGCTGGTGGCGAACGGCGATCCTGGGCTTCCCTTCATTACTCTGGTGGATGTGACTGGCATCATCAGTCGCAGCGACCATTGCCTGCCCGGGAATTTTCCTAAGGAACCGTATTACCCTGCGGGGATTGCTGGTTCTCCCTTTCCAACCGGCAATTTCCCGACTTGCATTGTAGGGCAGATCTATTATGACGGAGCAGGCAGCAACGATGTCGATATACCTATCGATGCGCCGCCCCCTGCCGGTGGTAATTCCAGTCCTGCAGCATTACCTTGTCCCGATCCCTCAACTACTGTTCCCTCCGGTGTATCTGGCCCCGGTGGCGGTAACAGTGCAAGCTGCCATCACGGACCTATTCTCAATCCTGACGGGACTTACTGCGCCAACCAGCTCACACCTCCTGGCACTTGCTTCGGTGCCGTTGCGCTCGCCGGGATAGGCGGTTCGGCTTTCAATCCCAACACCGGCCATTTCCTGGTTACGAATGCGAGCGCCAGCCCAGCCGATCTGACCGTAGGAACCGTGGATGAGATCGATCCCAGGCTGGGAAATCCAAATGGCCCGGTACTCGTCAACACTTTCCCTGTGCCGAACTGCATGCCTACGAGCATCGTCCAAGGTCCCGGCAATAACTTCCTGGTAGGCTGCGCTGATCATGACGGCGTTGCATTCCCGCCCAACGAGTATGTAATTGACGGCACCTCAGGGAAAATCCTGGCCACCATTGACAAGGTGGGAGGCGTGGATGAGACCTGGTACAACCCCGGCGACAACAACTATTACCTGGCAGCAAGAGATATGCCGAATGGCCCGGTCCTTGGCATCATTGATGCCAAGACCAATCTCTGGCTGCAAAACGTCCCGACAAACTCGAATTCGCACAGCGTGGCCGTCGATTCCGGCAACAATCACATCTTTGTGCCTTTGCAGTCAGGAGGAATCTGCGGTACGCAGAGTGCCAACGGCTGCGTCGGCGTCTATGCGAAACAATAGCGCAGCAGTTTGAAGCCATTCTGAGGCGACAGGTTTGCGCGCAGAATTATGCGTTCCGGCTCATGTGGTTTCTGTGGGAATGGCTCCAGCTTAGTTAGCGGCTGTTCCAGGCCGGCCTACTTCACGCGGGTCTCTTGGTAGTGCAGTTCCTTCCATTGCCCATCGCGTTTCACCCACACTTCACCGATGTAGACCCTCTCGAACCGCACGGCGGACTTAGCAGGGAAATGGATCAGGGCCTCGTACGTCACGAAAGCCGCGTCCGAACCAAGCGGCGTGACCTTGAAAACAGAGAGCGTGTAGTCCTGCACCATGCTGCTCTCAACTTCCCGCAGCACGTGCCACTTGTCGCGCGCGCCTTCGTTATCTGTCTCCACAGCGACAAAATCATCGGCCAGAAAATCTGCGTAGCTTTTTCGGTCCTTTTTCTGAAAGGCCGCCCACGCAGCCCTAATCTTTGATTCCAGGACGTGATTCAAATTCTCCTGTATCCGCGGGCGGCTGGAGCGCGAATGTTCGACTTCGTTACCTTGACTCTTACCGGCAGGCTGCTGAAGAAAAGCGAAATGCCCCAGCACCAACACCGCGCTTCCCCAGGCCAAATAGTTGCGCATCTCACTGCTCCTTCAAATCGGCTTTCCTGCTGCCCATACGGCCTACTTGCTCATCGACGTCGCAGAGCGAGCCGCGAGAAATGCCCTTCGGCAGAATTGCGAATCTTATGAGGCATTCGCCAAGCCGTCAAAGCGGCCGTTGACCATTACGCGCCACAGCAATTTTAGCGGTTGCAGCTGCAGACCTACAGGAGCCAAGATTCCACTCAAGGCCGGTTCCATTCTAGAAAAAAGGAGTTCCCTCATGATGAAACCTACAGGGCGCAAGGTGCCTTGTTGGCCGGCTCTCGCGTTATTAATGATTTGCTCTAGCCGTCCAGCAATGTGCCAGGACACCACCACCTTGGTAGGCAGCGGCTCGAATGTTCCGTCGCCGCTCTACTCCCACTGGACCGAAGAATATAACAAGCTCAGCCCCAAAGTGCAGGTCCGGTATATGAGCACTGGAACCGTGAAGGGTATCGAAGATATTTCCCGGGGCGTTGGAGATTTCGCCGCTGGCGAAGTACCCATGAGCGACGAACAGTTGAACGCTGCGAAGAACCCCATTTTGCAAATCCCTACCGTCCTTGTCGCCATCGTGCCCATTTATCACGTTTCCGGTGTAAAAAGTGGCCTTCTTTTTTCGGGATCCGTCCTGGCAGAAATCTTCCTGGGTGACATCAAGAGCTGGGATGACCCGAGGATCAAGAAAATCAATTCCGGCGAAGCTTTGCCACATCTGGATATTGCGGTGGTCCATCGCACGGAGGGAAAGGGTTCCAATTACATACTGACCGATTTTCTCTCCAAGGTAAGCTCCAAGTGGCGCAGTGAAATTGGGAAGACTCCCTCGCCGGCCTGGCCCGTAGGCACCGCCGCAAATCGCGGGGAGGACATGATGGAAAAAGTGAAGAGCACACCGGGCGCGATTGGCTACGTCGAGCTCGGGTTCACGGAAAACGACAAGAGCGTCAGCGTAGGCTTGGTGCAGAATTCCGCCGGAACCTTCGTCAATGCCACAGAAGCCAGCATTGTCGCTGCCTATCAGTCACTGGAGAAGTCCATACCGGCCGATTTCCGCGCCTCGCTCACGAACGCTCCCGGCAAAGACGCTTACCCGCTCACCAGCTTCACCTGGCTTTATGTGCCGGTAAGGTCAGCCGATCCAGAACGCTCCAAGGCCCTCGCCAATTACCTTGAGTGGGCGCTCACCACGGGTCAGCAGAGCGCGGAAAAACATGGCTATACGCCATTGCCCGCATCGCTCGCTCCTAACGTTCTCGCAAAAGCCCGGGCGTTGCACTGAGAAACTCCTCCCCGGATTCCTCGCAAGCCAGGTTTCAGGTGCTGCTCAGCGCTCTTCCATGCAGACACGGCATGTCCCGGAGCTCTGCCCAGCAAGCTGTTTGAACAATCGGGAGTCTTCCACTCTTGCGGACTCGGTATAGCCCTGCCCTCTTAATTTTCCTCGCTATCTGCCGATTTTTTCGTGCTCCGATATCATCCGGTCCGGGCTCGCGTCGCTTGTGCATGACTTGAAATGATGTCCGGTGCCGTAGCATGATTGGTGTTGCAAACGAATCGGGTCCTGGATCTAAAAAGCGCGTTAGCTCTTGCCGATTCAGGAGTTAATCTCATGCCTGCGTTTGCGATCATGTTTCTCATTGCCGCCTTGGTCACGGTTAGCGTGACATTCTTCATTGTCAATAGAATGGACAAGCGACTCAGGCGGATCGCTCCTACCGAGCGAAGAATTTCTTCCAATTTTCTGGAACTACCCGGTATCATCCGCGAGTACGAACGCTTATTCCCCCACAGCGGGCCGATGTTGGCCTTTTGGCTCTCACTCGAGTTTCTCCTTATTTGGTTGACCTGCATGGTGTTCAGCCTAGCTATGAATTTTTGACGGCCCGACATTGTTAGGCCGAACACAGACGTGGGACTTCGCCAACCCGATATCCACGAAACTGGAAGGAATGATAAGGATCGTGATGTTCGGTCGCGCGCGGGCGTGTTAGTGGCATGGGGGAAGGCCCATGATCAGCGACAGATACCTACAAGAATCCGGTTTACGGCCAGGCGAGCGCTGTTTGGAAGCGCGCCCGCGAGCCGCAGAAAGGAAGTGGAGAAAGTCTATAAAGGGGGCTGGGGAAGGGGACGGCGTTTCAGTATCCTTCCCCCCATAGCTCCGGACAAGTGCCGAGATCGCTCGGCTCCGGCGCGCTTGGCGCGCAACATCGAAGTCCCATTGATTCACAGGCAAGGCCACAAAACCATTGACGTGTTCT
>QHYJ01000182.1 GCA_003223255.1 Acidobacteriota bacterium | reverse complement strand
GAATATTGGCCGGTTATAATAGGCTACCCGGAGGTAATCGTCGGCACGATTTGACAAGTCGGTGCGCCGCCGCAGATCAAGCGCCGGCGGGGAGAAAGAACTTACGCCGTCACCTTACACCCTTACATAACACTATGATTTCTGGAAGCAAAACGTGGGACTTTGATTTCAGAAATGCTTGAATGCACAGGCTTTGACTTCCCGGGCTAGATTCGAACTAGGAACCCTTCGGTTGCGAGCCGAGTGCTTGGTTTCATCGCCATTGATCTGATAAACCGCAGAAACATCTGCCGCAGTTAAGCTTCGTTCGCCTTCATTAATCGCAATTAATCGTGATTCGTGCAGTCGACACTTCATCATCGAAGGGCCGAATTTCCTGAAAATGTTCGCAACTCATTGAATGACAAAGGAGTTGGCTCCCCGGGGAGGATTCGAACCTCCAACATTTCGGTTAACAGCCGAACAACCAACTTAATCAGAACTTGCCGGAGTTGGCCATAATCGAAGGAAATCAGCAAGTTGCGACTAAACCCGATGAATCCTTTTCTCCTTCTTTGTTCACCTTTCGTTCGCATTTTGCCGCCATTCACCACCATTAGTATTACGCAATATAGAGGAGCGCCCCTTTGGAGTTAGTTTTGACTGCTCTAGCCTCCGCTCGGACTGCCGTCAAGGATCTAGGCCCGCTGCGCGGCGCTTCGCTCGTCCCTCGCTCCGCGTCCTTGACTGCGTCCTCGCTTCGGCTTCTGTCCTTTTATCGGGGAGCTGGCGCTCCCCCTTTCTCGATTCTGCCGGATTCCGATTCCACGAATTTCCCCTGGTCCCGCAGGTCATGCCACCTCAAAAAAATCGCTCTGCGAGCCCCGTAGCGCGAAATTTTTTGACCAGGAGGCCGGAGCGCCCCTTAGGAGTAATTTTAGAGCGCTATCTCAAACCTCTCCAAAAGAGAAAGGAGCGCTCGCGATGAATAGTAGCAAATACGTCGGCATGGATGTACACACAGCAACGATTTCCGTTGCCGTGCGCAATGCCGGCGGGAAGTTAATCATAGAATCGGTCCTTGAGACCAAGGCCAGCACCCTACTCCAGTTCATCCGCGGATTGGGCGGAGATGTGTACGTCACATTTGAGGAAGGCACCTGGGCGGCATGGCTGTATGACCTGCTCAAGCCCTACGTCAAAAATGTCGTGGTGTGCGATCCGCGCCACACGGCCTTGCTCAAGGAAGGCAGCAAGAGCGACCGGATCGATGCGCGGAAGCTGTCCGAGCTGTTGCGCGCCAATCTCCTCCGTCCCGTTTATCACGGAGAAAAGGGGCTGCGCACGTTGAAAGAATTGACCCGGGCTTATCTAACCATCAGCAAAGATCTCACGCGGGTCATGAACCGGGCCATCTATCGCAGCTGGGGCATTCCGTGTAGTGGCAAGAGTGTCTACCACCCACGCCATCGTGACGAGTGGCTGAGCAAGATCACCCAAGCCAGCGTGCGCCGCCGGGCAGAGCTTTACTACCAGCAGCTCGATGCGCTGGTTGTCTTGCGCAAGCAAGCGCGAGAGGAACTCCTCGTTGAGGGCAAGAAGCACAAAGTCTGGAAATTGCTCCGCTCGATTCCGGCCCTGGGTCCGATCCGCACGGCCGTGCTGATGGCGATTCTCCAGACACCTCACCGCTTCCGTACCAAGCGGCCGTTTTGGAAATACAGCGGCTTTGGGGTGGTGACGCACACGAGCGCCGATCACCGGTATGTAAACGGGCAACTCGAGCGGTCCAAGAAGCCGGTATCGGTGCGGGGGCTGGACTCCAGTCACAATCACCATCTCAAAGATTTATTCAAAAGCGCGGCGATCCAGGCCTCCACGAGCCAGGGTCCCTTCCGCGATTTCTATGAGGCTCTGGTAGCAAAAGGAATGAGAATCGACATGGCTCGTCTGACCCTGGCGCGGAAGATTGCCACGATCACGTTAGCAGTTTGGAAGAAAGGAGTCGCGTTTGACGCCAAATATCTGAAACCACAAAGAGCTTGAGTGTCTCTGACCCGATTCCGTTCCCTCCCTGGGGAGCTTCTCTGGCGGTGGCGGGTTCGGTCTGGGACATTTGGGTTCGAGGGTGAGTCTCAATAAAAACGTTAGGCACTGCGTGCCTCATGCACCGAGTCTCAGTACTACTCTAGTCCCCCTCGGATAACCCGACATAGCAATGGGCCACGAGTCCCGAATAGAACCATGGTTGCCACCTGACAACCGTTCTGCTTGTGAGTTTCAGAGCGAACTGGCTTCGTCGCGAAGAGGCCGATGAAAACCGCTAGGAGAGAAAATCGAAAGGACTGGGCCGAGGTGTTCAGCAATCCCCGGCACGGAGCGGCCGGTCAGAACCGAACCTGTTCCAATACGTGGGGCTGGAAGCAAGAGAAACTCCAGCGATGGGAGAGGTGTTTTCTCTTGACTTCCTCCTCTATAGAACGTTTTTATGACAGCGCGTACCGTTACCGACTCGGATCGATTCTCCACGGCTGCAGCCGCTCGAACCCTGATCTGCGGCTGATGGGGTCGAGGAACGACGCCGCTCTCAGCTCGAGGTCGCGCCGAGTACTGAAAAAAGTCATCGTCTACCACCCGCGT
>QHYJ01000181.1 GCA_003223255.1 Acidobacteriota bacterium | reverse complement strand
TGGATCGGTCTCTCCCGCCTCTGGCGCGACTGGCGCTCGGCGCTGGCCATCGTCAGGCCGGAAACCTCGTATCTTGGCATCGTGCTGGCGTCCGCCTCTTCTGGACCTGGAAGGTGCGCCGCGGCCAACCCGGACGACCCCTCATTTCGCATGAGGTCCGACATCTAATCCGCAAGATGTGCCGGGAGAATCCCAGCTGGGGTGCAACCCCGCATCCATGGCGAACTGCTCAAACTCGGCATCCACATCGCTGAGAGCAGCGTCGGCAAATACATCGTGCACTGCCATAAACCGCCGTCTCAAACTTGGCGCACCTTCCTCGAGAATCATGTCTAGCAACTGGTCTCCATCGATTTCTTCACCGTCCCCACGATCCGCTTCCAGGTTCTTTACGTGTTTCTCGTTTTGGCCTATGACCAACGCCGCATTCTCCACTTCAATGTGACCGCCCACACAACCGCGGAATGGGTAGTCCAGCAACTGCGGGAGGCCTTTCCCTTTGCCGAACTTCCCCGCTACCTGCTGCGCGACCGCGATGCGATCTTCGGCCATGACTTCCAAGAACAGGTGCGAGACATGGGCCTCTGAGAAGTTCCGTCGGCATCACGCTCGCCTTGGCAGAGAGCCTATGTAGAGCGCGTCATTGGCTCCGTTCGTCGGGAGTGCCTCGATCATGTGATCGTGTTCCACGAAAGCTCGCTACGAAGAACGCTCCAGTCGTACTTCGAGTATTACCACCGATCGAGAACGCATCTTTCGTTGGGAAAGGACGCGCGGGAGCCGCGAGCGATTCAGCTGCCGGAAAGGGTGACCGTCGTGGCCCTTCCGCAGGTCGGTGGGCTGCACCACCGCTAAGAGCAACGGGCTGCCTGAAACAGCCCAAATCCATCATGCTACGCGTTGCCGCTTGGGCCTTGGCAATTTGCCCATACGGCCTCACTTGCGGGCCCGTACATCAATTCAGAGCTCAAGCAGGGCCGCATGCTGCTTAAGCCTTCGATTCAATTGCGGGTATAACATCTGCGATGGGCTCTACGGAATTCTCGGGAGGGACAGGACAGTTGGGCCCCGAAAAGCATCTCCCCTTGCTTACCGAGGGCAGAGGTGCTAGTCTCGGTTACCGAGGACATAGAATGAGCAAACCTTCGGACCTCGTGCAGGGTACGTTGGACATGTTGCTTGCTACTGAAAATTCTGGCGCTTGAGCCGATGAACGGATTCGCCGTCAGTCAGCGGTTAAAGCAGGTGTCTGGCGACGTTTTGCAGGTGAGCGACGGACCGTTGTACCCGGCTCTTCACAAGCTGGAACAAGAGGGTTGGATTACAGCCGAGTGGAAAACGTCCGAGTATGGGCGGCGCGCTAAATATTATTCGCTCACACGGCTCGGGCGGCGACAGCTCGAAAAAGAAGCAGATAACTGGGGCAAGCTTTCGAGCGCCATTTCGCGGGTTATTAAGCTTAAACAGGCGTGAGCGTCGCGTGGCGCGAAACGGAGGTTGAAGATGCGACCGGAGCATTGGCTTTACACGATTCCGCTACGGTTACGGTCGTTGTTTCGTTGGGCGCAGGCGGACCAGGAATTGGACGACGAGCTGCGCGACCACCTCGACCGAAAAACCGAGGAATACCTCGCAAAAGGGATGGCACCAGAGGAAGCGCAGCGGCGGGCGCGGCTAGAACTAGACGGTATCGAGCAGACCAAAGAGAAATGCCGCGAGGCGCGCCGCGTAAATTGGCTTCAGGATTTCGTTCAGGATTTGCACTTTGGTCTGCGCATGCTGCGCAAATCGCCCAGTTTCACCGCCGCCGCAGTCCTGACTCTCGCCCTCGGCATCGGCGCAAACACCGCTATCTTCAGCTATATCGATGCTTGGTTCATTAAGCCGCTGCCCTTCCCGCACCCAGACAGGCTGGTGATCTTCGAGACGCAGGACAAGAAACACGGATGGACAAGCGGCGGAGTTACTTCCTCGGCGGACTTCTTCGATTTTCAGAAACAAAACACTTCGTTCGAGCAGACTGTCGCTTGGACTGTCGCGAATTTCAATCTCACGAGCGACGGCTCTCCTGAGTTGGTTGAAGGCGGACGAGTGAGCTGTAATTATTTTGATGCACTGGCCGCCAAGCCAATCCTGGGGCGATCCTTCACGGCGGAGGACGATCGCTCGGGCGCACCGCACGTGGTCGTTCTCAGCGGGGGACTATGGCAAGGCCGATACGCCGGTGATCCAAAAATCATCGGACGCAGCATCAGCATTGGGGGCGAAGCGTACACAGTCGTGGGAGTGATGCCCGGAACTTTTCAGTTTCCCCTGATGGGCGTCGCCAATTTGTGGACGCCGCTAGTGCTGACCGATAAACAGCGCGCGGACCGCGGCAACGTCTGGTTGCCTGCTTTTGGCCGGCTGAAACCAGGCGTAACACTGGAACAAGCTCGAGCGGAAACGGCGACGTTCTTTGCTCATCTCTCGAAGGAGTTTCCGGAGACAAACACCAACCTGACTTGGCTCGTCAGCTCCATGACAGATAGAATCCGCACGGAGGAAGGCGGGCCGGAGGTGATGATCTGCTTCGCGATTGTCGGGCTGGTTCTCCTTATCGCCTGCGCGAACGTGGCGAATTTGATGCTGGCACGGGCGACAAGCCGCACGAAGGAATTTGCCGTTCGTGGGGCGCTGGGCGCAACGGGGCGACGGCTAGCGCGGCAGCTCCTGACAGAATCGGTGTTGCTGTTTTTGCTCGGGGGTGTAGGGGGCCTGCTCTTTGGCCTTTGGGGCATGCGCTGGATCGAGTCGCAGATTCCCGGTCATCTGCGCGCGTACATAGTGAATTACGGACACGTCGACTTGGATTTCACGACACTTGCATTCACGGTCGGGATCACGCTGTTATGCGGCCTTATCTTCGGTTTAGCGCCAGCATTGGGGAGTTCGCGGCTCGATGTGAATCGGACACTTAAGGAAGCCTCAAGCCAAGCTTCTGGCAGCAGCCAAAGCGCGCGGATGCGGCGCATATTCGTGGCTGCGGAGATAGCGCTGGCGGTAGTGGTGCTCATTTCGGCGACACTGCTGGTAAAGAGCTTCATCATTTCCGTGCGCTCCAGCCCCGGATTCAATCCGGCGAACGTCATTACAGCGCAGCTCACGCTGCCGAGGACCAAATACACGCAAGACTCGCAACTGCGAAATTTCAGCGAAGAAGCGCTGGCCCGCATCCGCTCCCTGCCGGGAGTGGCTTCCGCCAGCGTGGCGAGTTATGTCCCCTTCGGCGGCTTCGGCCAGGGCATCGAATTCGAAGTCGTGGGAAGGCCTCTTCAGCCCGGCGAAAGACAGGGGGCACCCTTCACCGCGGTATCCCGGGATTATTTTTCGACGATGCAGATTGGGCTAGTGAAGGGCCGATACTTTGATTCCACCGACGCGTACGGCAGCTCTACATCTGTAGTTGTCAGTCAAACGATGGCCGGACAGCTTTGGCCCGATGAAGATCCTATCGGGAAGAAACTTCAATTGGGCGAGCAGCGTACGGTTGGCACGATTGTAGGCGTGGTGAACGATGTCAAGATTTACCATTTACGTCAACGCCGCGGCTGGCACATCTACGTTCCCATGGCACAGTTTCCTTCAAGGAATTTGGCGTACGCGGTGCGCACAGCGGGCGATGCCACGACAATGGCTACGGCGATCCGCGACGCGATTTGGTCGGTAGACCGCGACCAACCTGTTTCTTCCGCGCCGATGGAAACCCTGATAGCCACGGTGGACGCAGGCAACCGCGTAGTCACCAGGCTGATGGTTTTCTTCGGCACGCTGGCGATGTTCTTGGGTGTGATCGGAATCTACGGCGTGATGGCGCATCTGGTTTCCCAGAAAATCCATGAAATTGGAATCCGCATGGCGCTGGGGGCAAGCGCGGCACAGGTGATGCGCATGGTCATCAGCCAGGGTCTGAAGCTGGCTTTGATTGGAGTCGGCGCGGGGGTGCTTGTTGCGCTGGGGGCGACCCGGTCGCTCGCCACAATGCTGTATCAGGTCGCGCCGAGCGATCCGCTGACGTTTATTGCGGTACCGGTTCTTTTTGGCTTTGTCGCCCTGGTTGCATGTTATGTCCCGGCGAGGCGGGCGATGAAGGTCGATCCGATAGTGGCGCTGAGGTATGAGTGACGATATCCACGCAGGACAGAGCTCCCTACAACTCCTTGGCCACACCGAATTCGGTGACCTGAAATTTCCAGCACCGGAACTTCACGGCCACCCCTCCGTGACTTTTGCAATACTGGATGGGCCATGCTGGAGAGGGCATGTCCGACCTCTACGACAAGATCAAAGGCGACGCGCGGTTTCGCAAAGAAGTGGCAGAAAAAGCGGTTTTGGTCTCGAGTTTCCAAACGAGTTTTCGTCCAAAATCCGCGTTATTGGACCGAATGGACCGAAACTCGAAAAATCCCGGCTTGAAAAAGTGCCTGCAAGTGCATGACAAGGCTAGGATGCACGGTCGGGGCGTAGCGCAGCCTGGCTAGCGCGCCTGGTTCACGCCGAAAGGTCATGGCATGAATCAGTTTCCTGTAATACAATGAAAACGAAAGCGTTGCACGAAATCCCCGGTAGCTCAACGGTAGAGTATTCGGCTGTAAACAGAGAACTGCAAATCACATAACTCGTTTCTCTGGCGTCAGTTAGCAGCCTCCGGACCATCCCCAAACGCTTTTTTCTTGTCCCCAGCATGTCCTCCCATAGGCCCGGCTGCTGGTCACCTGGGTTGAAGTCGGAATCCGAGCTGCTCACCGGCCCGGCGAATGCGATCGTCAAGACTTAGGAGTTCCACGCTCGGGACAGTGGAACGTAGGGCCAAGGCGGACGCCAAGTGAATCGCGTCAAGGGTACGCACAGGTTCCGGCGGAAACGGACGCCTTGCTCGGTCAACAATGTCCAAACTGAGTCGGCACAGGTGCCAGTGCGCAGCAGCTGCATTCAGGTGTGCCCGGCGATCCGAGGCCGGGGCTTCATCGATCTCTCCGAGTGTGACCGCGCGGATGAGCACGCGATCAGCGCGGATGAGCACGCGATCACACTCGATGAGCACGAGATCAGAGGCCATCACGAGTTCCGCACGGCGGAGCACCTCACGGACGCGGCTGCCGGCCGCTTCCCCAAGCAACCAGGCCAGTACCGCGCTAGATTCTGCATAGATGTTCACCGGGTACCGCGCTCCTCACCGAGGAGCACAGCGGCACGATGGCGCTTCAGGAGAGGTGAAAGTTTTGGATACAACGTCGCCTCATTTGAGGCGCCGAGCGTGAGCTGCCCTTTCCTCACCAGTGCCATCAGCCCGGAAGGGACACCGCTCTCATCGAGTCCCTGCCCCGGCGGGAGGAGTTCTGCAACGACTTCACCGCGATCCGTCACCAGCACGCCCTCGCCGGACCGCAC
>QHYJ01000180.1:25444-28680 GCA_003223255.1 Acidobacteriota bacterium | reverse complement strand
GCCTCGGGCTTCGTTGCGGGCGCATTCGTGCTCCCTAGCAGCTTAACCAAATAAAGAGGATTCACACGCGCGCGCTCAACGGTCAGTCCCCAATGGAGATGCGGTCCAGTGACGCGGCCGGTGGCGCCCACCTTCCCGAGTACTTGACCGGGTTCCAGCTCATCGCCGACCTTCACATCGATCTCAGAAAGATGTCCATAGAAGGTGTATATGCCCAAACCGTGGTCCACGACGACGGTATTGCCTGAAAAAAACAGCTCTTGGGCGAGGGCTACGCGGCCCTTTTGCGCGGCAAAGACGGGCGTGCCTCTAAGTGCGGGGAAGTCCACGCCACTGTGTGGGGAACCCGGCTGCCCGTTCAGGACACGGCGCTTACCGAAGTTGCCGCCGGTAGTTACACCATCCAGAGGGACGCGAAAACTTCCGGCCCATAATTTTTCAGGTGTCACCTGGTCAAAGATGGCGCGCAATTTGTCCCGCTCTTCGTTGGCGCGCCGGATTTGCTCAGGGCTGGGCTCGACGAATTCCTTCTCAACCTGCAGCCTTTCCGTGGCGAATTTCCCAGCGCGAACGGGAATCTGGAGAGTGCAGTTTGCGGGCTTGCCGTTGGCTGCTCGAACGTGGATGAGCACGGGATAAGTGCCTGGCGGCTTTTCTAAGTCGACTCCGAGAATCGCCTCGTGCAAGTCAACTGCGGCAGCCTTGGATTCGGAACGCGAGGTAGATGCCTGCCAAAAGGGAACATTCTTGGAGTTCCATTCGGCGGTTACGTCCGTCAACGGCTTTCGGCTACGCACCTCCAGGAGGAGCAGGCTGCCTTGACTGGACGATGGTGCGCTCAGTTTCAGTGCGACTCCTGGGCCACAGGTTTGCGGAATCTTCGCGCCGGCAAGTACAGGAAATAACAAGAATCCCAGTGCTGCGGGCAGGATGATTGTGGGCAGATTTCTGAGGGTGGGCCTGAATACCAATTTTAGGCTCCCCGCTTCGGGCGCATCATGGCCACGCGAGGCTCCACTTTTTCGAAGTGGGCGCGACCCAGCTTTGAGCCATAAATGGCCTTTTCGGAAAGCAGAAAGAGATCGGGGTTTTTGGCTTTTTCGCGGATTTCCTTCAGGAAGGGACGGACTTTGGCAAACATGAAGTACAACTCCCCGCAGAAGGCCGGCTCAAAAAACAGTTTTTCGCTGATCAAGCCATTCAATACGAAAGTTGTGGCAATTCCCCAGTAGCTCCCGACCTGGCGCAGCCAGTTGTTCTCTTGCGAGCCGAAATCCATGACCACTTTCATGAAATCATCGGCGCATGTGGGCCAGAAAGTAGTGAGCCACCACTGGCGTGCCTTGCGCATTTCGGGTTCGCGCCTGAGGTTGTAGAGTTCCAGAATCAGTCGAGCCTCTTCGACCGCCGGCTTTTTCGCCATTTTTGTCCTCCCTGATCTTCCGCGGTGTCATTCTACCTTTGGCGGGCACGTTTGTGCTGCGGAATGTCGCCGGGTTACTCTCCTTTCAAGGAAGGAAAAGCCGGCGCATCGGGCACCATAGGTCTTGAGGACCGAGCCGCCTGAAAGATTATCCTTGCGTCGAACTGGCGCGCAGTTTAAAGCGCTGGATTTTGCCTGTCACGGTCTTAGGGAGCTCGCTGCAGAAGCGCACTTCGCGGGGGACTTTGTGGGAAACCAGGCGCGCTTTGACGTGACTACGAATTTCTTCGGCAAGTTTCTCGGAGCCTTCGCAATCCGCGCGCAAGGTGACGTAGGCCATCGCGTAGGTCAGGCCGCGGGCATCCGTAGCGCCTACCACCGCGGCTTCCGCCACATGCGGGTGACCCAGAAGCGCATTCTCGACTTCCACAGGGGAGACCCACATGCCCGCGACTTTCATCATGTCGTCCGCACGACCGCAGTAGTGATAATAGCCATCCGTGTCGCGCAGAAACTTGTCGCCGGTGATGACCCAGTCGCCGCGCTTGGTGCGCGCGGTCAATTCGGGGATCTTCCAATACTCCGCAAATGCGCTGGCGCCACGCACCCAGAAGTTGCCAACTTCTCCTGCAGGCACTTCGCTGCTGGCGTCATCCACGATTTTGGCGTCATAGCCGGGCACGGGCACGCCACAACTTCCTGGTTGGCATTTGCCCGGTCGGCTGGAGACGAAGATATGAAGCATTTCCGTCGAACCGATGCCGTCAAGAATCTCCAGGCCGGTCGTGCGCTTCCAGCGCTCAAAAATCTCGGCGGGCAGCGTTTCCCCGGCGGAAACGCACTGTCGGACCGGGGAAAAATCAAGGGGCTGACCGGTAGTTTCCGCTTCCCTTAGGATGGCGGCATAGAGAGTCGGTACAGAGAAGAAAATCGAGGGCCGATATTCGGAGACCAATTCCATGACATGCTTGGCGCTGGTGCGCTTCGGGTTCAAGACCGTGCTCGCCCCGAACGCCAGCGGGAAATACATGCCATTTCCCAGGCCGTAAGCGAAAAACAATTTCGAAGTCGAGAAGGTCACATCATTGGCGCGCAGTCCGAGAACGCCCTGCGCGTAATTGCGAGTCGCGACGAGCATGTTGCCGTGGCGATGCACTGCCGCCTTCGGGGTTCCGCCGCTGCCGGAAGTGTAAAGCATGAAAGCCGGATCGGCTGAGGAGGTTTCTGCAGGCACAAGCTTATCGGAGGTTGAGGCAATCCAATGGTTCCAGATTGCGCAGGACACTCCATGCGTCTCTGCTTGTCCTTCGGTGACGGCGACAATGGGCATTTCCGGGCGTTCGCCGGAGGCTGGCAGGAAGGCTTCGAGCGATTCGGAGTGGACAATCGCCGCCCGGGGCTCGCTGTTCTCAATGTAGTGGATGTAATCCGCGGAACGCGCGAAAGGATTCACCGGAACGGCCACAGCACCGATTTTGGCAGCGCCAAAGAAGGAGGCGATGAACTCCGCGGAATCCAGAAGTACGATAAGAACGCGGTCGCCGCGGGAGATGCCCAGATCTAAAAGTGCATTTCCGACACGATTCGCAAGCTTCGAAAGATCGGCATAGGTCACGCGGTGAGGCTCGCCGACGATAGCTGTCTTGTTCGGATGCCGGGCGGCGGGCGCATCCAAGAAATACTCAGCAATATTGAGCTGCTGTGGAATATCCGCAGGTAGACAGGGATCCGAGGAAGTCGCCGTCATATCGATTCGCTACCGCGCCGGTCTTATTGAGCTGAGGCCGTTGCTCCGGTAATCCGGATTTTGTAC
>QHYJ01000180.1:0-25351 GCA_003223255.1 Acidobacteriota bacterium | reverse complement strand
ATTGTTCGCGCCGACGTAAGTCGTCTCGTATTGGATGTTGCTGTAGGTGTAAGACGCGGATTTATTTTCAATGCTCACGAACCAGACGGCAGTGGTGCCGGTGCGATCCTTGTTCATCGTGGCGCGCTGGACTTTCAGATCATGGACCGGGTCTGCGGGGCCTGAAGGCGGCTGCGCGGGCGCGGCGGCCGAGACAGGTGTCGGCTTGCTGGCCTTTGCTTTGGAGATGAAGAAATAACCTCCGACAGCGATCGCTATCACAATGGCAGCAAAACCCACCCAGAGGCCCTTTGATGCCGCAGACGGCTTTGTCTCTTGAGAATCTTCGAACATACGACCCCCTCACTCTGCCACGCCAATCCTTGCAGCCGGACTCATTCGAGGCGACAGGAAACAACAGGAGCCGTTCTGCAAGTGAAAGGTAGCGGTCGCGCCGAAGAGCGTCCCCCGCCCCGGGGCGAGAGCCGCCTTAGACATACCACTGATGGAGGGGGAAGTCCATCCTTGAGGTGTGCCACTTCGCCTGTCTGGAGATAGGCTTATTCTTCTCCGATATCTTCTTTCCAGACTTCGGGATGTTTTTTCACATATTGCGCGAGCAGCTCAATGCATTCGCGGGAGTGGAGGTCGATTACCTCGGTGCCATTCTCATGGAGCCAATCGATCCCCCCTTGAAAATTCAGCGACTCCCCGACGATGACCGTCCCGATTCCGAATTGACGAATTAATCCGCTGCAGTACCAGCAAGGAGCGAGGGTCGTGACCATGATCTTGTCGCGATAGGTTCGCTGGCGGCCGGCCCGGCGAAACGCGTCGGTTTCGCCGTGGGCGGAAGGATCTCCTTCCTGCACCCTGCGATTGTGGCCCTTGCCCAAAAGCTGTCCTTCGCGAGTGAAAAGAGCGGCGCCGATAGGAATTCCGCCTTCGGCGAGTCCGGTGCGAGCCTCTGCGAGCGCAATTTGCAGCATCGCTTGGTACTTTTCTCGCTCCTTCACTATGTCCGAGACCATCTTGGGTGCTCCCTCTTATTCGAACATTCCTTTATTTTGACTGGTGAGCCAAAGGGAAAGCGAGCAGGAGCACGACATGCGTTGGCCAGAAGAAAATCGCTATGGATCCGGCGAGGATAACAATCAAGTGCAAGGGCGCAGGCCCCCACGCGCGGTGCAGCAAAGGATCCTGAAATGCGTAATTCATGTTGAGCTGGGGTGACACAAATCGCGAAAAGATGAGCAGTACTCCCGTAAGTGCCGTTTGGAAAGCCAGGGCTCGGCGATCGTACCCGAGGATTTGCAGTGCCCAGAGCAGGACAATGGGTAAAACAATGTGGAAGCAAGAGAGCAGCCGAATCCACAAGGCGTAATGGTCATCCCACATGTATTCTGTGCCGCCTACGAGATGATGTCCGGCAACGATTCGCCAGGCAACGTCCAGACTCCAAAACACTCCGACGAGCGGCGCAAGAAGCGCCTGGCTGGAAACCAGCAAGGGCTGCCGGAACCACAACCCCAGGCAGGCCACCACCACGCTAACGTCGCAGAGATGCAACATGTTTTGCCAGCCCCACGACCAGGTATAGAGAGGGAACCAGGTCAGCACCCAAATCAGTGCGGCCCGCCGTGCGATGGCGAAGGATTTTGTCTCCTGTGGCATGGCCTCCTCATTGGTGCCAAATCCCGCAAAGCGTATCACAGGCTCCAATATGGAGCTTGGATACCCCTGTCGAGAAACTGAGCATGACGGATATGTGCGCCAAAGCCCAGCAAAGCAAATCGATGGTGCGTTTACTGAGTTGGCTGCAGCAGCGCGAAGACGAGATGGCCGCGCTCCTAGCGGATCTCATTGCCGTGCCAACAGAGAACCCGCCGGGAATGCATTATCGTGAGTTTGTGGAACTCTTCGAGAACCGGGCCGCAAGGTTGGATCTGCTAATTGAGCGTCTCGCAACTTCATCGCAAGAGCACGGCACGGAAGACGCTCCGGCCTGTCTTTCGGCTAGCTACGGGCACGGGGAGCGCACATTCTATTTTCATGGACACTATGACGTAGTTCCCGCGCAATCCGAAGAGCAATTCAAACCTCACCGCAAAGATCATTTCTTATTTGGACGCGGCGCGTGCGACATGAAGGGTGGAATCGTCTCCATGCTGTACGCGATTCTGGCTTTGAAGGAATGCGGCATGGAGCTAGATGGAAAGATCAATTTAGTTTTGGTTCCGGAGGAAGAAACGGGGGGCGCACGCGGTTCCGCAAGGCTGGAGCAGCAGGGAATACTCGGGAAAAATGGAGTCGGCATGCTTCTGGCCGAATCGACCAGCGGAGTTGTCTGGAATGCCAACCGGGGAGCGATCTCGCTTCGCGTGAGAGTTCTTGGCAAATCCGCGCATGTTGGTTTGCAACACCAGGGTGAGAATGCATTCGAACGCATGCACAGTGTTGTGGAGCGGTTCCAAGAGCTCAAACTCGAAGTAGAGCGGCGCGCAACTAGTTTGAACGTAGGCGTGGGGCAGACGCGCAATTCTATCCTGATGCTGGGCGGACAGAGCGGAGGCGGAACGAACTTCAACGTGGTGCCGGAGAGCTGCTGGTTCACGATCGACCGGCGCATCAATCCTGAAGAAAACCTGGCAGAAGAAAAGGCCAGACTCATCGAGGTTCTGAAAGCATCCCAGCGCCGGGGAATACCGCTAGACTGGGAGGTCCTGCAAGAAGGGAGTACGGCGTTTTCCCGCGATGAGGAAGCCAGCGGCCAAGGATTGGCCAAAGCAATTCATGAAGTAACAGGGACCCCGCCCCGATTTGAATTGTGCCCGGGCTTACTGGAAACCCGTTTCTACGCGGCGCAGGGCATTCCGAGCTACGCTTATGGCCCCGGACTTCTCTCGGTTGCGCACGGCCCGAATGAATACGTCGATCTGCGGCGGGTCATCGAATGCGCTGGCATCTATGCCCTCACGGCCATGAAGGTTTTCAATGCCAACCAGCAGCAGTCGAACGCAGACTTGTTCTCGAAATAGATACCTTGAACCGATGGACAGGTCTTCCAGAACGGGACTCCGCTAAATTCTTGATCGGAAATGCTTTATTCCAGTACTCAGACTGGTTACGAGATTCGCTATTTTTGAAGTCCAGTGGCCCAAAAGTACTATTCACGTTTTCCACAGAATTTCCCATCATTTTACAATATGCCAAACCTCTACTTTTGCCAGCCGCACGCACAAAACCAGGGGATGCTTCGAGCCATACTATCCATAAACGAGTGTGAAGCAGTTGTCAGGCAATATCCGGCCATCTACATTGGAGAAGACTTTCCCCGCCTGGGCAATGACGGGAAGGCGGCAAAAGATTTTGCGGTACTCCGCTTCCATCCCGAAGAAACCACTGCGACTTGGCGGCCCGGCTATTACCGCGTGGATTCGGACCTCAACAAGTTAAACGAATCGCTGCTCGCTCTTTCGCGCTAACTTTCCAAAGGGCTTCGAAGCCAGGGCCTGGATTGTAAGCAACAAGGCTGTGTGGAAGTCGATAGGCTCGGCCTACTTAGACTGTTGCGGGCAACCACTCTCGCACGCCGCTCCGTAAATTTGGCGGAATTTCGCTGAATTTGAGGCCCATTCGCAAATGTATATGAGAGTAGGCAACCGTCAAAACGGCTTCGAAGGACTGGGTTTCGTTGAAAATCTTCACCCGGACGGGCGTCCCGTCCGGCAGTGGATTAATGGTGTCTAGGTCGCAACCCAGGGCACTAGGGTCGCTCGATGCGCGCAGACAGTCCGGGGAACCATTATTTTCCTCATGAACTTCTGCGGATGCGATAAAGGGAGATCGGGGCGAACGGCGTCGTTCTTGTTCCATGGCTGGGGTCCTTCTCTCGAGACGTCCACATTTTATGCCTATCGGCTGGCCTGTTCAGTAACACGTAGTAACACGGTCTGTTGGAACCCGGTTGGGATAAGCCTCTTGGTTCATCGCTACAGGAAATCCCAAGGGTTTTCCGCGGCCATCGTGGTACTTGCAGCGTGGAGGTTTGCCGCCCGATTGCTGTTGATAATTCGGCTACAGCGTAGTACTGCGGGTCTATCGACTCCCTCACTTCGTTTCGGGAAAATGTCCCCACATCAGAGAATTCTAATTCACCCCTTATCCGGTTGAATTAGCGACCAGGTTCCTAGCCCAGGTGAAACATTTTATGCTGCTCAAGTCGCCCTTTCTGGTCTTCGGGATAGGAGCCGCACTGCTCCTGACGCCGGCTTATGGTTCATACGCCGATGCAAAGTCAGGCGATTGCCGAGACATCGCTGCAGGCCAAAAGCTAGAAGACCGTCCGAGCTTCCGCGTTTCAGTTGGCCGCGGCTCGCGAGGTCACGAAGCCCGCTAGCGGGGACGCCGTGGCGATAGATCGCAAGCGCAAGCCCGCTGCCCGCAATCCGGAAAAGTAGTAACTCCCGGTACCGAGCCAAAAGGGCAGGTCCAATCCTCACCGATCTTGAGGCTGGACGCGAGTTCCCGGCATCTCCTGGGCAAGATTTTCCCTGGACCTTGCCGCTTGCGTATCATTCCCTCACAAAATCTGTGACGGAAACAAATTTCCCCAAGTACTATCGCTTTAAAGTTCCCTCTCAGAGAGACTGATCGAATGTCCCCCGACGGTATGCGCCGCAGCAGCCGAATTCCCAAAGAGATCGATATCCTTCTGGTTGGAAGCGATACCGAAGGCAAGGTCTTCTCGGAAAAGACCAAGACGGTGCTGCTCAGCAGGCATGGAGCAGGCATCGTTTCCCGCTACAAACTTTCCGCGGAGCAGGAATTGATTCTTCGCCGCTTGGATACCAACAAAGAGGCAGAAGTGCGTCTGGTTGGGCCGATTGGCGCCGAGGGCGACGTCTATACCTACGGCGTGGCTCTTCTGGATTTCACAAACAATTTCTGGGACGTAAAGTTCCCTGTGCCCACAGAAGCCGAAAAGCACATGCACGTCGCGTCCCTGGAATGTGGTAGTTGCCAAACGCGCGAAACGGTGGAACAAAGCGACTTGGAATCGGACGTTTATCTGGTCAATGAAGGCATCGTCCGCTACTGCAAAAAATGTGGTTCGTCCACGTTTTGGAAACGCGCGTCGGAGGATGCCGAAGAGGCGCCTGTGGTGGTGGAGATGGTCCAAAGCCGCGTGATGGGCTGGGTTGATGAGGAGGAAGAAGCACCTGCTCCGGTTGCCGTTGCAGCTCCGCCGGAGCCTGCGCCGGCGGAGCGCCAGAGGAACCGGCGCAAGCACGTTCGAACGAAAGTGAAGTTCAAAGCATGCATCCGGAGCTACACCAACGGAGACGATATTGTGACTTGCGAAGATGTCTCGCGTGGCGGCTTGTGCTTCAAGAGCCGGAAGCCCTATGTCGTGAAATTTAGAATTGAAGTTGCCGCGCCGTACACCCCGGGAGGTCAGAACTTTTTTACCGCCGCAGAAATTGTCCATGTGCAGGAGTTAAAGCACGAAAAGAAGTTCCGCTGTGGCGTTGCCTATTTGAGCGGGAAGTCTCGGTAAACTGGGACGGGCGCCGCATCTCGATGCGTTTGCAAGCCCTCAGAGATTCGAGGAGTCGAACGGTTTCGGAAACAAGTCCTGCATGCGAATCACTTCCGTCTTTCCTTTCAGATTTGCAAGGATCACCGGCACGTCGCCGCAGAATTCCCAAATGAGCTGGCGGCAGGCCCCGCAGGGCGGCGTCAGCGTCTCTGTATCCGTCACCACGGAAATAGCGTCAAAGCCTCGTTCCCCTTCGCTGATGGCTTTGAAGATGGCTACGCGTTCCGCACACACCGTTAAGCCATAAGTTGCATTCTCGACGTTGCACCCGCCAAAGATTCTTCCTGACGTGGCGTGCAGCGCGGCGCCCACACGAAAGTTCGAGTACGGCGCGTGGGCATTTTCCCGCGCTTGCTTCGCGGCCGAGATCAACTTGTCGTATTCACCCACGCGGCTTCCTTTCTTTTTCTTCGAAGGAGTTTCTAAGCAATCGCCTCCGCAATCCGCGGAATCACCGTCTTCAGCAAGCGAATGAATTGTTCCTTCACACGCTCCGCCGTTTCGAGCACTTCAACATGGTTAAGAGGCTGATCCCGGATCCCCGCCGCTGCGTTGGTCACACAAGAGATGCCCAGCACGCGCATGCCGCTGTGCCTCGCCGCAATGACCTCTGGCACGGTGGACATACCGACAAGGTCAGCACCAATGGTTCGTAGATAGCGAATCTCCGCCGGCGTTTCATAGCTCGGCCCGGCCAGCGCCGCATATACGCCTTCATACATGGTAATGCCCAAGTTGTTTGCTCCACTGGCGACAATCTCGCGAAATGTCCGGTCGTACGCGTTGGTCATGTCATGGAAACGCAACCCGAACCGCTCGTCGTTGGGGCCTGTCAGCGGATTGACGCCTTGCAAATTGACGTGGTCGCCGATCACTACAAGCTTTCCTTGCGTAAACTCGCGTTTGATACCGCCTGCCGCATTCGTCAGGATGACCGCTTTCACGCCCATGCGCGCGAAAACGCGAATCGGAAACACCACTTCTTTGGCTGTATAGCCCTCATAAAGGTGTACGCGGCCTTGCATTCCGGCCACGGACACCTCTCCTACTTTCCCAATGACCAATTGCCCGGCATGGCCGATAGCGGTCGATTGCGGAAAATAGGGAATCTCCGCGTAAGGGATTTTCGCTGCGCCGATAAATTCGTCAGCGAATGCGCCCAATCCCGAACCGAGAACGAGAGCGATCTTCGGTCGGAGCCTGGTTCGAGAGAAAACAAAAGCCGCAGCGAACCCGGCCCGTTCGAATTCCCCAGGAGCTACGAGCGTTTCTCCCGAGGCCGCTTTCGGTTTCTTGGCCGTGATTCTTTTCTTTCCTGTTTTCTGCCGGGTTTTCTCTGGACTCATGTAAACATTCCAACGATCGAGGCGGACATCAGGTTAGCCATCGTCCCGGCAAGCATCGCGCGAATTCCAAATCTCGCAAGCTGGCTGCGCTGTTCGGGCGCCAGGGCGCCGATCCCGCCGATCTGGATGCCAATGGAACTGAAATTCGCGAAGCCGCAGAGCGCAAAGGTCGCAATGGTAAATGAGCGCGGATCGAGCGTCGCTTTCAATGCTCCCAATTGCTGAAAGGCCACGAGTTCATTAATGACCATGCGGGTGCCGAGCAGGTTTCCCATGACTTTGCAATCGTGCCAGGGAATCCCGATGACCCAGGCAATCGGCGAGAGAACCCAGCCAAACACGCGCTGCAGGCTGTCGGGAAACCATGCGAAGTGATTGTGGCCCCATCCCATCATGGCATTTACCAATGCCAGCAGCGCGATGAAAGTTACCAGCATCGCCGCGACGTTCAGCGCCAAGTGCAGACCGTCAACCGTTCCCCGCGAAACAGCGCCAAGAACGTTTGGCTCCTTTTCCATTTCTGGCATTTCCACGCGTCCTGCCGTGAGCGACCGCTCCGTCTCCGGCACCAGCATCTTGGCCATCAGTAGAGTGCCCGGAGCGGTCATGATCACCGCCGCAAGAAGGTGTTTGGCCTCGATGCCGAACGCGATGTACGCCGCCATAATGCCTCCGGAAACGTGAGCCATTCCGCTGGTCATCACGCACATCAATTCGGATCGCGTGAGTTTATTGAGGAAGGGCCGGATGGTGAGCGGAGCTTCCGTTTGCCCCATGAAAATGCTCGCCGCGACATTCAGCGATTCCGCCCCGCTCGCCCCCATCACGCGCGTCATCACCCACGCCGCGCCTCGAATAATGAGTTGCATCACGCCGATGTGATACAGCACCGCAAAAAACGCGGCAATGAAAATAATCGTGGGCAGCACTTGAAAGGCGAAGGAAAACCCGAACGACGAGACTTTCTTGCCGATTTCCCCGAACACGAATTCCGAGCCAACATAAGAAAAGCTCAGCAGACGGTTCACGGCATCGCCAGCGGCCTGAAAGATTCTCCGGCCAATGTCAAATCGCAGGACAAAAAAGGCAAAGGAAATCTGAAGTCCGAGTCCCCATAGCACTGTTTTCAGCCGGATGGCTTTGCGCTCCGTGGAAAACAAATACGCCAAGCCAAGCATGGTGCCTAAGCCGAGTAATCCTACGAATCTTTCCATTCGTTCTCCTTCTTGTGTCTGCGCTCCACTTTTCAAGGGCCCCAAAGCCCGCTAGGCGCCAATAATGCGGCGCACCAATGGCTGCTTTTCCAATGGTGCGCGTTCGCTCACCACGTAACTGCCGACAATCAGACTTTTGGCTTCGGCGAGTTTGGCGTCGCTGTGGTAATGAATGGTGACCAGTTTTTCGTTCTTTTCCACGCGGTCGCCGATGCGCTTGTGGAATTCCAGTCCTACCGCATGGTCAATTTTGTCTTCTTTCTTCTCCCGGCCACCTCCGAGCATCGCCAGGGCAGTTCCCAGTTGCTCACAATTGGCGATGCGCACATAACCTGCTGTTGAACTGACCACATCGGTGTGGAATCGCGCCTGCGGCAAGCGCTGCGGCTCGTCCACAACGCGCTCGTCGCCTCTTTGCAGGCGAATCCCGTGTCGCAATTTTTCCAGCCCCTTCCCCGTGGCGACCACGGTTTCCGCCAAACGCCGCCCTTCCTCAACGCTTTTCGTCCTCTCGCCCAGAAAAAACATCCAGGCGGAGAGTTCTAGGCTCAGTTCGCGCAGGTCCGCTGGTCCACGGCCCTTAAGCACTTCCACCGATTCCCACACTTCGTTCGCATGTCCCGCCATGCGCCCCAGCGGCTGATCCATATCGGTAATCAACGCCACCACTTTCTTGCCCATGCGCTTCCCGGTTTCCACCATCACCTCGGCCAGCCGGACCGAGTCTTCCTCCTTCTTCATAAACGCCCCGGAGCCGGTCTTCACATCCAGCACCAGCGCATCGATGCCCTCCGCCAGTTTCTTGCTCATGATGGACGCGCAAATAAGCCCGACATTTTCGACGGTCGACGTGACATCCCGCAACGCGTAGATTTTCTTGTCTGCGGGTGCAATTTCCGCGGTTTGCCCAATCAAACCCATCCCGCATTCGCGAAGAACGTGGCGAAATTCCGCAAGCGACAGATTCACGTTGAATCCCGGAATCGCTTCCAGCTTATCGAGCGTTCCGCCCGTGTGTCCCAGCCCGCGGCCGCTGATCATGGGAACCGTCAGGCCGCCTGCGGCAACAATGGGCGCGAGAATCAGCGAAGTTTTGTCGCCTACCCCGCCCGTTGAGTGCTTGTCTACTTTCTTTCCAGGAATGTCAGAGTGATTGAGCACTTGGCCGGAATGCAGCATCACTTCCGTGAGCGCAGCGAGTTCCGTGCGGTTCATCCCGCGAATCCAGACCGCCATCAGCCATGCCGCCATCTGGTAATCGGGGATTTCACCGCGCGTATAGCCGGCCACGAGAAAGTCAATCTCTTCGCGGGAAAGCTCCCCGGAATCTCGTTTCTTGCGGATCAGGTCAACGGCGCGCATGCGTGTGGAAAGCGCTGGCGAGGGTAGCATCCGCCCCAGGCAGCGTCAATGTAATGCCTTTGCCTGAATCACCGACTCGTTACAACGGCTGCCCCACATCGGGAGGTAGGTTGGTGATTTGCGCGGAGACCACATGCCAGCCGCTCGCGCCGTTCAGGTAGACGTGGATTGCGCGCATCTGGTGGCTCACGTGTTGGCCTTTGTTGATGAAACTGGAGGACCACAAACTCGTGGCAATGGCCATGTCCTGATAGATTTGCACTTTGATGTCTGAGGCGTTGAAGGATTCGTACTTAACTGCGTCGGATTGGACCACAGAGATCCATTGGGCCTTGTTCACTTGCTGTCCGTGAGAAAGCGTGCCCGCAAAGTCCTCGCTGTATACGCGACGAAAATAACTGCTATTTTTCAACACGATAGCGTGTCCAGCTTCTTTCTCGAGACTGACAATTTCTTGCCGCCGCAGCTCGGGATCCAAGGGCTGGGTTAGACAGTGTCTTATGCAATCATTGCGCGCCGCTGCGCGTTCAGCGTCTTGCTGCGGAGAGGCGTCGGCAAGTAGTAGTAGTACCCCGGCCACTGCCGCAATGCTTGCCAATTTAATCATGGCCCAAACTCTCCTTCGCCCATGTACATTCCGCTAGATTATAGGAGAAAAGAGAAGCGCTAAATCTTGTCGTTCAGCGTAGTGTCGAATCTGCTAGAACGCGGTTCCGCCACCAGAAACCTTCAAATTCCAAGGAGAAGTAGCATGAATCTCGTAAACGGCTTTTCCCGCCGCGAATTCCTTGCGCATACTTCTTGCTTTGGAGCGTTCTACGCTCTGGCAAGGCACATTCCGCTGCCGGCTCTGGCGACGGAGTTAGCGGGCGACTCCCGCGTTTCGCAAACGTCGCTGGTGGACAAGGGCTTCGCCGCAGTACGGAAAGTCGGCAACGGTTTGTACGCGACCACTTCTGATCCTTCGAAGGGCCTGACGACGTTGTGCAACGGCGGATTTCTTGTCGGCAGAGACGCGGCGCTTCTCATTGAAGGCTTCGCGACTCCAGCGGGAGCCTCCTTCCAAATGGAGGCGCTGCGCACGGTGAGCCAGGTTCCCGTGAAGGCCGCCCTCGACACTCATTATCATTTCGACCATTCCATGGGCAACTCGTTCTATGGTTCGAATAATGTCCCCCTCTGGGCCCACGCCACGGCCGCAAAACGCATAGTGGACAACTATTCGCCACTACAAGGCGCGGATAAGGAAACCGTGTTGGCACCGTTCGAAAAGCGCATCAAAGACGCCAAGTCGGATACGGAACGCGCCCATGCGCAGTCCGACCTGAACGCTCTCACCGGCGTTTTTCAAATCGCAAACTCTACTGTTCTTGGCCTCCCCAATCACCCGCTCGATCCCGCCAAACTGCCCCTGTCCATCGATCTTGGCCGGCTGACTGCCGTTCTCGAACCGTATCCCGGTCACTCCGGCACCGACATCGTCACGAGAATTCCCGAGCAGAACGTCGTCTACACCGGCGATCTCCTTTTCAGCGGCTGGTATCCGGTTTGCTTCGATGAAAAGGCCACCATCTCGGGCTGGCGCGACACTCTGAAAAGATTTGCCTCCTTCGATAAAGGCACGCTCTTTGTCCCCGGCCACGGCCAGATTTGCGGCCAGGAGGGCATCGTCTCCATCCGCGAAGTTTTCGACGACATTGCCGGCCAAGCCGAAAAAATGTATAAAGCTGGCGTTCCCGTAGAAGAGGCGCAACACCGCTACGTCGTTCCAGACAAATTTAAGAATTTCCCCATTTATGCCTGGGGATTCACCATTGGTCCGGCGATCACCAAGTTGTATTCCGAATGGAAAGCGGGCAAGTCCTAGCCGCTCCCCGTCAAGACCAGGCCCGCCGAAGGAGCTTACTTATGGATCTCGTCGTTGGTGCCACGGGTCTTGTCGGTCAGCAAATTGCCCTCAATCTTCGTCGTCAAGGTCGTGCGGTGCGCGCCCTTGTGCGGGGCGGAGCCCACCAGGACAAGTCGTCTCCGTTGCTTTCAGCGGGCGTAGAACTCGTCGATGCCGATCTCACCACCTACCTTCCGCCGGCGCGGGCGTAGAGAGCGTGCTTTGCGCTGCCACCTCAATGCCTCATGGTAAGGACGACGGCCTGCGCCGCGTCGATCACGACGCCGTGGAGCGCGCGGGTGTGCGCCACTTTATTTACACGTCCTATCCGGAAACATCCGTGCGGACTCACCGCTCGAAACCGCCAAGCGCGATTGTGAGAAGCGTCTTCGTTCCTCAAAGATGCGCGTCACTATCCTAAGACCTTCCTACTTCATGGAAATGTGGCTGAGTCCTGCGCTCGGTTTCGATCCTGCGAACGGCCGCGCTCGCATTTACGGGAAAGGCGACGCGAAAGGCAGTTACATTTCTCTCCACGACGTCGCTTCTTTTGCGGTAGCTGCCGCTGCCACACTGCCAGACTCGCCGGCGGTTCTCGAGATGGGTGGGCCCGCGCCGCTTTCCCAGTTGGATGCCGTTGCAATCTTCGAGCGGACTTTGGGCAGGAAGATCGAATTAGAAAAAGTGCCCCTTGCGGCTCTCGAAGAGCAGCACCGCTCCACGGACCCGCTGCAGAAGACCTTTGCGGCCCTCATGATCGGCTATGCCAAGGGCGACGTCATTCCCGGCAGCCTGGAAACGGCGCGCCGCTACGGCGTCACGCTTCACACCGTTGCCGACTACGCGGCGACCTTCCGCAAGCCGCCAAGGCACACTGAGATTATGGCGCGGTAGGTGGGCACAGGTTAGCGCAGCCTGTCAGGGCTGGGAAGCGAAGCAAGAAAATCGCCAGCACCGTAGGTGCGGCACATAGTTGAAGGCACCAACGAAATTATTCCGGAAAGATATCGTTGAAATCGTGAATCACCTGTGTCGTGCTTCCCGCCGCGGCCGAATGCACATCGCGTTCGCATAACAGCGTTTGCACCCCAGCGGCTCGCGCCGCCTCGATCTCCTTCTTGGCGTCTGACAGAAACAGAAAGTGGCTCGTTTCCAGGGAAACCGCCGCCGCGATTTTTCGGTAGCTCTGTGCCTCGCTCTTTGCTCCCACTTGCGTGTCAAAGAAAGCAGCAATATGCGGCGTCAAGTCTCCCGTCGCCACGCTTCCAAATAGCAACTGTTGCGCGAGCGCACTCCCGGAAGAATAAATGCAAATTCTTTTTCCTTGCCGCTTCCATCGTTCGAACGCCACCGGCACGTCCGGGTACACTTCGCCTTTCAACTCTCCGCTCGCATACCCCTGCTGCCAAATTTTTCCCTGAAGCGTTTTCAGCGGCGTGCACTTGCTGTCCCGCGCGATCAGCCACTGACCATACTCTGCGCTCGAGCGCAGGCGTTCTTCCTCGGAATCATCGTGCCAACTCGGCGGTTTCCGCCCGCTCTGCTCGTCGAGTTCTCGCTGTGCGCGAAACTCCTGCATCAGCGCGCGAACCTCCGCGTTCTTTACATTCTCGCGAAGAAACGCCTCCAGCTTCCGGCTCGCATACGGAAAAAGTGTTTTGGTTACAAAATCGACCGGCGTGGTCGTGCCTTCGATGTCGAGGAGAATGGCGCGAACTGGTGCTTCGTCGAAAAGCGTCACGCGGGTTACTTTGCGGCTGTCTGCGGCGGAATGTAGCGCGGGCCCCAGCAAACCGGCTCGTACTTCCGGTCTAGGCCGCTGTCCGTATAGTGTGGGGTCCAGCCGGACTTGTCCTGAAACAGCCGAATCGCGCGAATGCGCCGGTCGCCGCACAAGTCAAACCAGTGCCGCGTGCCGCGCGGCACACGCATCAAATCGCCGGCTTCCACCTCAATTGCCACCACCGGTCCTTGTGCCGGATGAATGTGGAATAGTCCGCTTCCCGCAATGATGTACCGCACTTCATCCTCATCGTGGGTGTGCTCGATGTTGAACTTCGCGAGCATCGCATCCAGCCCGGGCGTATCCGCATTCACATCGATCACGTCCGCCGTGACATACGCGCCCCGCCGCTTCAATTCATCAATCTGCGGAGCATACGCGCGCAAAACTTGCTCGGCCGAGGCATCCGGCGGCAAATCCGCCGGGGTTTCCCAGCGCTCGTACTCGATGCCGATTCCCGCAAGGTAATCTCTCACCTCATCGTGTTCGCGCAGCGATCGTTGTTCATCAGGAATTCGCAACACAGCCACGGCAATGTCTCCCGTTCTGGCCGTTCGACACTCACGCGCCTTGCGCCGCTCCGGAACGTACCAAAACTTCCATCAAAAATTCTAAAATCTCCACGTGCCGCTTGGCTTCCGCCAAGCTTTCTCCCCAAGTATAAAGCCCATGCTCCTGCAAAAGAAATCCATGCGCGCCCAGCTTCTTCCTTAGCAAGTTCGAAACGTGGTCTGCAAGCTCCGCCATGTCCTGCGAATTTTCCAGGATCGGCAGCCACTCGCGATGCTTGTGCGTTTGCACGCCTGCCAGTCCCTTCAGCATCTCGTATCCTTCCAGCGCGATCCCGCCGTGCCGCGCGTGCGTACCGGAGAGCACCGTGCTCCACACGGAGTGCGTGTGCAACACCGCACCGGCATGCACCGCGCGCACAATCGCCACATGCAGCGGCGCTTCCGCCGACGGCCGTCCGCTTCCTCGCACTACGTTTGCTCTATCGTCGATCTCCAGAAACTGCGCGGCCGTCAGTCCGCCCTTGTCCAGTCCCGTCGAGGTAATCGCCAGCCGCAGCGGCTCTCGCAAAATCACCGCACTGAAATTCCCGCTCGTCCCCAACACCCAGCCTCGCGCGTAAAACCCTCTTCCAATTTCCGCCAGGCTTGCGGCTGTTTTCGAAAAACTTCCCTGGCGTGCCCGATCTGGACTCGAATTGGCCCCTCGTCGCGCGAGCGCTCGTTTAGATCGGCTTTTTGCAACGTTCATTGGCCATGATTATAGCCTCGTTGCACCCGCAGCCAAATCTTTGCTAACCCGATTTTCGACACAAGGAGTCGCGAACGGTTGCCCCATTTTCGAACCTGCGGCATTCTGGACTGTGAGTATGGATTTCTCTTCGTCACGCCAATGGATCGATGCGTTGTGGCTTTTGTTTGGTGTGTTCTGGCTCGCCTCGGCGCTCAAAAGAAAGAAGACCAAGCAGCGTGAAACCTGGCTGCAACGCTTTGGCTACGTGCTTCCGCTGGCTCTGGGTTTTTATCTGCTTTCTCAACCGCAGGCTCATTATGGCTGGCTTGGGAATCGCATCGTTCCACCTGGTCCGCTCGCCGCGTGGATTGGTGTTTTGCTCACCGGCGCCGGAATCGGCGTGGCCTTTTGGGCGCGCTGGCATCTGGGCACGAATTGGAGCGGAGTGGTCACCCTCAAGGAAGGCCACGAACTGGTTCGAACGGGTCCCTACCGCTCCATCCGCCATCCCATTTACACCGGGATTTTGCTCGCGCTTTTCGGAACCGCCGTCAACTTCGGCGAAGTGCGTGCCCTGCTCGCAGTGGCCATCGCTTGGCTCTCTTTTTACATCAAGGCCCGCCGCGAAGAATCCTTCCTCAGTCAGGAATTTGGTCCCGGCTTCGCCGAACACAAAAGCCATACCGGAATGTTTCTGCCGAGATTCTCCTAACCGCCAGTGAATGAAGCTCTCTGCGTGTCACTCATGTGGAGCGCGCCTTGTACTGCCTCGCATTTCAGAATCCTTTTCTGTACAATCCCGTAGCTTTAGTGCCCCTTTGTTTTATGAATCATAGGCAGGTGCCATGAAATTGAACTCCGCGCTTTTGAAGAGTACGTTCGTGGCCGCATTGGGAGGACTCCTCTTCGGATTCGACACCGCGGTCATCGCCGGAGCCACGCAAGCTCTCAAGGAGCTCTATCACCTCGCGCCGTTCTGGCTCGGATTTACCGTGGCCAGCGCGCTGGTAGGTACAGTGATTGGCTCGATGCTCGCGGGCATTCCGGGCGACCGCCTTGGCCGGCGCGCTAGTCTGCGTTGGATGGCGGTGCTGTACGTCGTCTCGGCTCTGGGTTGTGCGTTTGCCTGGAACTGGAGCGCCCTTGTTTTCTTTCGCTTCATCGGCGGGCTTGGTATTGGCGGGTCTTCGGTTCTCGGCCCGATGTACATTGCGGAAATTGCTCCGGCAAAGTGGCGCGGCCGTCTGGTCGGCATCTTTCAATTCAACGTCGTCTTCGGAATTCTGCTCGCATACTTTTCGAATTACGCAGTTGGCACCATGGGCTTCGGCGACGCGGAGTGGCGTTGGAAGCTCGGCGTTTCCGCATTGCCCGCCACGCTTTTCCTTGGGATGCTTCTTGGAATCCCAGAGAGTCCGCGCTGGCTCGTCAAGAAGGGAAGAGTTAACGAAGCCGGAGACGTTCTTCGTCTGACCGGGGAAGAGAATGCAGAGCAAGAACTGCGGGGGATTGTGGAATCCATCGATGCGGAACACGTCACCAGCGATGCACTGTTCACCGCAAAATATCGCGTCCCGATTTTCCTGGCGATCACCATCGGCATGTTCAACCAGCTCACCGGCATCAACGCCATCTTGTACTACCTGAACGCCATCTTCGAGCACGCCGGCTTCAGCAAAGTCTCTGGTGACTTGCAATCCGTGGCCGTGGGCGCCACCAATCTCATTTTCACTGTGATTGCCATGTCCGTCATCGACAAACTCGGGCGCAAGACCATGCTCCTCATCGGATCGGTGGGGACGTGTTCTTGCCTTGCTGGTGTTGCCGGCATCTTTTTCAGCGGCCGCCACGAAGACTTGCTCGTGTGGATGCTCATCGGCTTCATTGCCTTTTTTGCCTTTTCCCAGGGTGCGGTGATTTGGGTCTACATCAGTGAAGTGTTTCCGAACCGCGTGCGCGCCAAAGGCCAGAGTCTCGGCAGTTTCTCTCACTGGATCATGAACGCGCTGATTTCCTGGACCTTCCCGCTGATGGCTGCTTCTTCCGGCGGTTACCCGTTCGCGTTCTTCTCCGCCATGATGGTCGTGCAATTCTTCGTCGTGCTGTTCTTCTACCCGGAAACCAAAGGCATCTCCCTCGAAGAAATGCAGAAAAAACTCAAAATCGCCTAGCGCGGTGTGGGAACGCCGATGCTTATTCGTCCCTTCAAAGGCATGTCAAACTTGCCTCTTTCTCCTCGGCTCCAGTCAAGGACTGTATGCATCCTCTGCAAGGAAACGCACGACACGGTCATCCGCATTGCGCCGCCACTGATCATTTAGCGCGAAGAAATTGATTAGGCCTCCGAGCGCATCAAAAAAAGTCCTCGAGCAGTAGGAACAATTTTTCAAAAAGCGAAATCAGCGACCGCTGGCAAATCTTTTTTGCCAATATGAATCCGCGGCTGGCGCAACACTCTCCAAAAGACGAACCAGCGGCGTCCACCACGACCTTCCTCCAGCAACCAGGTCAGCGGCGGCCAGCGGATTTTGCGGTTTTCGAAGAGGCGAGGCGCTGGCGCGCGTAGTCACTCCAGGGGCTTGAAGGGTCGAGTTGCAAATAAGTTTGCCAGTGCTCGCGCGCTTCGTGGTAAGCGCCTAGCTTCTCGCAGACCAAAGCCAGGTTGTAGCGCGCGTCGGGATGATCCGGATCGAGCCGCACGGCCTGCCGAAGATGCTGCCGCGCCTCTTCCAGTTGGCCCAATTCCTCGAGCACGCTTCCCAAATTCGAGTGCGCCAGCCCGCACTCAGGATCGCAATCAATGGCGCGGCGGTAGCACTCCGCAGCTTTTTCGAAATTCCCTTGTTCGTAGTACAGCGTTCCGCAATTGATCAGCGCGTCGGTCCGCTGGGGATCGCACCGAAAAGCATTTTCATAGGCATTGATCGCCTCGGCCCAGGTCTTGTGGTTTGCCCGATCGGCTTCGTAATCGAGCGCCAGGGCAAACCACTCGTGCGCGCTGCGCTCGGAGATAACCTGGACTTCCTCATCCAGTTTGCGCGTCTCGAAATTCATAACGAACTGGCCGGTCAGCGGCTCCAGCCGCGCGCCTTCGCGTTCGACGATGACGTCTTTTCCATCGGAAAGAACGCGCAGTTCGGTCAGCGGCGTCTGCACCTGCGAAAGCTTCTCGCGCAGCGCGGCCAGCGCGCGCCGCAAGCGGTTCGCGGGAACCCCGGTTTCGATCAACTGCTTTACGGTGCGCAGCGCAATGAGGTCGCGGAAATCGTAGAAGCGGTTGCCTTGATCTTTTCGCGCGGAAACCAGTTCGAGGCGGTCCCAGTAATCCAGTTGTTTCGGAGACAGACCCAGAATGCGTTGGACTTCGTCGCGGCTGAATCGGTCTGTGGTCCGCATAGAGACTTGAAAATATATCAAACGGAATGCCTGTCATTCCGAGGAGCGAAGCGACCAGGAATCTGCTTCTTCCTTAGTTTTTCCGAAAAGCAGGTCCCTCGCTGACAACCAAAACAAACTCTACCCGACGGCTTTCTTACCTTTCTTCGGAACAGCTACCGGGCCCGCCGCGGCTGCCGGCTCGACCGCGCGAACCGGCGGCTTCTTGGCCGGGGCTTGCCGCTCGGCCAGGCTCTTCTTCAAAGCTTCCATCAAGTCGATTACCGGCGCCATATGCGGCGGCGCCACTTCGGTCACTTCCTGACCTTTGAGCTTCGCCGCAATCATTGCGCGCACGTTGTCCTGGTACGCGTCGTGATATTTCTGCGGCTCAAAGGGCACGGCCAGGTTCTCGATGAGTTGCTGCGCCAGTTTCTTTTCCTGGTCTTTCAGCTCGATCCTGTCCGTCGAAGATGATTCGGCGGCGCGAATTTCGTTCGAGTAGAACATCGTGTGCAGCATCATGCCCTTGCTGCTCGGCCGCATCACCACGATATGTTCGCGCTGATGCATCGTCAGTTTAGCGATTGCCGCGTAGCCGGACTCCTGCAAGGCGCTCATCAGCAGTTGGTAGGCCTTCGCTCCGCCTTCATCCGGCGCAAGATAGTACGAGGCGTCGAAATAGATCGGATCCACTTCGCCCAGCTTCACGAACTCCAGAATCTCCGCGACCTTCGCCGAGGGGGGCTCGATCTTGTCGAGCTCCTCTTCGGTGAACAGCACGTACTGATCTTTTTCGTATTCGTAGCCCTTCACGACTTCCGAGCGCTCGATGATGCGGTTGTGGGTGGGGCAGAACAAAGGCTGCTTGACGCGCGTGTGGCATTCCTTGTGGAGCTGGTTGAAGCTGATGCGCTCGCTGCGCGCCGCCGTGGTCAGCCGCACCGGGATCGAAATTAAACCGAAGGTGAGATGTCCCTTCCAGACCGTTGAGGCCATACAGAAACTCCTTTGCCAAAGTTTCCCAGGTCCCTTGTCTTTAAAGCCAATCGCTACCCAAAGGTTCCGACTTGAAAGATTAGTTCGCCACCGGCAGGGATGCAAGTCGATTTCCTTGGTGTAAATGCCCATGTTGTCAAGGGAATAGCGATGGAAGCGAGGGCAGAGGTCGAAGAGTCCAAAGCGACCAAGATAATGCTAGTTTTTCTTATGCATTGAAGGTGCCATTCCATCGCAAATGAAGCGGGATAAGACCAGCCACTACAAACAGCAAGGATGCAGAGGTCATTCCGTGGGCAAGGGCCCCTGGAAGGAGAGGTTGTAGCCGTCGGGGTCGGCGATGGTGAAGCGGCGCATGTGGTAGCGAGTGATCATGGGCTTCTCCAGAACGGTCACGCGGAAGGGAAGAAGTTGGTTGAAGGTGGCGTCCACGTCGGGGCAGCCGAAGAAGAGCGCGGTGTCGGCGTGTGCAGTGACGCGGGAGGGATCGGGAGCGGGAGGGCGTTCACCTTCGTCATAAGCGGTGTTGAGCATGACCCTGGTGTTGCCGCGGCGCAGCATGCACCAATGGAAGTAGTCGCCTTGAGGGCTACGGACGATGGGCGAGTTGCCGACGAGTTCGAAGCCCAAGACTTCGTGATAGAACTTCACGGATGTCGGCATGTCGAAGACCTGTAGAAGTGGACAGAGGCCATCGAAGTCGAGCGTCACTGGGACCTCCTCGCTAGCCCAAACGTTGACTTGTCGTTAAGAGCTACAAATCTTCCGGTTGCAATCCGGTGTGTTTGGCGAGCCAGCATCTTCGGGCCAAGCTCCACGGCGTCGTGAAACGCCCAAACATAATCGCTTCTTTCGGGATGAGTCAATATGGCCTGGGAGCTCCTCTGTGATTTTACGACCTAGCCTTTTCGGAGAAGCGCTCGGAAGACCTTCGCGGCCTTGGAGCTGGGCCACTGGCTCACGGCGATTCAGCTTTCGATAGACACGGTTACAGTTTCGGCGGGTTCTTTCTGTGCCTCGATGCGGTCGGCCAGACGCGAAGAGTGAGAGCTTGCGCACACGCAACGGCTTCTTTTTCGGACCAGCCGTAAGCCAGGACACGGGGAAGATCAGGAATCTCGGCAATCCAGCGCCCGTCCGTCTGGACTTCCGTTTCAACCTTGTAAACAATGTGGGGACGGTTTCATCCTAGCACGCCCTCCATCCGCCGCTTAGACGCACTTTGCAGCTTTGGCCTGAAAGTGGCGACAAACTCAAATCAAGGTGTTCAGCCACCAGTACCTGTATGGCTAAAGGCAACACCGAGAGACTGTAAGGTAGAATGCACGCATGGCGAAGTTGGACGAATATCGGCGGAAGAGGAAGTTGGACTGCACACCAGAGCCTGCGGGGGCTGAGCTACCTAGCGAGACGGAAGCAGCACAAAAAGAAACAGGAGAGATTCCTCAGTCCATTCGCCCCCGCAAAAGCTTCCGGGATGGAAAAAATGCAGATGACGGGATTGCGGCGGCTGAGACTGGCAACGTCGCGACTGCGCCACCGCAAACGGGCAAGCGCACGCGTTTGCCGAAGCCGAAGCCGAAGCTGCGGCTGGAAGCGCGCCCGGCGGACGAATATGGAAATACCTTTGTGGTGCAGAAGCACTCCGCGACGCGGTTGCACTACGACTTCCGGCTGGCGATTGACGGTACGCTGAAATCGTGGGCGGTGCCGAAGGGGCCGTCGCTGAGCCATGCGGATAAACGCTTGGCGGTGCAAACGGAGGATCATCCGCTGGAGTATGGCGGCTTCGAGGGGAAAATCCCCGAAGGCAACTACGGCGCGGGAAGTGTGATGGTGTGGGACCGCGGAACGTTTGTGTTGGAAGCGGACCCGGACAAGCCGCAAGCAGCGCCGCTCGATGCGGTGCAGCAACTGCAACGCGGCGAGATTAAATTCAGCTTGAACGGGGAGAAGCTGCGCGGCAGCTTCGTGCTGGTCAAGTTGAAGCGCAGCGAAAAGGGCAACGAGTGGCTGCTGATCAAACATAAGGACGCGGCCGAAGATCCGAAGTGGAACATCGAGGAGCACGACGGCTCGGTCCTGACCGGTCGGGCGATCAAAGAAATTGCCGAGCAAGCGCCACCGAAGCGCAGTCCTGTTCCGATTCGCGCTGCAGAAGTGCAAGGTGCGCGCAAAGGCGCGATGCCATCGCGGATCGAGCCGATGCTGGCGACGATCGCGGAGCATCCGTTCTCCGATCCGGACTGGCTGTTTGAAATTAAGTGGGACGGCGTGCGGGCGCTAGCGTGGGTTATGGATGGCGCGGTGACACTACGCTCGCGAAACAACCTGGATATCACTTCGCGCTACCCCGAGTTGGCGGGGCTTCCCAAAGTTTTTGCTGCCCGGCAGGCGATTGTGGATGGTGAAATTGTGGCGCTCGATGCGCGCGGGCACACCGACTTCCAGCGGCTGCAGGAGCGCATGCACGTGCGCGCGCCGGGCGAAAAGCAGTTGCGCGAGACGCCGGTCGTATATTTCGCGTTTGATCTGCTTTATTGCGACGGATACGACCTGCACGGAGCTCCGCTACTCGAGCGCAAGCAACTGCTGGAGCGCTTGCTGCACGCGTCGCCGCGTTTTCGCTATTCCGATCATCAGTTGGAGCACGGAAAAGAATTGTTCGGGCTGGCTCGGGAGAGCGGGCTCGAAGGGATTGTCGCGAAGCGCGCCGATAGCATTTATGTGGGCGACCGCAGCACGAATTGGGCGAAGCTGAAAGTGAGTCAAACGGTTGATGCTGTCGTGGGCGGTTGGACGGAAGCGCGTACGGAGGCGATTCCGTTTGGGTCGTTGCTCTTGGGCTTGTACGAAGGGAAGAAGCTGCGCTTCATCGGGCACGTGGGCAGCGGATTTGACGCGAAGAAGCATGCCGAACTAAGCCGGAAGTTGAAAGAGCTGGCGACGTCTACGTGCCCGTTTGAGAGCGTGCCCGAGACCAACGAAAAAGCGTCGTGGGTCAAGCCGGCGGTGGTGGCGCGTGTGAAATTTGGCGGATGGACGCAAGAGAAGTACTTGCGGCATCCGGTTTTCCTTGGACTGCGCGAAGACGTGAAGCCCGAAGACTGCAAATGGGAAAGCGAAGTTGCGGCTGCCGCGCCCGCCGTGGTGCGAGCGCCGGAAGTTGTGGGCCGCGTCATCAGTGGCAAAGCACAGATCGAAGCGGAATTGTTCAAGGGTCCCGGGGAAAACGTGACGATTGAGTTGGATGGGAAGCGGCTGCGGTTCAGCAATCTGAACAAAGTTTATTTTCCGGAGTCGGGCTACACGAAGCGCGACCTGCTGGCTTACTACTACCGCATAGCGGACTATATTTTGCCGTTTCTGAAAGACCGCGCTTTGGTGCTGCGGCGCTATCCGGATGGAATTAATGGGCAGGCGTTTTTTCAGAAAGACTTGCGCGAGGGCGTGCCGGAATGGTTTAAGACGGTGCCGCTCGAGTCCGAAGAACGAGGGAAACAGATTCACTACGCGACAGCGAGTGACCGCGCTTCACTCTTGTTCTTGGCGGGGCTTGGTTGCATTGACCACAATCCCTGGTCCAGCCCGTTGGACGACTTGGAGCACCCCGACTACTTCTTTTTCGACCTGGATCCTTCCGATGGCACGGAATTTTCCGTAGTAGTTACGATTGCGCGAGCGCTGCATGAAAAGCTGGAAGAGTCGGGGATCATGAGCTTTCTGAAAACTTCTGGCGCGACGGGATTCCACATTTTTATTCCGGTGGAGCCGGTTTACACCTACGAGCAGTTGCGGACGTTTGGAGAAATCATTGCGCGCACGGTAACGGCGCAGCATCCCAACCTGGTGACCAACGAGCGGTCGGTGGCCAAAAGGCCCGCGCGGCGCGTGCTGATTGACGTGCAGCAGAACGCGATGGGGCGGCCACTGGCCGCGGCGTATTCGGTGCGGGCGTTTCCCAAGGCTCCGGTTTCTGCGCCTGTTTTGCCGCACGAGCTGCGGCCAAGCTTGCATCCGGAAAACCTCAACATCAAAACAATTTTTGCGCGGCTGAAAGAGAAGGGCGACCTCTGGAAAGATTTCTGGAAGAATCGGCAAAGAATTGAGGGGGCCATTGAGGCGTTAAGCAGCCGCATGCCACAGAAGTAGTTTTCAGGGGTAAGTTTTAAGTTGTAAGTGAGAGAATGCTGTTCTCGGGCAAAAACTGAAAGCGGAGAACTGAGGACTTACTATTTACATTACAGCGGAAGAGTCGCGTCTTTCCTTGAGTGGGCGCCATGTCTTTTCGCGTCGGCTGGCGGTGTGATTAAATGCTTTGCCTCGGAGGTGCTCCATTTCCACCGCTGGTCAGCTTCGCGTCGGCACATCGGGGTATTCCTACAAGCAATGGAAAGGGAATTTCTATCCCGAGAAGCTGCCGGACAAGCAGATGCTAAGTTTCTACGGCACGCAATTCTCGACCGTGGAGATCAATCACAGCTTCTATCGCATGCCTACGGAGAATCTTCTGCTGAACTGGGTGAAAAGCGTGCCGGAAGGATTTCGTTTTGCGTTGAAGGCCAACCAGCAAATCACGCACATTCAACGGCTGCGCGGCTGCGAGAGCACGCTGAAGCGCTTTTTGGAAGTGGCCAGCGTACTCCAGCAAGGCGACCACCTCGGACCGATCTTGGTGCAACTGCCGCCCAGCTTCAAGTTTGACAAGCCGCTGCTGGAAGATTTTCTTTCCCTGCGCCCGCGAGCGTTTGCCTTTGCGTTCGAAGTGCGGCATGCGTCTTGGTACACCGACGAGACGTACGCGGTTTTGCGCAAACACGAGACGGCACTGTGCATTGCGGAGACGGAGAAACAGGAGCCACCGGAAGTGGTGACAGCGAACTTCACTTACGTGCGGCTACGCCTTGAAAATTACACGCCAAAGCAGCTTGCGGGGTGGAGAACGCGCTTCGATGCGTGGACGCGCCAAGGCGTCGACGTGTATGCCTATTGCAAACACGAGGACGAAGGGAAGGCTCCTGCCTACGCGCGCAGAATTCTCGGAGATGAAAGTTCGCCAAGAAAATGAGAAGCGTTGCCTTGTGGTGGGGCAGCGTCCTTGACAACCATTCGGGCCGAGGTCGTTACTTGTGTAGCCGTTACGTTCCGTTTGCTATCCTCACGCTGGCGCTGGGAATTGGCGCGAACACTGCGATTTTCAGTTTGATTGATGCGGTGATGCTTCGCTCGCTGCCCGTGCGAGATCCGGACCGGCTCGTCATTCTGCAATGGACGGCCCACCGGAATTTCGTCAGCGGCGAGTACAGCTCGTTCGGCGACTGCGGAGAATCAGGCGTTTCAGGCCCGTCCGGGTGTTCTTTTCCTTTTCCGATTTTCAGGCAGTTTCGTTCACAATCCAAGGCGTTTTCCGGAGTGCTGGCATGCGCAGGCCCCGCTTCTCTCGATCTAAGCGGTAACGGACCGGCACGTATTGTCGATGGCGAAATTGTCTCTGGCGATTATTTTTCGACCCTGGGCGTGAATGCCATCATCGGCCGGACGCTCGGCCCAAATGACGATTCTCCCTCAGCTTCTCCGGCGACTGTGCTCAGCTACGCCTATTGGCAAGCGCGTTCGGCGGCAGCCGGTCAGTTCTGGGACGAACGATCCTGCTGAACAATGTCGCGTTTACGATTGTCGGAGTGGCCGATCCGACCTTCACGAATCTGTCGCCGGGCCACGAACGTCGATCCGACCGTCGCACTGCGGTACGAATAGTCCTTCGCTTAAGTGATCGGGCGACCCTTCCGCAATCCGGTAAGGGAACGATTGCCGATTATTACCGGTCACAATGTCGCGTCTGCTGCAGGTTGATGTAGGGACAGAACCTGCACTGCCAAATCGTTTGCCTGTTGCACAACCAGTAGAACAGAAACTGGTGAGATCGGAGTTTTTTGACAACTACATGTGTTTCTGACGAAACAGACCTTGCCCTGCTGAGATATTCGATGTTAAGGAACAGCGAACTCGCGGAGTATCTCCTCAAATTTCTTGCTAAGTGGCCTTGTTTAGTCCCCACAATTGAGACACACTCACGAAGTTGAGTCCGGGGATGATATCTGGGGATGATCAAAATGAGCGATGAAAAACGTGGGTCTCTTTTCGTCTACTTTTGCACTTCGGGTTTTGTGACGGCTGTCAGTCTGCTCTTCCTGACCTGCATGCCAGCCACGTGGGCGCAATCAGAATCGATCAACGGCACCATTCGCGGCCGCATCAGCGACCCCAGCGACCAACCCGTGGCCGACGCCAAAGTCACGGCGCTTAATAACGCAACGGGGTATTCGCGCAACGTCGATTCCGGCGAAGACGGCTACTATGTGATTGTCTCCCTTCCGCTCGGAACATACACGGTAACTGTCATGAAGGACGGGTTCACCACGCTCAAGTTCACTGAAATCGTCCTCCAGGCAGGCCACGAAGCCGTGGTGGATGGCGCGCTCAAGTTAGGCGCGGTGAGCACGTCGATTGAAGTAAGCGGCGGCGCGCCCGTCCTCGATCCAGCGCGAACGAATATCAGTC
>QHYJ01000019.1:39679-41297 GCA_003223255.1 Acidobacteriota bacterium | reverse complement strand
GGCGATCAGAATGCTTCTTTGGCCTTGGGATCCATCGCGTTCGCGCCTTCCGCTTGCAGTCCGTTGCCCGGCACGTGCACAGTCTATGCAGGCACGGGTGAGCAAGCGTCGATCGGCTTCGACATTTATTATGGCGCTGGCGTTTTGAAATCGACCGACCACGGCCAAGCGTGGACCCAGACCTGCACGATTCCGAGCGCCACGTGCCCTTTCATCGGTCCCTACGATAACTCCACTCCCTTTGGCTTCTTTACTCTGGGCGGAACTCGCATCAGCTACGTGGCGGTGAACCCGTCGAATCCGTCAATGGTTCTTGCTGCGGCACAAACGCAGTTTGGGCATGGGGCTACGGAAGGCGTGTATTGCTCCGCCGATGGCGGGGCCACTTGGAACATCGTCTCTAGCGCGTCAGGGTAAATGGCAACCTTCGTGGGTTTTGCGTCCTCCACTGTGGCCTTTGCCGCCCTCGGGAATCCCTTCAATAACGCCACGATGAACGGAGTGTACAAATCGACAAATGCCTCGAGTTGCTCCCTCACGTTCTCCGCGCTGTCGGGTGGTCTTCCCGCATCCAGTGCCATGGGCCGCATCGACATTGGAATTTCGCCTTTATTTGCGTCGGACAGCACCCTCTACGCGTCCATCGCCGATGTCTCAACACAGTCCTCCACGAACCTCGGCGTTTTCGTGAGCACAGATGGTGGAACTTCCTGGACGAAAACTACGGCCCCTGATATCTGTCAGCAACAATGCTGGTACGACAACGTCATCAAAGTAGACCCCAACGGCAGGAACTTCGCCTTCTTTGGAGGTTCGTCCGTGGCCGACCCCACCGGGACACAACCTGGCTACGTTATTCGCACCACAAACGGGGGCACGAGCTGGTCTACGGTGATTCCCAATCTTCTCCCAGGCAGCGCAGGCCTTCCGCATGTTGACAATCACGCCATTGCTTTCGTGAAGTTAAGCACGGGCGTCCGAATGTATCTGGGGAATGATGGTGGAATCTGGCGCACGGACGACGCGGAATCTACTACATTGCCGTTAACTTGGATGAATCTGAATGATTCCCTACTGACTTTGACACAGTTTTACCCGGCCCTCTCCATTCATCCCTCCTCACAGGGAATCGCGTTTGCCGGAGCGCAAGACAACGGCAGTCAAATCTACGATCAAGCTGTCAACGGAACCGCCTGGACGGACAACAATACGTGCGGGGACGGCACGGGCACGGCCATCGACAACGTGATTCCCAGCACCGTGTTTGTGGCGTGCAACGGCGACAACGTGGCGGTTTCAGTGACCAACGGAGTGGCGAGCTCCTACGCTCCAGCGGGCAATGGAATCAATCTCGCGGACAATGCCAATTTTGTGCCTCCTATGGTAACCGATCCTGGTGCGGCAAACACCGCCTACCTCGGAACCACAAAGGTCTATCAAACTGTAAACGCCGGAACGAATTGGACCGCCTTGAGCGGCGATCTGGTGAATGGCGCGAGGTTTGACTCCTTGACTGCGCTGGGCGTAGCTCCCATGAGCTCGGCTTCTTCCGTTGTCTACGCCGGTGCCGATACCGGACAGGTTTTTGTGGCCACCAACGTGACCGCCGGTACAGGAA
>QHYJ01000019.1:35178-39508 GCA_003223255.1 Acidobacteriota bacterium | reverse complement strand
TCAATGATGTGGTAATCGATCCTGACATTGCCGGAACGCTGTACGTTGGTACGGACATTGGCGTATTCCAAGGCACCTGCACAACCACCGCCCCCGCCACTTGCACCTGGGCAACTCTGAGCATCGGCTTGCCACGCGTCGCCGTGCTTTCCCTAAAGCTGCATCGCGCCTCCCGAACGCTGCGCGCTGCCACGCACGGCCGCGGTGCGTGGGACATTGTGCTGAACAATTTCACTTTCGTCGGACCCCATATTTCATCGATTTCGCCAGTTTCGGCTTTGGCTGGTGGGGCTGGGTTCACGCTGACCGTAAATGGAAGTGGATTGACAGGCGGCACCGTTCAGTGGAACGGCTCAACAACCAATGTTATGACTACCCAAGTTTCCGACTCACAACTGACGGCGACGATTGCGGCCTCCCTCATCGGTGGCGCAGGAACCCCTCAGGTCACCGTAAACGTTACGGCGACAACCAGCAACGCCCTTACATTTACGGTTCTCGGTGCTGCGCCAACAATCAGCAATGCAACTCCAACGAGCGCCCTAGTGAATGCGGCTGCGACGCAGATCACCGTGACGGGGACAAACTTCGGCTCGAGTTCCGTCATCGCGATGAATCCCGATGTGGGTGGGACCGCCTTTCTCACGCCAACATCAGTAACGCCAACTCAGCTTGTCGCCACGCTTCCCGCCAGCTTCATGGCTAATTTTGGCAGCACTAACTCGGTTGGCGTTCAGAACCCGCCGCCAGGTGGAGGAACCACGCTAAGCAATCACGGTGCAAACCCGCCGGTGGTTCTGCCAACCTTTACCGTTATGGCTCCTGCGCCGGCCAACGACAACTTTGCCAGCGCGGTCAACTTAACCTCTACCACCCTTACGGACACCAAGGACAGTTCTGGTGCAACCAGCCAAACCGGCGACCCTCTACCGCCTTGTTCCCAGATTGCCGGACTACCCCCGACCGGCACGGTCAACACCATTTGGTACACCGTTGTCCCAACCGGAACGGGCGTTGCCAATATTGACACAATCGGAAGCAGCTATGACTCCGTGCTGTCTGTCTGGAGCGGAACCTCTCAAGCAGCGCTCACTGTGGTCGGATGCAACGATGATATTAATCCGGGGATTGTTACTGTTTCGCAGATACAAAACCTGACTCTCACTGCGGGCACCACCTACTACATTATGGTGAGTTCTTTTGGCGCCTTGGATCCGAACCCCGTGGCCTTCGGCGGCAAGAGCGTTTTGAATTTCTCTTTCACAGGAACGATTGGCAGCGGAACAGGCTCGTTTACCGTGAGCGGAGCAGCGGTAACCGTCGCCGCGGGAAGCAACGGAACTTCACCAATCACGGTGACCCCCAGCGGCGGCTTCACCGGCGCAGTCAATGTGACGTGTCCTGCAGCGAATCTGCCTCCGGGAGTGACCTGTTCACCGAACCCCTTGGCCATCAATGTGACCAGCGCGTCTCCGGTTGCCCAGAACTTGACCGTTGCCGTCGCGGCTCCTTCTCCGACAACAACAGCCTCCGTCCTCCCCGCCAAACGAACCGTCTACGCGGGGCTCGCTCCGACGCTGGGCAACGGCAAAGGCTGGTGGGGCTTGAGCGCCATCACGGGGCTTGCGGCGATTCTCCTGTTGCTGCTTCCGGGAAGGAAGCGCTACCGTGCGGCGTTCGCCCTCGGCCTTGTCTGTGTGCTCAGCTTTACCTTAGGTTGCGGCAGCGGGTACGGCGGCGGTGGCGGCGGGACCGCAACAACCACAACGAGCATCTCGGCCAGCACCAAGGTCGCATCGGGAACAACGGTCGCCGTCACCGCCACCGTGACTTCGACCGGAAAGGCTGCGACCGGCCAGGTGCAGCTCTATGACGGCACGAACACGCTGGGAACACCGACCTCGGTGAGCAACGGCTCCGCAACCGTCAACGCCACAGGCCTGACAGTGGGAACACATGCCATCAGCGCGCATTACCTGGGCGACACCTACACGCAAGCCTCCCAGAGCGGCACCCTGAACATCGCCGTAACCGGCTCAACCACGGTGGGCATCACTGGGACATCCGGCAGCACGACTGCCAACGGCACGATCAATCTGACCATCAACTGACGCATCCGGCGAGGATGCGCCATCCCGAGCAAACGGAAGAGAGTTCGGCGCAGCGACGATTTGACCTATGCCAGACCCACTTCGCCTGCGCTCACCATCACCGTTCTAATGGGAGCAAGGGAATTTCGCTTGGGCGCGAAAAATTTGTGTTGGTCTAGAGTGAGCTTAACCTCTGCAGAATCAACGCGCGCAAAAGTGTCTGAAAACAAAGGACTTCAACTTATTTGCAATCCGCACTTACACAAAAACAGGGGGAGCGGCACCTATCTCCCTCCGTTCCCTTTTGCGAATTTTTGCAAGATTGGAGAGAACCGAGACGATTCGGGGTTCGCTTAATTCACGTTCGGCGGAAAGAAGATATTCCAGAACTGCGGGGCGGGCACGAGGAATTCCACGGAAACGAGCGAGCCTTCTGGATTGATCTGCGAGGGACGCACCACGTTGACTTCCACCTTCTCCTGTGTTCGGGGATTCTCCAGCATGAATTTTGTTCCCGCTTCCAAGCCTTGGCGAAGAATGATCATCCCGCCCGAGGCGCTGACGGTGTGTGTCGTACCCTCGATGGGTTTGTCCTTGCCCTTCAGGTGAACCAGGACAGGAATCCGCAGAAACACCCGCTGCGCGCGCCTGCGCTCCTCCGCCGTCGGCTGGCGCTGCAGTCCAGGGCGCACCGCAGCACAGTTCCAATCCCCAGAAATCCACTTCGGGGGCGACCAGCTCCACACCGTATTCCCACCCGTCCGGCCGCGATTGACCTTTCCAGACGATGATGGCCGCATTGCTTGAATGCGTGGCCAGATTGGTCAGCGCCACGTGCTGTTCCAGCCCCAGAGAATACGGGAGAACCACCATACAGCCGTAGGGATTGACGATCCGCGTATGCGCTTCTGCGCTGGAGCGCTTACCGGAGGCTTCATCCCATTCCAAGCGCACCGGAACCCGCGAATTCATGCGCCGGCCGCGGCGCTGTTCCGTGGAATGTCCATGGGCCACTTTGTTGTTTTCACGTACTTTCGTGGGCATTTTCCCCTCTAAAGGGCCATGCTAGAGTTGAGGAACAAAGGGGTCAATGGTACGAAAATGCCTGACGGCACAAACGAGTAGCTGTTCCAACGGACAGGGGAAATCATCGGGGCAGGACAGCTATGAAAAACCTGATTGTCAATGCGGATGACCTGGGTTGGACCGGCGGCGTGAACCGGGGCATCCTGGACGCTTTTCGCCGCGGCATCGTCACCAGCACCTTCCTGCTGGCGAACGGGTCGGCCTTTCTCGAAGCCGCAAAGGCGGCCAAGTCGGCTCCAGGGCTCGGAGTTGGCGTTCATCTGAATTTGAGCGATGGGGCCCCCGTTGCGGACCACGAAAGCGTCACAAGCCTCCTGAACGACAAAGGGGAGTTTGCCGACGGACCCGAAAGTTTGCTGCTGAAGCGCGCCCGCCGCGGTCTGGTCCTCGACGAAGTGGAAGAGGAGTGGGACGCGCAGATTCAGAAAGTGCGCGACGCCGGCATCCGCCCAACGCACCTCGACGGGCATAAACACGTACACATGCTGCCGGGATTGTTCGGAATTGCCCTGCGCCTGGCGAAGAAACATGGCATTGAAGCCGTCCGCGTTTCGCTCGAAGAATCAAGCCTGCGCGCCGCACTGGCTTTTGGGGAAAAGCATCGCGCAGGGATAGTGATGAAACAAGGCGTGCAAGCCCGCGCTCTAAAACTGCTGGCGCGCGACGCGCGACAGCAGGCCGCGCGCGCAGGAATTGCCACCGCGGACTATTTCTGCGGCATCGCGCAAACTGGCGAGCTGACCCGACAAGGGGTCGAGCGCTTGCTGACCAGCTTGCCCGAAGGCACCACGGAACTGATGTGCCATCCCGGCTACGCGGACGAAGCCCTGCAAAAGACCGCCACGCGGCTGCAGGCTTCGCGCCAAAAAGAGCTGGACATTCTTACCGACACCCGCATTCGAAATCTTGTCGCTTCTCAGGGGATTCGCCTGATAGACTATGCCTACGTGACCCAAGAAGCCTGAAGGGTGCCCGGAACTTTCTGATGCCAAGCGACTCGCCCATTCAATTCTCGATTGTCGTTCCTTTCTTTAACGAACAGGAAAACATCCCGCCTTTGTACATGAAGCTCACCGAAGTGATGGACGGGATTGGCGAACCGTACGAACTCGTCTTTGTGGACGACGGAAGCAAAGACAACACCTTCAAAGTGC
>QHYJ01000019.1:0-35162 GCA_003223255.1 Acidobacteriota bacterium | reverse complement strand
GCGCAACTTCGGCCAGACCGCCGCGTTGAAGGCCGGGTTTGATTTTGCGCGCGGCGAAGTGATTATCTCCTTGGACGGGGACCTGCAGCATGATCCCGCAGAGATCCCTCGCTTCGTGGAAAAAATCGAGGAAGGCTACGACCTGGTCAGCGGCTGGCGCTACCAGCGCAAAGACGCCTGGCTCACGCGCCAACTTCCCAGCCTCACGGCCAACTGGATGATGGCGAAACTCTCTGGCATCAAACTCCACGACTTCGGAACCACCTTCAAGGCTTACCGGCGCGAGATTATCCAGGAAATTCAGTTGTACGGCGAACTGCATCGCTTCATCCCGGCGTTGGCCAGCTCGAGCGGCGCAAAAATTGCCGAAGTCCCCATCGAAAACCTTCACCGCAAGAGCGGCAGGTCCAATTACGGGATTGGCCGCACCATCCGCGTGTTTCTGGATTTGCTCATCGTAAAATTTTTGCTGGACTATTCCACGCGGCCCTTGCAGTTTTTTGGCCTCCTGGGGATGGGCGGAGCGACGGTAGGTTCCCTGCTCGCCGTCTATCTGGCCTACGATAAGTTTTACAATCACCAGGCCATCATGGTGGAACACGGGCCGCTGATGCTGCTCGCCGTGGCGCTTTTTCTCAGCGGCATGCAGTTCGTCTCCATGGGCTTGCTCGGCGAAATCATCTCGCGCACGTATTACGAATCGCAGAACAAGCCGATCTATACGCTGCGCGAGGTGAAAAGCCACCGCAAAGAAGCCGGCGATTCGGCGGAATCCTCCAGAGCCTCGGGCAGTTCGGAACGATAGCGATTTGCTTGCCAGTTCAAAAGTCGCAGAGTCAAACGGTTGAACGGTCTGAAAGTGTCGTTTTGTCAGCTTCTTTCAACTCTTGGACTTTCAACTCTCTGACTTCCTGCTTGCTAGAATCCCCAAAGGGCAAAGCGGCCGGGTCCTGTTTTCTTCGGCTCTTAAACTTTGAACTCTCCTCTTCCCTGGAGGCGCTGTGAACCGGGAACATTTCTATGCCCTGATGGGCGGCGAAGGCACGCTCGATTATGAGCTGTATCTCAACACCAAAAAATTGCTTTCTTGCCAGAGCGCTTTTGCCGATCTCTGCAACAAGGACGAACTGCAATTCCAGATCGTGCACCAGATCGAAGAAATGTGGATGAAGCTGATTGCTTACACGCTGCTGGACATCGACGAATATTTGCAACAGGAAAACACCAACCGCGTCATCAGCCTTTTTCGCCGCGTGCACCTGGCTCAGAAACTGATGAGCGAGCAACTGGCCCTGCTCGAAACCATGTCTCCCAAGGAATATCAGGAGATTCGCCTACGCCTGGGCAACGGCAGCGGGCAGGAATCACCGGGATTTCGCGTGCTGCTCAAAATGTATCAGCCCTTGTGGAACTCGTTTCAAACGCATTACCTGGACAAGCATGGCCTGACGATCGAGAAAATCTACGACACCGAATACTCGCATGGCCACGCCTACGTGGTGGCCGAAGCTCTTGCGGAGTTCGACGAGCTTTTCCAGAAGTTCCGCCACGAGCACATGCAGCTAATCCATCGAACGATTGGATTTTCGGCAAAATCCTTAAAAGGCCGGCCGGTGGAAATTCTCGAAGAAGGCATGCGTCAGAAGTTCTTCCCGGAATTATGGGAAATCCGCACGCGCATGACCGACAAATGGGGCGCCGAATACGGCGTGAAACGCGACCCCCTCGGTGGCCACCACTAGCCTTCCCTGGCTAACCCTGGCGAACAGCGTGTCCTTGTGCATCCGATTGCTCCCGTAACGGGTGTGGAATATACTGTGGAATGAAGTACACACCCATGGAAACGATTCAGATCGTCCTGGATAAGAAGCTACTGCTCGCCACTGATCGCGCCGCGCGCCGGGCGAAGTGCAATCGATCCGCCTTGGTGCGCGACGCTCTGCGCGAGCACCTCCGAAGACTGGAGGTGCGGGACAAGGAAAGGCGCGACCGCCAGGGTTATTTGGCGGGCCCAGAGGCGCGTGGTGAATCGGACAACTGGGAAGCGGAGGCTGCGTGGCCGGAAGAATAGCCCGGGGCGACGTGCGACTTTACCAGTTTGCTTCTCCGAACAAGAAGAGACCCGTGGTGGTGCTCACTCGCAACAGTGCGGTTCCCTATCTGTCTACCGTCACAATCGCACCCGTCACCTCGACCATTCGTGGAGTACCTTCCGAAGTGCTCCTGAAGGAAGACGATGGCATGAAAACGCCTTGCGCCGTGAACCTGCATAACGCGGTCACCGTGTCGCAGGACCGGCTGGGGAAGCGCGTTGCTCAACTAAGCTCCGCGCGAATGCAGGAGATCTGCGCTGCGTTGCGATTCGCCGTGGGCTGCGACACGAATTCACCCTAGGCAAGAGAGCGAGCGGGGGCCTCTTCATCCTTCGGCTCCAACTTTTAACTCCCTACTCCCCGCCAATATGACGATATTCTCCCCGAAAGAAGAGCAGCGGTTCCCCGCCGTGAATCTCCGCGTCTTCCACTTTCCCCACAACAATGGTGTGATCTCCAGTCACGTGAGTGGCAACCACGCTGCACCCCAATTGCATCACCGTGTCTTCCAAGACTGGAACGCCCTCCGGCGTCCAGCGATAGCGCAAGCCCAGCCGGTGCTCCGCTTCCGAGTTCTGCTCCCCTTGCGCGAAATACTCGGACAACGCTTGCTGGCCCTGTTTCAGCACGCTGACTCCAAATCGTTTTTTCTTGTGCAAGATCGACAGGATTTTTGCTCGTTCATCGACACACACCAGAATCAGCATCGGGTTTAAGGAGACCGAAGTGAACGCATTGGCGGTCATCCCGAAGACCGATCCTGCTTCGCGTTCGACGGTGACCACCGTGACGCCCGTGGCAAATTGCCCGAGGGCGTTGCGAAATTCGCGTGCGCTGAGTGCGGTTGTCGTCATCCGGGAAGTTTTTGAAGATACCACAATTCACAACGCCAGCAGAGCGCTCGCCAATTTGCGCTTCTCCGCGCGGGTTTTCATGACCGTAGGCAGAATCTCGACTTTCATGCCTAACTCCGAAATGGCCCTCGCCTGCGCTTTGTCCGCCGGATCGATGATGAACGTCCCCGTGAAGTTCGCGTACAGCCTCGCCACGCCCAACGCCGTGGCCTCATAACCCAGTTGTGCCAGCATTTTATCCGACGGCCCCTTGAGCGACTTGCCGCCAACAATTGGGCACACCGCAAACACCGCTGTTTTTCGAGCGCGCAATTGCTCGCGCACTCCCGGAATCGCGAGGATCGGTCCAATGCTGATCAACGGATTGCTCGGGCAAATGAGGATGCGGCTCGCTTCGCGAACAGCCTCTAACACGCCGGGTGCCGGCCTCGCCGCGTCCGCTCCCGCGAAGCGAATCCCGGTCACCACGGGCTGCGCGCGCCGCTTCACCAAATACTTCTGAAAATGCATCGCGCCTTCATTCGACTCGATGATGGTAGGCACCGGGCTGTCCGACATGGGAAGAATGCGGGCCTTCACTCCGAGCGCGGTTCGAATAGATTCCGCTGTCTCGGACAAAGTCTTCCCTTCTTCGAGCAGCGCGCTGCGGTGAATATGCGTCGCCAGGTCCCGGTCACCCAAATTGAACCAGTCGGGGCGCCCAAAGGCCGCCAGGCGCTTCAACGCGTGGAACGTTTCCCCGCGAACTCCCCAGCCCTTAAGGGGATCGACGATTCCTGCGAGCGTATACGTCACGATGTCCAGATCCGGAGAAACCTTCAGGCCGTGGAGCACAAGATCGTCGCCCGTGTTGACGATAATCGTCAGCGCCTCCGGGTCGATCACTTCATAGAGCCCCAGCAGCAGCTTGGAAGCGCCAACCCCGCCCCCCAGCGCGGCGATTTTCTGTTGGATTTGAACAGGCATGCAAGCAGGCCAAGGTCAAAGAACGCAAAGAATTTAACACAGCGGAGTCCGAGGGACACGAGGGACCGGGCCTTCGCCAGTTTTCCGGTAATTTCCGACAATCCGGACGGCGACGGTTCTGCACTCTGCTCAGCGGTTAGTGGCAGAAGAGCCGGAGAGGCGTCGGGATCTGACGTCGCGCATGGGCGGCTCACCGAAGAGGCGTTTGTATTCGCGGGTGAACTGGCTCGTGCTCTCATATCCGACTTCGAGAGCGGCCCTCGCGGAAGAAGGGTTCGTCACCATTGCTTTTGACGCTTCCTACCAGGGTGAAAGCACGGGCGAGCCGCGCCAACTGGAAAATCCTTACATCAGAACGGAAGACATCAGCGCGGTGATCGATTATCTGACGACACTTCCGTATGTGGATAGCGGCAGAATCGGAGCCATGGGCATTTGCGCGGGCGGAGGCTATACGGCCAATGTAGCGATCAACGACCGTCGAATCAAAGCGGTTGGAACGGTAACGTAAATATTGGTTCGATGTTCCGCAATGGGTGGGACAACAACATCAAATCGGCAGATGCCATTCCCGTTTTGGAGTACCCAGCCTTTGCAGATCGTGGCAGGGAGTGTGGCGGGAATCGGTAAATGGATGAGCGATGATTTGTACAAGCGTGCGGCAAGCAAGAACAAAAATTATCATGTGGTGGAAGGGGCAAACCACATGTCCCTGTACGACATTCCTCAATGCGTAGGCGAAGCCGTCTCAAAGCTAGCTTCCTTCTTTAAGGCGAATCTTTCGGGCGCAACTAAATCGGCGGGCAGCGCCGCAGACTAACCAGCCCTGAGCCGCAGGCTAAGGGGAGGAGTGCTGGGCAGGCGCGCACTCCCCTTGCTCCTCGAACGAGAACTCACTCCCTGATTTGTGGTTGCGTTGCCGCGGTCATCAGGTGACCGTGACCGTGACCGTGGCCGAACCGCCATTGCTGGTCGTGACCGTCCCGACGTACACGCCAGGATCGTTAGGCACGATGAACGAAGTACTGACGAGTTTCGTTTGTCCGGCTGCCACCACGTACGTATTGGAATACGTGGCCAGCGTCATTCCATTGCGCGTGATGGTGAGAGTCCCCACGATGTTCGCCGTCTGTGTGCCGCAATTACTGATGCTTCCGGCGATCATCAGCGTGCTCCCCGGGCTTAGCGTGACGCTGCTACTCCCGTTCACGGTCAACGTCAGCGGAGTGCACTGGGCATGAGCGGGCTGGATGGGAACGAGGATCATAAGCGCAAGAGCGGCTACGATCCACAGGCTTCTACGAGTCATTTTTTCTCCTCATACAACTAAGTTTCACCCCGTGTTGCCTCATGGATACCGGGCTGCAATCGTGCCGTCAATTCCGGACAACACCTCTACTTCTTCATTCCATGTGAACCTGTAGGCCTCCGTCTTGCAAACCAGCTCTAGCGGAAGAGGTCCTCGTCGGCGGGCCGGATGATGCTTGCAGCTTTCTGAGAGGCGGGCTTGTAGCGATAACCGCGAATCAGCACGGCGGGAATGCCTTCGGCCTTGCCCATGAGGAGACCTGCGGCGGCAGCAACCTCATCCGCCACAGCGAGGACCGTCGCCGTCAACGGCTTCCCTTCTCTATCCCGTGTTCCGCGCAAATCCAAGAGCACCGGCAGCCCCGACGCGCCAATGGCGACATTCGTCAGCCCCAGGCGCCATGGACGGCCAAAGGTATCGCTGAGGATGATCGCAACCTGCTTTCCGGTTTTCTTGCGTAATTCCTCCGCCAGTTTTTCTGCCGAGCCATCGGGATCGCGCGGAAGCAGCGTCACCACATCCTCTCCGGGCACGTTCGAATGGTCGACGCCTGCGTTCGCGCAAACAAAACCATGATGGGTTTCCGCAATCAGCACGCGCTCGCTGCGAAGAATGCGCCGCGACTCCCGCAAAACCACTTCCATCGCGCGCGCATCTTTTTTCAATTGCGCGGCGAGTGCTTCCGCCTTCGCCGACGGTTTTACCGTCGCCAGCGACACCACCGAGCTTTCTGCCTTCGAAACAATTTTCTGCGCAACCACGAGCACGTCGCCATTTTCGAATCGTAATCCAGCCTTTTTCGCAGCCACAGTGATCCGTTCGGCCAAGTTCTCGCCCTTTCCAATCTCCGGCAGCCCTGGAATGGCGAACAACCGCAATTCCGGAACGTTCCGTCCGCCGGCCCGCAACTGCCTTTTTTTTCGGAAAGCTCTCTTCATGGGTGTGGCTGAAAAAATACTACGCGACCCGCAGCGATCTTTCACGCGCGAAACTCCGCCAGCCCCAAAAAAGGGAGGATTTACCTTCCACGCCCCGGCCTCGTCACACCAAAAAAAACGGAACCCGGCTTCAGCAAAGAGAACGCCAAGGCCCGGTAAGCAAAAAAAGGGGCGGGCCGCTCCACGTTTCGCGAACGCCCGCCCGACAGAATTGAAATTGCTTTGTTCTCAGTGGTGCGGCTTGTCAGGCTTTTCCGATTTTGACGGTTTGTCTTGCTTTGCCGGCTTTTCCTGCTTCTGACGTTCTTGGTGCTGTCTTTGCTCCAGCTTCTCTTGCTGTTGATCGTGTTTTTGTTCAACTTGTTGCAATTGTCGCTGTTGCTTTTCTTCGAGCTGTTGCTGTTTTTGTTCAACCTGCTGTTGGCGGCGTTGATCCATTTCCTGCTGTCGATCGGCTTGCTGTTGCTGAGGTTGATCGGCCCGAGGCGGTCTTTGCGCATTGGCGTTTTGTTCCAGCCTCTGTCGCTGTTGCACCTGTTGTTGTTCGATTCTCTGTCGTTCCTGATCTTGCTTCAGGCGCAATTCTTGAAGTTGCTGCTGCTGCCTCTGCTCGAGTTGCGGGCTGACGTTGCCCGCGTCGCCTGGCCGCGAAGAAGGTGGACGATCGTTGTAGGCCCTGGGATTAACGGGCGCATTCCCCGGCCGGCCCGCTTGGTTCGGTGAATTTGAATTGTTCGCCGGACCGGGGCGATTCGAATTGCCGGGTTGCATGTCAGACCTGGGCGTTGGAGCATTCTGGGCCGGAGCTTGGTTGGGCCGATTCGAATTATTTTGCTGCACGTCCGCTCGGGTTGTTGGCGCGTTCTGTGCGGGAGCCTGCCGGATCGGTGGCGCCATCTTAATGTTGGGACGCGCCACCTGAGCATTTTCCGGCTGCGCCAGCCGAATCTGCGAAATCGCCGGAGGCCTGCCGCCATTCTCGCGCACGATTTCCTGCTGCTTCGCGAAAGACACGGGAGCCGGCGGCGGCGCCATTCTGGCCACCACCGGACGACTCAGAGCCGGGGCTGGGGGCCGCACACGGGCTTCTGCCCCAGCGCCCAGGACGCTGCGCTGTTGCGGAGCTACTGCCGGCGCGATCGGCGCAACCGGCGCGGAAACTACTTCTCTCTGTGCTACGCGAATCATATTGTTGTGTACGGGTTGTGCAGAAACGAATGCCTGGTGCGAAACCGCCGTCACCGCATTTGGTGCCGTCTGGTTTTGATACGTCACGTTGGTGACGTTCACCGTCTTATTCACGTAAACGTTGTTGTAGACGTTGGTCACTTGCGTTCGGTTGATGATTGTGGTGTTCGAAACGTTGACGTTGGTCACATACGTGTGGCTGACGTGATACGACGGGCAGTACACGTCACGCGGCCCCAGGGGGAACCAGGCTACGCCAGCTGCCGGCGCGCCTCCAACCGCGACGCCAACGCCCCAATGTGCACCGCCAACCCAAGCCACGAGCGCCGGCGCGTACACCGGGCGAACGTAAGCAACCGTAACTACGGCCGGCCGCGGCGGACACGGTACCCAACCCCACACGCCGCCCACAACGACCCAGCGGCCATAGTGGAAGGGAGCGAATCCCCAAGGCGCATCGTCGACCCAGGTCCAACCCCACGGTGCGATCCACACCCAGTGGCCGTAGCGATACGGCGCCCAGCCGACCACGGTGGTATGCGGGAACCACACGTTGCCGTATTCCGGCACGGGTCGCCAGCCGCCATAATCATCGAGGTCCTGATAGCCCACCACGTCATCGGAAACGTAGCGGGAAGAAATCGAATGCTCTTCGCGGCGGTCGCGGTCCATGCACCAGTGATCGAAGTCATCCTCATCTGCGCGAGCGCGTTCGATGTCAGCATCCAACTGATCTACCCCGTTAAAAACGCCTTCTTCGCGCGCGCGAATGGTATAGGCAGAGCCGCCACCGGTGACTTCTCCCTGGCCATCGCGAACCGCTACGACAGTAGCTTCGCCGGCTTCATTCACGCTGACGCGGTAACTGCCAGGTCGCAAAATAGAAAAGGCAAGGTTTGGAGTATCGACTTCGAAGGTCTCATCGTCGCCGAGATGACGCACGCGAATGTTCAGCGTGCCTTCGGTCAAGCGCAATTGCGTCACATCGTCGGTCAAGTTCAAAAACGAAAAGCCGGTATGATCTGAAAGCCGGACCGTCGCGTAGCCGAGATGCAACTCCGCACGTGCGCCATCGTCCGCCCAAAGTTTGTCGCCCGTGGTCATCGGGCGGTTCACCACCGCAGTGACCCAGTCGTCGGTTCCGGCCGGATTGAAAGAAACGTTGCCGCTCGCGTACGCAAGCCGCGCGACGCGGCTGGGGGGATCGTCTTCATCGGCGGCGGCACGCTGGGGGGCGAAGAAAAATACCGCCAGCGCCACGCTCACCAAACTCGTCCATTTCCACAGATTCTTCTTCATGGCCTGCTCTCTCCTGAAATACCTGCGGCAGCGCTTCTCTGCCGCGTTCCCACACCTCGGTCAGATCTTAACGCATTCCATCAGGGGCCGGTTGCTTGAGTTCACTTCCGAGCCTAGCACTTCATTTTTCAAGCATTCGTTTGGCCAATTCCCTGTTGTCGAATGAGGAACGAGCGTATTCGAATTGCTCTAGTCTACTAAACACGGGCAAAGAAAAAGAGTTGTAGGCCAGAACCACGTTGAAAGGTTTGCAGGTGAGGAGGTGAACGTCAGGGTGTTTGGAAAGGCTGGGAGAAGGTCAAAAATCCACATAAGACCCGGGTTTGCAATCCAAACCTGGGGCACCTGTCCGTCTGCTAATTCCCGGGCCACTCGACTTGTTGCGCGTCGATCCTACTTAAGCCATCTTCGGGACAACTTTTAATCCGCTAGTGCGGATCATAGCGCCACAAATCGTTAACCTACAGCACGTTGTTCTCTTTGCTGGCATGCATGGGACTGCGAGTCCGAAGCTATCCAGCTGCGAATTGACTACATCACGCCAGATGGTCTGGTGATTCGACGCACCAAATTTCGCAAGAGCCGCCTCGTGCCTTCGCATGAGACGACACGGGCAGGACTCGAACGGCATCTCCAGCAATGGCATCCCTGTGCTCCCTTCGACGACCTTGTGTTCGTGTCATTGCGAAGAAAGTGCTCTCGCTGATCGCTGTGGAAAAGACCTTCGGCAGGGCGGTGAAGCGAGCCGGCCTGCCGCTCGGACCTGGAGGCGTTTGGCCCAGGCCCCGCTCCTTGCGCCACGCCTTCGCTGTCAGAGCCCTGCAAATTTGTCCGGATGGCCGCGATCTCATCACCAAACACATGCTGGCGTTATCGACCTACCTTGGTCATGGCAAGGTAGCCCGCACGTATTGGTATCTCGAAGCGGTGCCGGATCTGATGCGGGACATTGCTGACCGTGCAGAACAATTTGCGATGGGAGGACGGGCATGACCAGAACCGCAAACTGCGGAAACACGCGGAGAAAGCAGCAGAGAACCCGCCTCGCTGGATGTCGTGGAACCACCAAGAAATCCCGGCGCAGAGCAGCGGGAGTGCGGTTCTCGGTTTTCTTCAGAGATGAGATATGTCTGGCGGCTTAGCTACCGGAGGTTCTGGTGTGAAGCGCGAGGGCCTCGCGTGGAGAGACCTGAAGCCGATAAAGATGCGCATAACGGCCGTTGCGGGCAAGGAGTTCTCCATGTGTGCCTTCCTCGACGATGCGAGCGTCTTCGAGGACAACAATGCGATCTGCCAGGCGCACGGTGCTGAAACGGTGAGCGATGATGATGGTGGTGCGCCCAGCCGACGCTCGTTCGAGCGCGTCGATGACGGTGCGCTCGGCGACGGCATCCAGACCACTTGTGGGCTCGTCGAGAATCAAAATAGGTGCGTTGCGCAACACGGCGCGGGCGATCGCAATTCGCTGCTTTTGCCCGCCGGATAAAGTGGTTCCCCTCTCTCCCACGCGCGTATCGTAGCCATCCGGAAGCCTGTGAATGAACTCGTCGGCGTTTGCCGTCCTGGCTGCGGCACGCATTTCCTCGTCCGTTGCCTCCATCCGGCCGAATGCGATGTTGTCCCGCATGGTACCGCTCAAAAGCAGGGAATCCTGAAGGACCAAACCAATCTGTTCGCGGAGGGACTGCAAGGAATAATTCCGAATGTCTTCTCCGTCGATCACGACCGCGCCCTCGGTAGGGTCGTAAAAGCGAAGGATCAAGCTCACCAGCGTGCTTTTCCCCGCCCCGGTGGCCCCAACAATCGCCAATTTCTGTCCCGGCGCGATGGAAAGGTTGATCTTAGAGAGAACTGGGGCGCCTGATTCGTACTCAAACGACACATTCCGAAACTCGATGGCTCCTTTGAATTGCGGAGCTGGCCGCGCACGTTTGTGGTCTCTGACTTCACTGCGATACTGCAAGACCTCGACGATGCGCTCGGCGCCTACAGTGGCTTTGGTGAAGGTATTCGCCGAGCGCGAAATCGCCTTCATGGGGCTGTAGAAGTTATTCACGTAAGCAAAGAAAAGGACCACATCGCCGGTTGTGAGCTGGCCCGTAAGGACACTCCTGGCCCCGTACCAAATCACCATGGTCAATCCCACGGCCGACAAGAAATCCACTACCGGCGCGATGCGCGCCTGATAGCGTACGCTCTCGAGGAACGCCTGCAAGGTGTTTTCGCTTTGCACCTGAAAGCGGTCGTCGATCTGATCCTCTTGTGCCAGGCCTTGCACGATGCGAATGGAAGCCAGGGTTTCCTGGGCAAGAGCGGCCAGCAGTCCTGTGCTGGCGCGAGCTTTGCGCGTCGCGCGCTTGATGAGCAGCTTGTGGCGATAAACCAGCCAGAACATCAGCGGGGAGACCGAGAGAGTGGCGAGAGCGAACCTCCAGTTGACCCAGAGCATGAGCACCGCCATGCCCGTTAGTAACAGCGTGTTGCTGCAGAAAACGATGAAGCCGTTGGTAATGCAGTCTTGAATCGACTGAATGTCGGAGGTCAACCGGGTGGTGAGGTCGCCCGTCCTCTGGGTGTCGTGGAAACGGAGGGACAGACGCTGCATGTGGGCGAACAGGTCCCGCCGCAGGTCACAGCCAAAGTGCTGGCCGATGTTACCAATAAGACGGGTATAGCAGTAAGTGATTATGCCAGTAATGACCGCGATGAGGAGCACCGCGGCGCAACAGCCGTACACGATTTGCATGCTGGTGAATGCCGCGGCGTCCAGCCAGTGGTGGATCAGAGGCACGCGGCTTGGTTTGTGGGCGAGCACGCGATCGACGACCACTTTGAGAGGCCAAGGACGCATGACGCCGAGCACCGCGTCCACAACCATGCCCAGAAGGGCGAGCGCGATCCTTCCCCAGTAGGCGCGAAGAAAACGCAAAAAGTAACGGAGGCTTTCTTCGACATTCACCGAGTTCGGCTGATCGAGCTTCTGTCGTTTGTTCGTTATTCTCGAAACCCACGGTTCCCGGCGGGCGAGCGGTCTTTGTCGAGATTCGCGGCCGGTGCGCGCTCCGTCCGCCGGCGCCTGAGGCGCGCCCGGCATAAAGCCGACAGCCGAAGGCCTAGTCGCATTTTCCAGGGTCCTTTCAGACGCCCGAGACTCCGTCGAACGAGGTTCGCCCGACCAACCTGGGTAGGTTTTTTCCAGGGCTTTTAGAAAGGCCTCCCTGTATGGTTGCGACATTTTCAATTTTTTGACTCTACAAAGCGCATAGCTCGATCAAACAGCCCCTTCCTTCCTCGCCCTCCGCTTGCTCTGCCCCACCACTGCTTCCACCATAGATCGGCTGGCCCCCGGTTCGAGCTACAGAAGCTCCAAAAGTGGCTGCGGCAAACCCAGGATACGTTGGAGATCATTTATCACAGCCTGGGCGCTACCAACCAGCGCGGCCGTGCGGGATGCCCAGTCGTCCTCGAAGAGCTGGACGCGGCGAAGAGCACATCTGACCAACTCGATCGCCTCGTAAAGACGCACGCGAAGAAAGCGCTCTTTCGGCGCACCGGCGGCATACCCGGCGAGGAAACTCTCGCAGACCTCCTCCTGTTCGGTTTGACTACATGCGTGGCTGAACTGCCAATCGGCCAAGAAGTGTCCCATATCCAGCGCCGGGTCGCCCAGGCGAGCATCGTCGAAATCGATCAGTGTCAGGCTGTCCGCCGCAACCCAGATGTGTTCAGATTTGAAGTCACCGTGTACGAAGCTCGGAGGCTCCTGGGGCAGTCGCTCATACAGCTCTCGCGCACGGTCGAGGAGCGCCTCAATCGCTGACCCCACCTGAGGGAGTAGCACAGGGATATGCGCACTCTTTCTCCTGATCGACTGGATCTCGGCCGCGAAATCAATGGGCGGACGGAGCGGGCTGGCAAGAGCTAGAGGCAGGTCTTGCAATGCGCGGAGCGCTGCTCCGGCGCGCCGGAACCACGGTGCGGCACCACGCCTGGAGGGCTGCGCGTAGCCAGATAGCGGTGTGCCGGAAACTTGAAAGTAAAGGATAGCCGCGTCCGCAGCCACGTAGGCTAGCGGCCGCAAGCCGTTCGCGCCTTCCCCGTGCGCCGCCAGCCAGTCAGCCGCCTTCCTCGCCAAACAAAAAATGGGCGCCCCGTCCTCTCGTCGGAAAGCGCGTGCGCGCTCTTCGACGATGTACAGCTTGGCGAACACTGTTGCTCCCTTAGCCGGATTCTGAGGGTCGTAGCGCAGCATGTGTCGCCTGCCAGGTTGATATTTGACCGCCTCGACTTTGTAATCCAGGGTTCGATGCTGATTCGATGCTGCAGCCTCCAACGCGCACGCTTCAGCCAACATGCCGCGCACGTGGCCCGGATCGGACAAGCGAACGAGCTGGGTAAATCGTGAATCCAATGGCCAAACTTGAACATGCATGCTCCACTCGGGATAATCCGCCATGAGCTGCCGAAACGGCGCTGCCACGCCCCGGCTCACCGCCTCGGCTTGCACCTTAGCAAGGACGTCCGTTTCTTCCTGGCCGTCCGTGCTCCTACTCGATCCCCAGCTTACTGCGATCGGGCGAACGTACTTTGCGTCGCTACCCTCCTTTTGGACAAGCACGTCGTAGCAAGCGGTGAGTCTGCGACGAAGCTTGAATTGCACCTCCCTTAGACGACACGGCCCCAGCTGGAACCCAGTGGGCAGCAGCCCCCTCAGCCGATCCCGCAAAACCTCATGTGCCGTGGACGAGCCCAGAACCCATCGGATACCTTTCAACTTAGCGTGTCCCGACAGCACGTCGGCGATATTCATTTCTCGAATTCCAAACTGCCGCGAAGGATTGCAAAACATCTGCCTGCCTCACTCTCCGAAACCTTCTAATTCTCGGCGTGCGATTTCTGAACCCGCGTGCGAGCCGTGGCCAAGAGCAATTTCGTTTGATGAGTGGCTCGGCTCGATGGATGACTTTAGCCGCACTGCGGGTCCACGTGCGCGCACATCGATACCGGGATCGTTACACGGATAAAGTATTTTCATTCGCTCCCACTTCCCACGAACGTAGAACGCGAAGTGGACCTGCTCGAAAAGAGACAGTAATTGCGCAGAGTTCCTTTCGATTGAGAACAAAGTTTCAATCTTGGCCCTGCCAGCAAGGGCCAGCCGTTCTCGTAGTTCTGGCGAGCTGAGAAGTCTGTCCAGCGCGTCGGCAAGGCTTGCAGGGCTGCTCGGGGGAACAAGCAGGCCTTCGGCCCCCGAGCGAATCACCTCAGGAATGCCCGAAACGGACGTGGATACCACAGGTACGCCACTGGCCATGGCCTCCAGCAACACGTTAGGAATCCCGTCGCGGTCGCCGTCGGCGGCAACGACACAGGGAAGCGCAAAAAGGCAAACTCTCTGGTAAATACGACAGAGCTTTTCGTGAGGCAACGTGCCCAGGAACCTTACGTGGCCGTTCAAGCCCAGCCCTCTCACCTGCGCTTCCAGGCTCTGTCGCAGTGGGCCGTCCCCAACAATCTCGACTTGAAAGCGACGACCGCGCTGCCGAAGAATGTCAGCCGCTAAGATGAGGTCGTTGAGCCCTTTCTTCTCGACCAGCCTAGCGACGGACAGAATCACGGGTGGCTCTGCGTCAAGAGCGCGTGCAGAGCAGAACTTAAACCGGGAGAGATCCAACCCATGATAAATACAATGGAGTTTGCCGTTGCCCGCCGAACCGACCTGAGTTGATAGATAGCGCCGGTTGTACTCCGTGCAGGTGACCACGGCTCGCGCAGTTTTGGCCTCAGCCCGCAGAAGCTCGCGGGGCGTTTCCACGTAAATATCTTTGGCGTGCGCTGTGAAGCTATAAGGAATTCCGATCAAATGATGAGTAAACATACAGACGAGCGCGGATGTGTGGGCGAAGTGCGCGTGTAAATAAGTCAATGGTTCCCGGAGAAGTATCTCGGCTAAATAGCTTGCTTGGAAGAAGCGTCGGACCACGCGCAGTCGACCGTAGCCCATCGCCTCAAGCATCGTTCGACTATAGCGGACGGGTTGCCTCCAAAATAAACGGATATTCGCGAGCCAGATCGCCTTCTTGTTGCGCTCAATCGAGATACAGGTTACCGGCGCGCGCACGTCCATCACTTTGGCATGAACAAGTCGATCTTTCGGTTCCTTAATGGAAAAAATCCGCAGGCGGGCTCCTAATCGCTCAAGGCCGATCACTTCGTTCAGGATGAAAGTCTCCGACAACCGCGGCCACACGCACACAACAAACCCCACGTTGGGCTGTCCATTTCGTTGCAGCTCCACTCGATGGCTGTCCGGATCTGGGAGTCCCAGCCCCTTATGAGGGGTTAACTCACCCTTGCCATCCCCGCGTACGCTCGTCTCTTGGTTGTGACCCACAGCTCTTTCTCCCAGGCCCACGATTCACCCGCTTTCCAGGGATTGGTGCCGTACAGGTACGCCGACGGTAACTCGAAGATCATTTATTACCGCCTCAGCGCGGCGAAGCATCCCCGTCATTCGCGGCACACAGCCGTCCTCGAAGAGCTGCACCCGGCGCACAGCGCATTTGACCAGCTCGATCGCCTCGTACAGACGAGCGCGGAGCAGCCGCTCTTTGGGCGCGCCGCGGGCGTATCCTGAGAGAAATCGCTCCTGCGCCTGAACCACTCCCGGAAGCTGACAAGCCGCGTACCGCCATTGCAGATTGGCCAGGAAAGCTCCCACGTCCGATGCCGGGTCGGCAAAGCGAGCGCGATCGAAATCGATTACCGTGAGCCTGTCAGGAGCAAGCCACACGTGCACGGACTTGAAGTCCCTGTGGGTGAACGTGGGTGGCTCCTGCGGCAGGCGCTCGTGCAATTCACGCGCACGGTCAAGGAGTGCGTCAACCGCTGCGCCCATCTGGGGCAGCAAGGTGGGGATATGAGAACTCGCCCGCTCGATCGCTTGAACCTCGGTCGCAAAATTACGAACTTCGAGCGGGCCGGCAACCGCTCTCGGCAGGCAGTGCAGAGTCTGGAGAGCCTCCCCAATTCGTTCCAACCAGCGAGCGAGGCCGTCGCTGCGGCATCGCAGGTGTTCGGAGAGCGGAGTGCCAAAAATTTGCGGATAGAGGATAACCGCATCCTGAGCCACGTAGGCCAGGGGCCGCGGGCAGTTCACGCCATCGCCGCGCTCTGTCAGCCACTCTGCCACGTCCCGTGCCACGCGGAAGGCCTGCGCTCCGCTCTCGCCAAGGTAAGGCTTGGCGAATACGACCTCTCCCTTCGCCGGACCGACAGGGTCGTAACGCAGCACATGCCGACTATTGATTCGATATCTGATGCATGTGATCGTGTAGTTTCTGATTGGGCGCCGAGCAGGTACTGGATCGGCCGAGGCGTAGACGTCCGCGAGCATAGCCCGCACGTATCGCGGATCCCACAAGCGAGCAAGCTGGGCGAATCGCGCGTCCAGCGGCGACACCTGGATATGCATGCTCCACTCAGGAACATCTGCCATCAGCCCCAGAAAGGGCGCCGCCACGCCGCGAGTCGCCGCTTCGGCCTGTATCTTTTCAAGACCGACGATTTCTTCCTGATGCTTTGCGTATGCCTTTGCTCCCCAGGTTACGGCAACAGGTCGAATTTGCTGCCCTTGAGGGCTTTTTCTGTTCGTGACAAGGGCGACGTAATGGGCCGTGATCTTGCATCCGGGCTTGAATCGCACCTCCTTTAGAGACGGCTCCACGGCGGTCCCGGCCGGGAGAAGGGCTCTCAGCTGGTCCTTTAACACTTTGCGTGCCGGCGCGGAGAGCAAGAGCCATCGGATACCTTGCAACGCAGCGCGCCCTGAGAGCACATTGGCAATCCTCGTGCTCGACAACACCACACCCTTCTTCGATGAGATTCTTCCATGAAAAAGGGCCGACCCCTGCGCACCAAATACCTATCTTTCGGCCTTGAATCTGCCTATCTTTCCGCCAGTCCATTCACCCAATCAGTAGTAGCCGTTCAAACCAGTACGGCCAAAAGCCAACTCCATATTCCCACCGGCGCCTGCATACTCGCGTGGTGAAGACCGTCTTTGGAACCATCCCGATCAAGCGGACGGGCTACTGCCAGGCGGGCACGGAGAGCATCCATCCGCTGGATGAAGCTCTGCAATTGCCAGCACGCTCGTTCTCTTATGAGTAGGTCATGGTCCCCCAGGGGGGACCATGACGATGGATGAAAATGGGCTCGAGATGGCGTAGCGTTTGTGCAGCCGCGTTGGCGACAGAGGCCGTATCACTCTGGCGCTCGCAGAGCCCGCTTAAGAGTATGGCTGGGACGCTGGGAAGCACAACGAATTGTCCTCCGCCGCCTGCGCCGAACACGTTCCGTACATTTCCACGCCGGCGAGCCGCCCCAGTTGCAGGAACGCAGTGCCGACGCCGCCTGAGGCGCCGTGAATCAGCACGCGCTGCCCCGGCTTTACCTTCGCCGATCGATCCAGCATCTGGTATGCGGTGATGTAGTTCAGGACGACCGCGACGGCTTCTGCAGGGTCCAAACCTGCGGGCACGGGAACGAACTTGCGTTGCGGCAAGCAAACATACTGTGCGTAACAGCCGCTGATCGGCATGGCCGCAACCGTCTGGCCTAGTTCGAAACCGGAGACACCTTCGCCGATCTGATCCACAATGCCGAGCAGGTCCCAACCGGGTGTATAGGGCACGCGCGGTGTTTCCGGATGGACGCCCTCGCGCGCCAGTCCGTCAGGCAAGCTCACGCCCGCGGCCAGCACTCGCACGCGCACCTCGCCATGCTTTGGCTCGGGACACTCCTCTTCCACGACCTGAATTGTGTCGGGCCCGCCATAATGGGTGACGATGATTCGCGTGTGCCTCACGAGCGTCTTCCTTGTATCAGCATGCAAAGCTGGGCGCGCAGAACACTTTTTGGACTGACCTGGAACAGGGCCTGCTCGGCTAAACAGGAAAGCGCCAGCGGCAAGTTGGTGCGGCAACTGCGTTGATTGTAAACACTTTTTCTTCGATGTGCCGCTTTTTATTAGGCAATCGCCGCTTCCCGAATCGTCGGAACTTTCGTTTGCTTGCTACAGATGAGTCCACTTTGGCTGACATTTGTTCTCATTTTTCGCGGACAATTCCATTCTGCAAATGGCGGCTTTTCGGAATAACGGACAAGGGCGCGGGAGAGAGAAAAAGCCCACCTGAAAGATCGCGTGGGCTTGAAGGTCAAAGGTCAGAAGTTACCAGAGCGAATTAGCGATGCGGGTGGCCGCCGCCTCCACCGTGGGAGCCTCCGCCGCCGCCGGTGCTATGGGAGCCCCCGCCCCCACCTCCGCCGCCGTGGCTACCGCCGCCACCGCCGTAGCTATGCGCGCCGCCCCCTCCTCCATAGCTGCGAGCGCCTCCGCCACCGCTATAACCGCGAGGGCCGCCGTAGCCGCCTCCGCCGCCGTAATTGCCATAGCTGCGGCTAGGCGGAGAGTAGGAACGAGACGGGGCCGGGTAGCTGCGTCCCGGCGAAGAATAGGTTCGCGGCGAGGATTCGCGCGGCGAATAGGAGGGCTGCGGCGCATAGCCGCGATTCTCGTAAGACGGCCGGTTGTAACTCCGCTGCGGTGGCTCGTACGAGCGACCGCCATTCGAATAGTTCGGGCGGTTGCTGTTGTAGTTTGGCGCCGAAGGCCGTGAAGGCACCCCACTGCTGCTGCGCGCACCGCCACTGCCAGCCCACGGCGGACGATCGCTGTAAACGCGAGCCGTGTGTTGCGCTGGCGCGTTGGTTGGCCGGTTCGAACCGGCTCCCTGCTGCGGGCGATCGTTAAACGTGCGCGGAGAGTTCTGCGCTGGTGTATTGCTCGGGCGATTCGAGCCGAAGCCTTGCGGCGCACGGCCGCGATCGGTCGTATTGCCCTGCGCTTCCCAAGTCCGCGCATTGCTTCCCGGACGCTGCGTGGAAGGCGGGCGGTTCTGCGAAAGCTCGTGTTGCCGCGCGGTCAGTCCGGCATTTGCCTGGGCATTGCCGGGCCTGCTCTCAACGCGGGCGTTGGCTCGTGCCGAACCGTTGACCGGCGAATTCCCAAATCGTCCGGCGGTCGTCGCGCCATTCATCGTCCGCACCGGGGCGTGCGAAGCACCGGGTGCCGGAGCTGTGCGCGCCATGACTGCTCGACTCTGCGCGCCTGCAGGCGGGCGCGGTGCGTGTGAATTGACATTGGCGGCGCCCAGCGTGCTGTGCTGCGTGGGTCGAATGCCAACGGAGTTGGCCACGTGTGCGCCTTTCAGACTTGCCAGCGTCAGGTGCTGGCTCGCCCGATTGACGCGCTCACCGTTCACGAAGCCGTTGCGCGAGACGGTCGTGACCGCACGCAGGTTGTGCGCGTTCACGAAATTGAAGTTTCTGTTGTTGAATACGTTCACATTGCGAATGAACGTGTTGTGGACATTAATGTTGTTGAGGAAGCGCGGGCCGCAGTGGAACCAGGGGAAGAACGGCTCGCCCCAGCCCAGCGGGAACCAACCCACGCCAAAGCCAAATCCCCAGCCGCCGCCGAGGAAGCCGACGAACGCCGGTCCATAGCACGGGGGACCAAAGAACGGTCCTGGGCACCAACCCCAGGCGCCGCCGATGAACGCCCAGCGGCCGTAATGGAAGGGAGCAAAACCCCAAGGCTCATAGTCTACCCAGGTCCAACCCCAAGGGCCGACCCAGTGCCAGTAACCCACGCTGTAAGGAGCCCAGTAGGGCGGCACATCGGCGGGATACCAGACGTGGCCGTATTCCGGCTCGTCGCGCCAAGCGCCATAGTCGTCAAGGTCGTCATAGCCGGGCATGTCGCGGGAAACGTAATTTCCCGAGGCCGAGTGATCCGCTTTCAGATCGCGCTCTTCCGCCCATTTGTCGAGCCCGTCGGGAGCCGGCGCGGGAATAATGCTATACGTGGGACTCTCCACGCCATTAAATTCCGCTTGTTCACCGGCATGCACTTCGTACGTTTTGCCGTCCGCGCTGATCTCGCCCTGGCCGCGAATCACGGTAATGCGCGAGGAGTCACCGGCTTCGTTTATATCGACACGGAACGCCCCGGCTTCCTTGACATTGAAGACCACGTTTGGCGTATCGACTTCATAGACGTCACCTTGGCGCAGTTCGCGCACGCGGAAGTTGACAGCGCCTTCCGGGATGCGCACCTGCATAATGCCTTCATCGAGGTTCAGAAACGAAAAAGCGGTCATGGTGCCAAGATGGAAAGTGGCTTCGCCGGCTTGCAATTCGGCGCGGGAATCCTTATCGACCCACATTTTGTCGCCGATGGTCATGGGACGATTCTTGGCGGCATTTCCCCAATCGCCTTGACCACCCGGCTGCAACGATACGGATCCTTCTATGACACTGATGCGGGCGACACGTGTGGGCGGGTCTTTTTCCTCGTCGCCGGCACGCGCCTGCGGCGCAAACAAAATCAAAAGACTAGCAACACCCAACAAAAGCCCAAGCTTGCTTCGGCTGGTAAAAGTGGTCGTCTTCATGACCAATCCCCTGTCTTCGGAAGGGATGTCCGACTTGCAACGGGACCCTGCTGGAAAGGTCCTTCCGATGGAAGCCGTATGCGACTGGCTTCCAGTAGGTTAAACCCCAGGACCGGAAAGAAGTTGCCCTTTCCGCACGGGATCGGGACTTCCTGTCGGGCGGGGGCTAATCATAAGACGTGTGCCTCAGTCCAGAGGGTACCTACTGTCCTTGGCGCGGAACCATGGCAGGTTAATGGTGCCTGCAGCAGAAGAGACAAAAGCTCAGACAATTCCGCATGTTATTGAAAACAAATTGTTTAGCCAGTCAGGGCAAGTTGCCGCACGTGGATTTCTTGGAGCCAAGCGTATTATCGCCTTCGAGCCGGGATTTTCTCAAGCGTTTCGATGGTAATCTGCTTGTAACCGCCTTCCACGCGCACAACCATTTGATTCTTTTCGCCGACGGGCATTTTCAGCTCCATCGGGTCCTGCTTCTCCACGACCGTGCCAGAGGCTCGGACACGGGCGTTCAACAGGGTCTTGAGGCGCTGATTGCCATCGGCGGGAAAGTACAGGACGCCATCGTCCGTGGAGCATGTAACAGGCGGCATCGACGACTCTGCCCGTCAGGGTCACGGAATCGGACTCCGCGATTCGGCGCGGTACCGCCAAGCGAGCAGCCTTGGGCAGAAGCGGGCTGTTGAGGTGGAACACGGCATGGAACACCCGAGCTTGCGTCGCGAGGCGATTCCGGACGAAGCCTGCGACGGCCTCCTGCCCGGCATCTTCCTGCGGTTCGCCAACGTTTGGACAGGGAGAGGGCCCCGCGCCGGCATAGGTCAGGCAGCGGTTGTCCTCAAACAGGTTCGCGCCTGCAGTGGACTTGTCTTGAATATCTGCGCCGATTGACACACCAAACTCTCGTATGGCCTCGGCGGGAGGGTTGCCGAGAATGAGGTTGCCGCGGATGATGTTGCCAAGAACTTGCCCGCCTCCGCCAAGATAGACCCCGTTGATGTTTCCGCCAATTTTATTGCGCTCAATCAGGTTGTTCTGGCTTACACCCAAGAGTCCCAAGCCGAAATTATTGCTATTAGGCGTGGAGGCGGAGGCCTTGGAGGTAGCTGCGCCGTTGCCGTAAAATGAGTTCAACCGAACTCGGTTGTTGCTGCTGCCTGCGAGTCAAGTTCCGCCACAAGATGCTCCGTTCGAACCGCCGGCATCGTCAGCGAAAACGTTTTCCTCAAAGTTGCTCTCTGACGTGCTGAAGGTCTGCATGCCGCTCCAGCAGTTATGGTAGGCTGTGACCTTCTTCACCGTAACCTGGCTGCTCGGATGGCCCGTCAAACCGACGAGGATTCCCCAGCGCTCAAAGTGCTGGATGGTTCCCGGACCCTCGATCTTCACATCGCTTCTGTCGATCGCAGCGATGCCAACGCCATACATGGAATCGCTCGGAAGACTGCAACCGGTCGGAGGGGTAACGGGTCCCGTTATCGTATACCCATTCAGCCGCAACTTGAGGTGATCCGCTCCGAAAGAGATACACGGATTTGCCCCGGGCATGGTGAGCGGTACCGTGCAGGTTACGTCGCCAGTGAGTTCGCTGTCCTCGAAGATGGTGAGCGTGGTGGAAATGGCACCGCTGATCTCCCTGGCCTGCGTGCGCGCTCCACAAACCAAGCTGACTCATAGGACCTCCTCAGACAGTCATAAGATCGCGACGAAGAAGGAGTAAACCACACCGGGAAATGTGCACAAGCCTAAGCCTGAGAACGTGGGTTGTCAAGCGCGAACCAGCGCGCGAACTTCGACAGGAACCTCGACTTGGCCTGGACTGCCTGACTGCTACAAGTCACCTCGGTCCGCAAAAATTCCAAACCTTCTGACGCGCATTCTTGTAGTTTTGCCTTTCATCGGGCTACGGATAATCGTTCAGCGCAAGGCGGCGAACAAGGCTTGTTTCCAGCGGACAATGTCGATAGTCCAAACGGCCTTGGCCTTGAACCCAGCTTTGTGCACCGGAGCCCAGACGGCCTTGTTGCGGTCGTTTCCCGTGACGTTCAGGCGGTCGACCACAGTCATGCCGCGGGTAAGCTCGCTCGTCGTTTCGATGTCGACGTAATGCTCGCTTTGCTGCGTGACCACGGAAGGGTCCAGCGCGATGGACATCGCCACGGGATCGGGCAAAGAGATGCCCTGCTCGCCAGTTTGCTCGAAATAAGCTTCCTGCGCGCGGCTGTTGCACTCGATGGCGAAGCGCGCGAGCGGCGTGTCCAGGCTCAGCACGCGCTCGATATCGTTCAAATTCAATGCAGCGTCGCCGCGGCAAAGGTGCCAGCCGACTAATTCGACCGGGAGTCTGCTGCGCATCACCATACGGGCGGCCTCGGGATCACACCAGATGTTGTACTCGGCGGCGGGCGTGACATTGCCTGCGCAGCAAGGCGCTCCGCCCATGATGACGCAACGGCCGACTTTTGCGGCAATGTCGGGTTTGCGTTGCAGCGCGAGCGCCATGTTGGTGAGCGGCCCAAGAGTCACCAAGACCATGCCGGGGTTGGCCTCGATGGTCTCGACGATAGCGTCGACCGCAGGCTTCTTTTCCAGGGCTCGCCTTGGGTGCGGATAGCTGTGGTCGCCTAGACCGTCGCGGCCATGAAACCAGTCCGCGCTTTGGTGCGCGCGTTGCAGCGGCTTCTCCGCGCCAACGAAAATAGGAACATTCGAACCGCAAAGTTCTGCAGTGTAGAGTGCGTTGCGTGCCGCCTGCTGCACGCCCACATTTCCGGCGACCGCGGTGATGGCCAGTACGCGAACTTCGGGTGAACGCAGGGCCATGATCAACGCCACGGCGTCGTCGGAAGCCGTGTCGGTATCAATCAGGAAGAGTGGTCTCACGGCGCGTTAGCATAACAAAGTAGGATGACAAAAATCCCCTTGCCCCCAAATCCAAAAGAAAGGCGTATGATGGGTGCGCCCTGGCCGAAATTCTGGTATCTTCTGCAACGCTGGATTTGACCCCGCCGGAGAAGGTCATGAACATCAATCTCACTATCAATGGGAAAAGCTATTCCCAAGACGTTGAGCCACGCTTGTTGCTCATCCATTTCTTACGCGACATTGCGGGTCTGACGGGCACGCACATGGGCTGCGAGACCTCGCTCTGCGGCGCGTGCACCGTAGAGCTAAACGGCAAAGCCATCAAGAGCTGCACGATGTTTGCCGTGCAAGCCAACGGCGCGGAGATCGTGACCGTGGAAGGCCTGGCGAACGATGGCAAACTCGATCCTGTCCAAGAAGCGTTTTGGAACGAACACGGGCTGCAATGTGGATTCTGCACGCCGGGAATGATTATGGCTTCCAAACAAATCATCGACCGGCATCCTTCCCCTACCGAGGAGGAGATTCGCCACGGACTGGAAGGCAACGTGTGCCGCTGCACGGGATACCAGCACATCGTGAACGCGGTGAAGGCCGCCGCAGCGGGCGCGGGTAAGTAGGAGGCGACCATGGCCACCACAACGGTCAAGACAGAAACTTTTGTTGGCAAGCGCATCCGCCGCCGCGAAGATCCGCGGCTCATCACCGGCACGGCCACTTATGTCGAAGATATCCAGATGCCGGGGATGCACTACGCAATGATACTGCGCAGCCCGCATGCGGCGGCGCGCATTCGCTCGATCAACACCAAACCAGCAGAAGCGGCTCCCGGTGTCGTGTGCGTTTTCACGGGCAAAGACACGAAAGGCGTTGGCGTTGTGCCCTGCGGTGTGGCCATGCCGGACTTGCGCGTGCCGCAGCATACGATCCTCGCGACCGACCGCGTGTATTTCGTCGGTCATCCCGTAGCGGTGGTTGTGGCAAGAGATCGTTATCTTGCGCGTGACGCTGCGGATTTGATTGAAGTGGATTACGAAGTCCTGCCGGCCGTCGCGGATCCGGAGAAGGCACTGGCGAAAGGCGCGCCTGCGGTGCATCCGCAGTGGCCCGACAACATCGCGTTCACGTATCACCAGGACGGCGGCAACATCGACAAGGCGTTTGCCGAGGCGGACGTGGTGGTAAAGCAGCGCATCGTCAGCCAGCGGCTCGTGCCGATGGCCATGGAGACGCGCGGCGTGGTGGCGGAGTGGCGCGGCGCCGATCGCCAGCTCAATCTGTACACCTCAACGCAAATTCCGCATCTCGTGCGCACGCTCGTGGCAGGCATGCTGGGGCTGGAAGAAAACCGCATGCGCGTGATCGCGCCGGAAGTGGGCGGCGGATTCGGCAGCAAGCTCAACGTGTATGCGGAAGAAGCGCTGATGGGCTTTGTCTCGACGAGGATTCAAAAACCTGTCAAGTGGATCGAATCGCGGCGCGAAAATTTCACCTGCACCATCCACGGGCGCGGCCACGTCGATTATTACGAAGTTGCCGCGAAGCGCGACGGCACGATTCTGGGCATCAAGCTCAAACTGATTCAAGACGTGGGCGCTTATCACCAGTTGCTGACGCCGCTGATTCCTCAGCTCAGCGTCCTGATGATGCCGGGCATCTACAACACGCAAAACATCCGCGCGGATATTGTGGGAGTGTTCACGAATTGCGTTCCCACCGACGCGTATCGCGGCGCAGGGCGCCCCGAAGCAACGCACGGGATCGAACGCATGGTGGATGTGCTCGCGGCGGAATTGAAAATGGATCCCGCCGAAATTCGTTTCAAGAATTTTGTGACGAAAGACAAGTTCCCGTACGCGACGGCCACGGGACTCATGTACGACTCCGGCGATTACGCCGCGCCACTTAGGAAAGCGCTCGATCTCGTTGGCTACGTGAAGCTTCGCCTGGAACAAGCCGACTTGCGCAAGCAGAGAAAATACATGGGCATTGGGATTTCGACGTACGGCGAAATCTGCGCCATTGGTCCGTCGCCCGCGACGCCGGCCGGCGGATGGGAAAGCGCCACGGTGAAGATCGATCCCACCGGCAAAGTCACCATCCTGACCGGCACTTGTCCGCACGGCCAGGGCGAAGAAACCACTTTCGCGCAGATTGCCGCCGACGAACTCGGCGTCGGGCTCGACGACATCCTGGTGATTCGCGGCGACACCGCGGTCGTGCAATACGGCATCGGAACGTTCGGCAGCCGCGCCACGGCGGTCGGCGGCACGGCGGTTTATTACGCGCTGCAGGACTTGAAAGCCAAAATCAAAAAGTTCGGCGCAATGTTGCTGGAATCCGACGACGTCACGCTCATCGGCGGACAAGTCGTCGACAACAAGACCGGCAAGTCGACGACGCTCCAGGAGATTGCCAGGGCCAGCTACCGCGCGCTCAAGCTGCCACCGAATACGGAACCCGGGCTTATCGCCACGCGTTTCTGGGAGCCGCCGAATTTCACGTTCCCGTTTGGAGCGCACATTGTGGTCACGGACATTGATGGGGAAACCGGCCAAATCAAAATTCGCCGTTACGTTGCGGTCGATGATTGCGGCAACATCCTGAATCCGCTGATTGTGGACGGACAGGTGCACGGCGGCGTGGCGCAAGGCCTCGGTCAGGCGCTGTGGGAACAGGCGGTTTACGACGACGACGGCCAGCTCACGACCGGCGAGCTGATGGACTATGCCCTTCCGCGAGCGCACCTAATGCCGTGGATTGAAAGCCACCACACCTGCACGCCCTCGCCGGTGAATCCGCTCGGCGTGAAAGGCGTGGGCGAAGCCGGCACGATTGGTTGCTCGCCGGCGGTGGTCAATTCCGTGGTGGATGCGCTTGCGCCGCTAGGAGTGCGCCACATCGACATGCCGCTGACGCCGGAAAAAATCTGGAAAGTTCTTGCGGCGAAGCACTGAGAGGAGCAACGAACATGTTCGCGCAAAAATTTGAGTACACGGCTCCGAAAACCCTCGACGAAGCGCTCCATCTGCTCGCCAACGGCGCCAAACCGCTTGCCGGCGGCATGAGCCTCATCCCTATGATGAAGCTGCGCTTGGCCGCGCCCGAACATCTGGTGGATTTGCGCGCGCTGAAAGACTTGAACTACATCCGCGAAGCCGGCGGCCAACTGCACATCGGCGCGACGGCGTCGCACTACGATATCGAGAGCTCTGCCCTGCTGCGCCAGAAATGTCCGCTGCTCACCGAGACCGCGGCGGCCATCGGGGACGTGCAAGTGCGCAATCTGGGCACCATCGGTGGCAGCGTTGCGCACGCCGATCCCGCAGCGGATTATCCTGCAGCGCTGCAGGCGCTTGAAGCCAAATTCGTTCTCCGAAGTGAAAAATCCGAGCGCACACTGAGCGCTGCGGATTTGTTCGTCGACGCGCTCACGACCGCGCTCCAACCCGGGGAAATTCTCAGCGAAGTGATCGTGCCCATCGACGACACGCGCACTGGCACCAGCTATCTGAAGATGGCGCAGCCCGCGAGCGGCTTTGCCATTGTGGGCGTAGCGGCGCGCGTGCGGCAAAACGCCGGGAAGATTTCTTTTGTGCGCATCGGCGTCACCGGGCTATCAAACCGCGCGTATCGCGCCACGGCTGCGGAGAAAGCGCTCGAAGGCAAAACCGGGTCGGCTGCTGACATTCAAAGCGCGGCGGCGCTTGTCGCGCGGGGCGTCGACGCCAACTCTGACCTGCATGCGTCCGCGGATTACCGGAAGCATCTCGCGGTGGTGCACGCCGCGCGGGCGCTCAAGACGGCACTCTCGAGAATTGCGTGAGCGCGAGACGATGAACTCCCTTTTTAGGAAACCAAAGAGAAGAGAGATTCCTCGTCGCTTCGCCCGTCCCAGGCGGGCTTCGCTCCCCGGAATGACAGCAGGTTGCCAAGCTTCGAATGACAGTGAGTTGCGATGTTTTTCGACAGACGGCGGACCGTTTCCGTAGGCATGACATCGTGAGCATCCCGTGAAAATCTCCGGATCGTATACTTTGCCCGTCGCGCCCGAGCGCGCGTATCAAATTCTTCAGGACCCTGCGGTTCTCGCGCAGGCCATGCCCGGCTGCGAAGGCCTGGAACAAATCGGCCCCAATGAATACCGCATGAAGATGAACGTGATTCTAGCGGCGCTGTCGGGAAAATTTGAAGGCAAAGTGCGTATCGCGGACGCGGTGCCGCCCACGAGTTTTCGTTTGATTGTCGAAGGCTCCGGCCGCATCGGCTTTTTGAAGGGCGACGGCCTCTTGAAGCTTTCCTTGGCGAACACCAACCCTTCGGTTTCGACCGTGGTTTCTTACGAAGGCGACGCGCACGTCGGCGGCACGTTGGCCGCCGTGGGCCAGCGCCTCATCGACGGCACGTCCAAGATGATGCTGAAAAAGTTCTTCGACAAACTCGTCTCCCTGGCTCACTGAGCCTTTGCCGCAAATCTTGCCCGCAATCGTTTCGAGGGCTCATTCAAGACGCGAGCCTGATGCTGGCCTGAACGGATAGAGAACTGCGGGCAGGCTCGCGACTTGCGCGAAGGTCCCCACCCCTTGGGGATCATCTTGGAGTGCTCAGGAGGGAATCGGCGGGGAACGGTTGCAACCTTTCCCCGCCCTTCCCGGGCTCAGATCGTGAGCTTCCTAAGCAGGGCTGCCCCGATTCGCCCTGTCCCATTCCATCTAAAAAGTAACGCGCAAGCCTAGTTCGACTTGGCGCCAGCTATTTGGTTGGACGCTGTTGATTTGCCCAAAGGTGCCGTGGTTCAGATCTGAATCTGGGTTTGCAAAATGCGGAGTGTTGGTCAAGTTGTAGGCTTGCACGCGGAATTGGGCCTTGACTTGTTCTGTGAACGAAAAGTTCTTGAAGAGAGCCAAGTCCATGTTCGAGCTTCCTGGACCGCGGAGGATGTCGCGCCCCGACGTACCGGGAGCCATGAAAATGCCTCCCGCTGTTTTGGCCGGAACGGCAAAGGCCGCGGCATTGATGTAGGTAGTGATGTTGCCTGGGTTCACGCTTGGCTTTCCAACAAGATCCGCGCGCGTGTTTCCCGGCGTTCCGTCTACCGTTACGCTAAAAGGCAGCCCAGCTTGCAAGGTGTAGATGCCATTGAGCTGCCAGCCGCCAATTACATAGTCCAACGCGCGAGACACGCCACCGGCAAAGCGTTTGCCGCGCCCGAAGGGCAGTTCGTAAAGGGAGCTGAGGGAAAGGCGATAGTTCTGGTCTTGATTCGAGAGCCCGCGTTCGATGGCGTAATTGGTGTACAACTGCGGCGCGCAAGTGTCGAGGTCACCGCAGCCGTCGTCAATGGTCTTTGACCAAGTGAAGGCCCCGAGAAATTGCAGCCCGTTTAACACTCGCCGATCATACTGGGCCTGCAGGGAGTGATAATCGGACTTGCCGCTGTTGTCCTGGGTGGTGACGCTGCCCAAATTCGGAAAGCGCCGCGCACCAGTGGTAAACAACTGCTGGTTGGCGTCGTAATTCCTGGTTATGCGCGCGCCATGCGTGCCCACGTAAGCCAGGCTTACGGACTGATTTACACCGATTTGCCTCTGTACCTGGAGGTTCCACTGAGAAACCATAGGCGTAAGGTTTGTTGGCAGGACGGCGATAACGCTGACGCCCGTTGGTGCCGCCAAGTTCAGATTCGTGAAGTTTCCACTCGGCAGCGGCGCAGTCGCCAGTGTTGAATCCAAGACCGGCGACGGGCTGGCGGGACAATTCGGCGAGCAAGGAAGCGCGCCGGACATGGTGATCCGCCATCCTTGGGCGTAGCTCACACCGTTGGTGCCGCTGAAAGGCGGATTCTGCGCGAGCTGGTTGCTGATGCCGCCGCGATCCAAAAAGTAAAACAGGCCGTAACCGCCACGCAGGACGGTTTTCCCATCGTTTGTGAACTGATACGCAAAACCCAGGCGCGGCCCCAAGTTGTGGTAGTCATTGGGGAGCAACGCGCGCGAAGCGCCGTTGCCCCCGCGACGATTAAAGCACCGGTGGTCAGGTCGAAGTTGGCCTCGCGGTTAAGAACCTCCACCGGCCAAGTGAGAACGTCATAACGAAGCCCAAGGTTTAAAGTGAGATGGGGATTCACGCGATAATCATCCTGCGCGAAGAATCCGTTCTCCCAGGTGCGCGTTCCGACCATGCCAAACGTCGTCCAGTGGGCGTAACCATCCACAAAGCCCGCCAGGAGATCGGAAACTTCGTAGCTTGTGCTCGTATGCCCTTGGCCGGGAGCCACTCCACAACAAGGATTTTTGCCGTCACCCGCATTGGCGAAATAGCCTTTCCCCGCCAGAGGACGAAACAGATTGAGTTGCCGCCGGATCACGTTGCCCCCGAACTTCCAGGTGTGCTTACCCCTAATCAACGTCAAAGCATCGTTTGCGTTATAGCCGGTCTGGGGAATGAGGTATGTCCCGTAGTCCCCGGTGTATTCAATTTGGTTGTTATATCCGCCATTGAGGGAGATTCCACCAAGCAATGGCGTGTTGCAATTCACAATTCCCAGAGTCGCGCAAATATCGGTGTTGTTTCCGGGAGGGGTGTATCCGTACACGGTGCGGACAAATCCAATGCGAGCCTCATTGATCAACGTGGGACGGACGGTATCTGTCCAGCCAATGGCGGTTCCCCACGGATGATTTAGGTTCGTGCCTGAGCCAAAACCGGAGGGCAGAGTCGTCAATCTTGTCGTGTCTGTTTGATCCGCTACCGCTCTGCTCACACGAACGAAGAATGAATTGAAAGGATTCAAAATGTAATCACCGCGAATGTCAAAGTCGTTCCAATTCTCGATGCGTTTTCGCGTGTTCTTATAGTTGTGATAGGCACTGAAGCAATTTGCGTCCCCTGCATGGGTGCAATTCGGTTCAGGGAATGCATTGATGTAAGCAAGACCAACTTTGTTCTGCCGGCTCGCTGGAATCACGTTCGCTTGTGCGCCACTCCCCATGAACTGATTTCCCGTGGTCGGGTCCAGAACGGTGAAAGCCTGCGAGTAGCCAGTACCGACGTTCGGGAGCAACTCAGAGAAATCCCCTTTGCGCATCAGATCCGTGGGAACGGTGGCGTATTCTGGAGAGCCGGGGATCTTCTGCCGAAGTCCTTCGTAGTCGCCGAAAAGGAAGAATTTGTTTTTGCTTACCGGCCCGCCGACGGTGCCCCCAAATTGATTGCGGTCAAAGCCCGGCGTGGGAGGACCCTGGAAAAAGTTCCTCGCGTTCAGATTCTTGTTCCGATTGAACCAGAAGGCGCTCCCATGAATTTCATTGGTACCAGATTTGATCGTTGTGACGACCAGAGCCCCACCGGCGCGCCCGAACTGTGCGGGAGCAACGCTGGTCTGGACGCGGAACTCGTCGATGGCATCCGCAGGCGGGAAGAAGACGATCGTGTTGACGAGCGATTCGTTGTTGTCAATGCCATCGAGGATGAAGTTGTCGTTCTGCGGCCGCAAGCCGTTTACCGCGAGAGCGGCGCCACCGGATTGCCCGAAACGGTAAGTTTCGGCATTGTTGTTTGCCCCAGTAGCTGCTCCCGTCGGGTTCCCGCGTGTGACACCGGGCACGAGCAGCGCCAGTTGCGTGAAGTTGCGCCCGTTTAGCGGCATTTCCGCCACCTGGCGGCCTTCCACGACTTCTCCAATGGCGGAATCTGCAGAGTCAATCACCGGCGAGCCCGCCTCCACGGTGATCGACTGCGTTACGTCCCCCACGTCCAGTTGAAAATCGACAGTTCCTACTTGCGCGATCTGCAACTCCAGTTCTCGCACCGTTTTTTTGAAACCCTTTTGCGTTACTTCGAGACGATAATTGCGCGGCGGCAGAGCGGTCGCTAGGTAAAAACCAGTCTCATTGGTCGTAACCGAAGTCACATGCCCTGTGCCTGTGTTGGTCACAGTGACCATGGTGCCGACAACGGCGGCGCCCTGTGGGTCGGTAACGGTACCCTGAAGACGCCCTGTGTCGGTCTGCGCCAAGCTCGTTTTCGCCACTGCAAAACTGATGACAAAGAAAGCCAAAAGTACGACCGGATAAAACAGCACTCGTTTCATGAAAGAATTCCTTTCGGTCTGCAATTCCATCGCAATCAGCACCCCTTTGCCGCTTCTCTCATGCATCCTCTGTGACCCACCGTCATCGGCAGGATATTGGCCCGCACACCCCATTGGCCAGAGAGTTCTCCACACTGACAGCCATAGTGGCTGAATGCGTCCTCGACCTTACAATTCAACAGGTTCCGTGCGTTCACCCCGTAGGGAGGGGGGCACCGCGCACTCTCAGAAGTGGCCTTCAGTTAACAACGCAGTATCTTCTATGTCAATTGCCCGTACCAGACTACCCACGGCTAGCAACTGCCGGGATGCTCCAAAATGACAATCAAGACGTTCTCGACAGAAAGCAGTTCCCTCCCCGGCAGGGATCACGGCTTCTTTCGGCCGATGAGTTGGGAGGCGAAGTGAATCAGCATAAGGCGGTCGCTCTCGCTGATGCGGCGGAGAAGCAGGCTCAGCCGGTGCACATAGCGAGCCGACTCGCCGTTCAGGCCCCAGTGGTCGCCGTCGGTATTCTGGACCGCTTGCGGCAAAGACGCCGCTTTGGGCGGTTGCTCCCCATCGTAGAAAAAGTGGTACAGGGGAACTTCCAGCGCCTGGGCGAATTTTTCCAGGGTCGCCAAGGAAGGAATGGTCCGGCCGTGCTCCAGCCGGGAGATGTAGGAACGCTTCAACCCAGTGCGCTCCTCGATGTCTCCCTGGGTCAAGTTCTTTTGTTCGCGGAGGAACCGTAGACGCTCGGAAAGAATCATGTCGTGCCTCTCCGAATGGGGGGGTCGGATTTTCTTACAAGGCTGTAACGCCATGCTTGGTCGTCGTCACTATAAACCGCTGGCTCGGCTTCTGACTCTTAGACCATGGCCTGGTCTCAGTCGCTTTCGGCCGCAGTCCGGTCTTTGTCACTTGGGATCATAGCTTTGCCGATGATAATAATATAGAGACGGTTAGCAAAGATCAACAAAAGGAACGGAACCGAATACTGGCACGGTGCTCGAAAAGGCCCTTTGGGGACGGATAGAGGTTAGGGGATTACCGGTCACGACCTACAGGACACACCTGGACACACCCGATTGCGCGGCGCGCAGCGCATTTTTTAGAGTATGGGCCTCGTTTTTTTTCCCGACCGCCTTCACCGAAGGGCAAGCAGTGCTAATTCGTACGCGCTGGCAAGCGTTGACGCTCAGCCCCAGTCCAAGCAGCTAGCCAGAACCTTTCGCCCCCGGAGGTTGGCATGTCAAAAGAATTGGACGTCCTGGTTGCATCTGCGAATTTCGAACACCGCAGATCCTTAATCCGCATCCTCGAAGAACTTCCGCTCAATGTGATTTCTGTTGCTACTTGTCAGCAGGCGGAGGAAGTCCTGTCCCGCCAACGCGTGACGCTCATGTTCTCCGACGAGCGGCTGCCGGACGGCTCCTACCGGGAATTGCTGAACTACACTGATGCCGCGCGGCAGCTGCCGCAGGTTGTGTTGACAACCGGGGCTGGCGATTTGATCGACGCCCGAGAGATGGAAAGGAGCGGCGTGCTCGGCACCCTTCGGTACCCGTACCACGCGACGGACGTCGCACTGCAGATCATCCGAGCGGCACACGAAGAGCGCGTGGGAGAAGAGACTAAAACGATCACCCAGTGACGTTAGCGCGATTCGCTTAGTGCGCTGCCAAGGAGGAGCGGGTACGCTTGAGGCAAGTTGGTCCGACCGTGGCCGGAACAACAACACCGCTGTGACTCCAAGAGAAAAATTCTGCGTAAAGATCTCAACCGTGTGGATGAACCGCTGCCTGCCACCCATCAAATCATCGGGAACCACAAGAGGTCCAGCCCCACCCGTAATCCAAATCAGCAAGCCCACCGCAATCGCGGCGTGCCAGCGTTTCATTCTTAGAGCCAGCATAAACGGGACCACAGACAAGGTCATGAGAAGCCCGCGGGCGAATTGAATGACCCAGAACCAAAGCCCGAGAGGGGCGATCATTTTCTCCGCCTCGGGATAGTAGCCTTTCGTGAAGTATTGATAGGCGATGGCGCCAAAAACCAAGTAGTAGAGGACGTAAGCAAGCCCCGACAGAAAAACCGCGATGGTTGCACCGCCTAACGAACGATGCGGGACAGCCATGTCAGCGAGTTTGGACAATCTCACCAACCGCGCCAGCACCGTCAAAACCTCGGCAAAAATCACGTGCAGGACCACGCTGCCGGGCAAGTCCCGCGTAGCATGCCGGCTGAACTGCGGTTTATATCCCCATGCCGAAAGGCAAGGGGCTTTACGGCTCCCCTCGGTAATTGAAAGCGTCACTCGAATTCGCGGCGGGGCGCGGCTTGGTCGAGCCCGACGCGGCCAGCGGTGATGGCGGCCTTGAAATAGTTTTCGCCCAGGATAGGCGAACCGGCCAGGCGGCGCAGCATGGCGATCTGGCCGACATGGTTTAGCGCGTCAGCGACGGGCCCTTGGAAAAGTCCTTCCGCAGAGCCGTGCAGTGGCCCGGAGGACGCCAGGTAATCGTCGAATTTCTGAATGGCGGCGAAGAAGCGTTTGACTTCGGCGTCCCAAGGAAGCGGTGCGGAATCGTGCCAGGCTTGTTTGCCTTGCGCGATGGTGAGCGCCCAATCAAAGAGATCGCCCATGTGTGCGAGAATCTGCGCGGGCGTGCGGGTCTTCTCGCCGATGTGAAACGTGCCAAAGTGGTCTGGAGCGCCGCGCAGCGCTTTGCCAGCGCGATAGGCAAGCGTGGCGAGCGTGTGGCGCAAAAGCTGGCGGGCAGGATCGGGAGAAGCGGTCATTGGCGCTGCGGTCATGGGATGGTTCCTTCCTGTAGAACAATTGGAGTGCGAACAAAAGAGAGCAAATTATAAGAGGTCCAGGCAAGGGAAGGAAGTTTGCTCATCGAACTTTCAAGCTCCTTCCGCGAAGCATCGAACGCATCACGGAAATTCGCAATTTGAGCATATAATGAATGCCCCAGCTAATCGGTCCCGGTAGGTCAACATGCAGCGACGTGTCCTCTTCCTCCTCGCCTGGTTTTCACTCTTCCCCATAGTGGTCAAAGCTCAAGAGAATCCCCGGCAACTCAATGTTGCCGGAAGTTCCTCACCGGGGAGCTCCAACTCCACGGCGGTGAGCCTTCTCCAGCAGAGCCATGACTTGAACCCGCAGTTTAACCTGGGCACGCGAATCAATCTGCTGGGGCGACAAGCGGAAAACGGTGTCGCACCTGGATGCAGAATTAGGGCAATCCTGGGCTCAGGAACTGCTAGCTCTCGCGGCGCAGACAAAAGGCCACCAACGCTTCTTTGCGGAAAACTCGGCCATGACCATTCTGGTGCGGCTGAATCCTGACCGAGCCTTGTTATTTCTTCACAGCTTGAGTAAGGAAGAACCGCAAGCCGACCTCACGCCGTCGCTACCCAACAGACAACTGGTCCAAAAGGTCTTTGAGGTGCTAGTCGAGCGCGATGGTGTCAGCGCGCTTCCACTGCTCGAGGAAGAGGCTGCGCGGATAGGCACCGATGGATGACTTCGAGTTTGGCAAAATGCTCCAGCACGTCGCCGGCGGACTCCCGCACGAATCCGTTCAACCTGCTTTGCGCCTCCTGGTGAAAAACCTTCTTGCAACCGACACCAGCAAGTACCGGTTCGAAGGGAGTGTCTACACGGTCGACGGCAAGACTGCCAAGGTAGACAATGCGATCGACGCGGCCATCTTGTTTATGGGCGGGCTAATTCATCGCATCGATCCCGAACTTACTCACCAGCTGGAATCGATGCGGCCAGAGTTGCAAACGGCTCTGGAATATGCCCAGGATGACCGAAGACGGTTGTCGTTCTTTAACGGTACAGGGCGACCGATTAACAGTCGTACCCCGGACCCGAAGGCAGAGAGTGATCACTCCGTCGCCTGAAAGGCGACGGCTTCTCGCGGCACGCATGAGGCGACATCCTCTACGTTATGCCGCGAACGCCCGATCCGGGCGCGTTGCAGTATGACTTGCGCGCTGACCACGTCACGAGGCGCCGACAACCCGCAAGCCGGGCATT
>QHYJ01000184.1:4964-34014 GCA_003223255.1 Acidobacteriota bacterium | reverse complement strand
CAACCGCGGGAAGACTAGAGGCGCAACGACAGGAAAAAGCGTCTCATCGATGGGCAGTAGTTGAACTGGCACCACGCTGGTCAAGTCGCTGTATCGAAAGCGTGCAAACACACCTTCCTCTGCGCGCATCCTGCCACTCGTGCTTCCGATACAGCCCTAGCCTGATCAGGATTTGACCAGGGACGAACCTTCAGGAGAGCGGTGAACAAACTGAGTGCGTGGCTACCGAAGCCTAGGCACGAAAACAGGAGCTATTTTGCCCTTGCTTGTAAAGCCTGGCGCGTGGCCACCAAAGTGTTGGTCAATGAGGACGGAGTTCATCGTGGGTTGCTATGATCGCATGAATCGTTGCAAAGCTTGTGTTCCCAAAGCGGATGGGGTTTTCGGTAGGGCTCCTTCCCGGAAGCGAACGCTGCTTCGTGGAGGTCCGACGGCCCACGGCCGTGTTCACCGACGTTGCCAGCGTGGAGCGCATCACCTATGCGATTTTCGTTCCCTTTCAACGAGGACTGGAAAAACCACACCCTTGAGCTGTTTACACAAGCAGCTTGACGTCAGTGTGAGTAAAGTGTGAGTAGGCAACTAGAAGTGAAAGAGCAGCATCCGTGCTAAATTAGAGGCGTTAGTCGCTCGCAAATATCCTCAGCTTTGAGCGCCTTGAGTTGCAGAGGCGTGGCCTCGATTGTCTCCAGCCCCAAGCACATCTGGCAACTTGCAGGCGCGCGGCGGTGTTCCATGGGAAGACATTTGGCGCTTCTACCTGCAGTACTAACCTCTGCTGTGTTCTTCTCCGGCTGCGGCGGAGGGAATCCCAGGGTTTCTCCTCCGCCTCCGCAAGCGGTACAACCAAGCATCGCGGCGATTTCTCCGACCAACGTGCCAGCGGGTAGCGGCAGTTTCACGCTGACGATCACCGGTACAGGCCTAAGCATGAGCACGCAGGTGAAATTTGGCAGCGCGGTTCTTATGCCGAACTCGGCGACACCCGGGAATTGCCCGGCGGCCGGCTCTTGCACCATGCTGGCGGTGAATGTTCCCGCGCAGGATGTGGCAAACGCCGGAACCATCACCGTTTCGGTCGCTAACACTTCGATAGTGTCCAACGAGGTGGCCTTCGCAGTGACGCCGCAACGCGGAACTGTCACGGGACCGCCGCAACTGCTCCTGCTCTCGCCGATGGTGGCTCCTGTGGGAGGAGCATCGTTCCAACTTGTGGTTGAAGCGCAAAACGTCGCTCAGGGGGCCACGGTGAACTTTGGCTCGCTTTCGCTTACGCCTACCTCCTCTACAATGACCTTTTACCCCTCCGCGTCTGGGCTTTCGACGCTCCTAGTGCAAGTGCCCGCGTCGGCGTTCACGACGGCGGGAGGGGTTTCCGTGTCGGTGACGAATCCCGGATCGTCGGGAGGCACATCGAATCAGGCAGAATTTTATGTAGTGAACAAAGGGAGTTTCCCGATCGAAGAGTCGTTGAGCAACGATCATCCACCCGTCCCGGGCAATGCTTCGAGTACTCACTCTTCCGCAACGATCGATGGATTTGTTGTGGCCTTTGATTCGACTGCAACAAACCTCGTGAGTGGCGCGACGAGCGGGCTTTCGCAAGTCTATTTGCGGAGCAACTGCTTTGGTACGACCGCGACTTGTATCGCGGATCAAACGCAGCTCGTTTCGGTTGCGCCGGACGGTTCGCCAGGCGCTGGCGGCACGAATGGCAGCAACAAGCCCGTAATCTCGCCGGACGGCCGCTTTGTCGTGTTTGCGTCAGACGATACGAATCTGGTCCCCGGCGTTACGCAAGCTGTGGAGCAGATCTATCTTCGCGACACGTGCGTGAGCAGTTTGCCGCCACCGCAAAACTGCACACCCAAGACGGTCCTGGTATCCGCTTCACCTTCGGGAGCGCCGGGCAATGCGCCAAGCACGAATCCCGTGATCGGGGCCTTTGGCTTGTTTGTTGCGTTTCAGTCGTCGGCGACGAATTTGGTCAGCCAGTCCGTTCCCTCCGGCGTGCAGCAGATCTATCTCTGGCGTGGCTGCAATACTTTGATGGGTGCACAGGCCGGATGTTCGCCCAGCATAACTTTGGAATCGGTGGATGCCGGCGGGAATCCCGGAGACAAAGATTCCACGAACCCTGCGATTGATGCCGGGTCTGTAGTCGCGTTCCAATCCCTCGCCGACAACATCGTTGCCAATACGCCAGGGAACCAGTTTCAACAAATCTATCTGCGCACGACTTGCCTTGCGCTGGCTTCGCCTGCTCCGGGAGATCTATGCGGAAATAAAGCTATGGCCGTTTCCGTAGACCCGAACGGACATCTGGGCACCGGTGACAGCGTGACACCCGCGGTGAGCCCGTTTGGCATGGTGACGGTATTTGCGACGCGCGCGCCGAATCTGCTTCCTCCCAACACCGCGAGCCAGCAGATCGTGGCCTTCAACACTTGCTTCGCGGTTCCGCCAATTCCGTGCAGCGCGACAGTGGGCGGGGTGATCTCCGTAGATCAGAACGGCATGCCGGGGCAGGGAGATAGTTTTCACCCGGCGCTCAGCGGATTCGGTAGCGTGGCGTTCACCTCGCAGGCCAGCTTGATTTCCGGCGTGACGGGCCAGCAGGTTTATGGCAGGACGCTTTGTTCACCTTGTGCCCAGCCAGGACCTTCACCGTGGTTACCTCTCATACTTGTCTCCGCCGACTCCAGCGGCCAGCCCATGGGCGGGGATTACAGCTCGTTGGATCCCGCCGGCGAATTCGCAACTTTCTCGAGCGCGGGACCTGGTTCCACTTCGGGCCCTACGCAAATCTTTCTGGCAGCGCCATTCTTCTAGCGAACTGCCGACGATTCGCGGCCGCCGAGTACGCGAAACTGCAGAAATAACGAAAAATTTACGCAAGAAGTTTGCGTTGGAAACGAGGATTCACTCACAAGGCTGTTACGAGAGGGGAACCCTTCCCAAGAAATTTGTGCCACCAGAGGGGTTCACCCCAAGACTTGGGAACAATAAGCCCCGAAAACGCCTTAAACCGTGATGCAAGATACGGGAAATACTGGAGGCCTCAGGTTCAAGCCCCCTCAAAAGGCCTGCTGCACAAAGGTTCTAAAATCGTCTCTCAGGGCGCGCCACTTCTTTCGGGGCTTTGTGCTCAATGATTTAGCGGAGTCCCTTTCTTTCGTTTAGAACTCGACAATCCAATAGGGACCCATGCTCAAACACGTTTCCAGGTCCTTGAGTTGAGCGCGCTCGCTGACAGCTATCCATTTACGTAGAGCGCCGGCGAAGGCACTCAGTCAACGAAGGCTTCACCAAAGGCGCCGCACTCCATAGCTTTCGAAGGATACTTCATTACTGATGATTGGCATATTTTCCGCCTGGGCTTGAGCAATGAGCATACGGTCAAAGGGATCCTTGCGAGGGCCAGGCAAAAGTCCGGCGCGAATGCCATGCTCTGCAGAAATGGCGAAAAGTTGAAAACCTTCGCGTTCGACTTGGCCAGAGAAATCCGCTGCCAGGTCAGTGGCAGTCGGCAGTTTTCCCAGCCTGACCTTGATAGCGATTTCCCAAGCCGAAGCAGCACTTACTATCAGCGTGTTTTTAGTTTCTGCAATAATTTCTCGAGCCGCCGACGTTAGTGCTGGGTCATCTGAGAGCCACCAGAGCAAAGCGTGCGTATCGAGGAGCGCGCGCAATTAGGCTACTCCCAGCTCGACAGTTCGCTCACCGGGAGGGGCTCAAAAAACTCTGGTCCAACGCGCAATTTGCCCTTCAAAGACCCTGGCTGGCGTTTACCCTTTACCTCTCCGACCGGAACGAGCCGGGCTACGGGTTTTGACCCCCGCGCAATGATCACTTCCTCACCCTTGGAAGCCTTCTCAATTAGTCGAGAAAGGTTTGTTTTGGCTTGGTGAATGGTGACAACGCTCATTTTGCAGCTCCTTAGCTAACCTATGTTAGCTCACCAATCCGCACTGCGCAACGGTCTTATGTTCAACTGTCTTATGTTCAAATCGGATGAACGGCTAACCTAGCAAGCTCGGTACGACCTCACAGGGAAGCTCTAAAATCGTCTCCTAGCGCGCGCCACTTTCATGGGGGTCCATTCAGATGCTTGTGGAGAGCCTTCGGGGATTCGGACGCAATCCCGCTGTCCTGCGCGGCAATCAACAGGTCAACGACGGCGCAGGAGTCACCTGGTGTTCTATTTCGGTAGCCTTTCCCGAACGCCTGGACACTTCGAGATCGTAGAAGTTCTGCAAATTCAGCCAAAAACTCTGCGTTGGTATGGAAATACCGCGCCAGGCGTAGGGCAGTCTCAGCGGTAATCCGGCGACGCTCATGCACAGTCTCGCCGATGCGCGTACGCCGGTACGTGCAGTTCGAGGGCGAGTTTGTTCACCGTTAGGCGCAGCGGCTTCCTGAAATCCTCGCGGAGGATCTGAGGCATAAGCGCCAGAGTCTTTTTCATGTCTACGTTTCTCCGCTAGTGATAGTCCACAATTTCCACGTCATAGCAGTGGCCATCGCGTCTGCAACGGGCACCGCCGCGCCCGTGGCCGCCCCATTGTTAGGAAGTGTGCTCCAACCCGCCTTCTTCGGCACCGCAGCCGGAGGGGAAATCGCTATCGCGTGTATCAACTCGTGTACCAACTGAGGCAGGATTTTGAAGCCCGTGCGGCCTGTAAGTGCGACACCTGCAAGACCTTAGAATCTCCCGCCTTCCCAACTACGAACCAGAAGGTCGCGAGTTCGAAGCTTCTCAGGGCGCGTCAGTTCGTTATCGTCCCACCAACCGGACGAGCAACCCGGCTGCCTCGGCGGCCTCAGTCTGCCGGCGGTCAGCGCTGACAAACGGAACCTCCGCTCGCAGTCGCGCCTCAAACTCCTGCGCTGACGCGATGTGGATTGCGTCCAGCGTCCGGACAGCGTGACTGCCGACAATCTGTTCGGCACGATCCAGAACTTCCTTTGATACAGCGAGGAGATTCCATTGCATTCGATCGGCAGCCATCTGCTGCAGCGCCGCGGGGAGACGGGCGTTTTCGATAGAGTTTTCCGACGCCCGCCGGCGTAGCGCCCCACGAACTTCAATCGGCAGCATGGCGGAGACGACGACCTCATGGTGGCGCAGCAGCCGCAGCACCTCCGGTCGGCCACTCTCCTGCACATAAAGCTTAACGAGTGCGCTGCTGTCGAAGTAGGCCCACACTAAAAGCGTTCCTCGCGATCTGCGCTGATCGCCTCCGAGACCGGCTTCCCCTTCGACTTAAGCGGCCGAAAGCGCGAGATCTTCATCGGCCCTCTCTGGCGCGAGGGACGGATCAACCCCTCAATCACCATGACCTGAAATGCCTTTTCTGGACCATGCGGTTGCAGCGGCTTGACCACGGCGATCGCTTTGCCGCGGTCGGTTAAGACAACCTCGTGTCCTGCACGAACGGCCCTCACAACTTTAGAGAACTCCTGGTTCGCTTCTCGCAATCCTAGTTTCACCATGTAGGTATGATACTACATCACAGGCGCAGTCGCCACCTACATTTGTGCTCCTGAGGGATCGGAGTTAGGGAAAATGTGCTTACTATCGGAGACCCTTTCGACCCCGCATTGCGTACGCTTGTCGGCGATGCCTTTCTCCAAGTACCAAAGGTCTGCAACGGGCACAGCCATTCTTGCTCCTCTTTGGGGACTCCTCCCTCGTTTTCGCCGGACCGGGAGGCTCCTTCAGATTTCGGTTTATGTATCGAAACGGCTGCCTGTGGCCGGACGATAGCACAACGGTAAACACGACCAGCGTTTCCAAAATGAAGACGAGCGGCGAAGAGATGTCTTACGGTCGAAGATAGGACCTTGACGGGGAGGGGATAGAAGGGGAAAGTCGACTCCGTACTCTAGGCCGACCAAAGATGTTTTGAAAAGAGGACAAATGAGAGTTCCTATTGCTGTGCTGCTGCTGTTCGCAGCACCAGTGGCGCTCGGTCAATCGCTCGCCGAGGCAGCAAGAGCCAACAAACCGGAAAAGGAAGCCGCACAAAACAACGCGCCAGCGATGACTGAAACGAAGAAGGAGACATCAAAGCCAACTCCCAAGGCAATCGCAGCGGCAGAGGACGCGCTCGTTGCAATCATCACTGGCAACCAAGCCGACTACGACCGCGCCGAGGCGCTATTGAAAATCGACTCGAGCACCGACCCGGCGAGGAACGCTCCTCTCTACGTGAGCATAATGAACCTGTTCATGTCGAGCGAAATTGACGACCTCCCGAGCGCATGCGTCCGTGATGTGAACAAACAACTACGAGCGGGAATCTGGTCGGGCCTGCCGAAAACCTGCAAAGAGGCGGAGATTCTTGTAGCAACGTCTTCCCGCCGCTGACATTCTCCGCTTCCTAACTGCCAATAAAAGATCAATGTGGCCATCGACACCACGACTCGTCAGGCTGCTCGCCCTTGGGCTGATGGCGGCAGTTCGACTTGTCCGGTCAACCACCGTAGCCGGACGCTCGATCGATGCGCCGATCTTCGATCTTCCGGTCTCCCGGTCTCCCAGGACGGGTGGTCAATTGATCCCCTGATCCCCGTCGAGCTAAGATGGCGGCGACCGTTTCATTCTCTGGGGGATGGTCATGAAAAAAGCCACGCTCGAAGGTCTCCAGCGGTTCCTCAATTCGATGGGCTTCCAGCCCCTCGACCTCGCCAAACGTTCTTCCTCCTGCAGCAGCGTGCTCGAGGTTGACTGCGTCGAACCCGATCATCTCTATTTCGCGAGAGTGCGCGGCGAGCGGGTTTATGAAGTGCAGCTCGAGTTTGCGAACGGCAAGTGGGAGGCGGAATGCTCTTGTCCCGTCCGCGCGCGTTGCAAGCACGTTGCCGCCGCGATGCTGGCATTAGCGGAGAGCGAGTCGGAGTCCGACAACAGCGAGCCCCCCGTCTGGGACAGAAAACGAATCGCCGCGCTCATGAACAGGCGCTGGCAAAAGGCCAAGGAGGCCGCGGTAAAACTGCCGCCCTCGCCGCTGCTCGACAAAGTTGTCGCCCATCTCGGACGCGACCTCCGGCCGCGCGAAGCGGCCTTCCTCCGTGTCGTGCAAAGCTCATTCACCAAGGGTCCGCGCCCGTTTACGGAAGCGGATCTGCGCGCCATGGCCGAATCCGGCACCGCCTTCGATTCTTTCGGCTCCTGGAACGTCGTCGATCTCTGGCCCGCTTTTCCAGCCGACGATTTTTACTTCTGGCTTTTTGTGGCGTGGGAATTCCGCCGGCGTGGCTGGGGCTACCCGCGATTCATGGAGGGAGTCACCGATTTCAGCCTCATCGAGCGGACCATGAAGAAGTGGGAGCGCCAGAAGGAAATCGAGTGGTGGAAGAATCGGCTCCAGCGATTTGAGAGCTGCCGGCCGGAGCCAGAAACAGGCGTTTTGCAATTGCGCTTGGCTGTCACTGCCGAGGAAGCGCGGCTGCAATGGCGCAGTGAGCCGACCGCACCATTCGCAGACTTTAAGCCGCCGCAGGCCAGGAAATGGGCCGATCTATATCACAAAGGTGCCGTGACCGTGGAGCCCGATTCCTTCCCGCTTTGGAGCGAGGCTTGCCGAACCTGGTCTTACGACAACTGGTGGTTGTTCCGCTACACGAACGGAACCGCGCTCCAGACACTGAACCGCCTGCTGCGCATGCCTCTCGCGCCAGACCGCATCGTGGCCGCCGACGGACGGCCGCTCGCGCGCCCGGCCGAGCCGCTGCGCATCGATTTGCACCCGCCGAAAGACTCGGACGGCGACTATGAACTCGCGCTCGTCACTGCCAGCGGAGCACCGTCGCCGAAAATCCTTTGCACGCTGTCCGGCCGACCCACACTCTACCTCACCGAGGAAGGTTTGTTTGTCGGACCGCACGGCGATATGTTCGACGCGGACACGCGCAGAACGATACCCGCGCCTGCGCTTGAGACCGCGGGTGGCCTGAGCGCCTTGCATGCCGCCGCTGTTCCCCTCCCCGAACATCTCGCAGGACGCGTCCGCACCGTGCCTGTGGGTGTCACGATTTCCTGCGAGCTGAGATCGTATTCTCAGGGCAGGCAAAACGAGGAGATCATCCTAAGCGTGGACGCCGACGCGCCCGGGATGAACCCGGAAACGTTCACCGCAAGCGGCTGGAGAGAAAAGCGCAAAACCGACGTACAAAAGACGCCCGCGTCGGGCAATGGTATCGTGGTCCTCCATGATCGCACGGCGCAAAAACATTTCCCCCGCGTGCTCGAATCTCTCGCCGATTTGAAATGGCAAGACTATCCGACCGGTTGGAGGTTGCGAGTCACCAAGAAAACGCCGGAACTTTTCGCCTCCTGGCTCCGCTCCGTGCCAACGGAGATCAAAGTGCGGCTCGATCGGGAACTCTCCACACTGCGCGACGAGCCGGTGAGCGGCGCCGTGTCGCTCGAGGTGGAGGAGGCGACCATCGACTGGTTCGACTTGAAAGTCGTGCTCGACGTGAGCGACTCGACGCTAACGGAGGAAGAACTAAAGCTGCTGCTCAATGCACGCGGCGGCTTCGTGCGCCTCGGCGGGAAAGGTTGGCGGCGGCTTGAATTTAATGTCACACCCGAGGAAGACGAGCAGCTGGCCCGCGTCGGACTTAACCCTCGCGATTTTTCTGCCGAGCCACAACGTTTTCACGTCTTGCAGCTGGCCGATGAAGCGGCCAAGAAGTTCCTTGCACCTGAACACGTCGAAAAAATCCATCGGCGCGTCGGCGAACTGAAGACGCGGGTCACGCCATCGCTGCCGGCGTCGATTTGTGCCGAGATGCGGCCGTATCAGACCGAAGGCTTCCATTTTCTGGCTTATCTCACTTCGAACCGCTTCGGGGGCGTGCTGGCCGACGACATGGGGCTCGGCAAAACGCTGCAAACCCTGGCGTGGCTGGCCTGGCTGCGCGAAAATCCTCCCCGTCCTGGGCCCGAGACGGTGGGCCCATCGCTGGTGGTTTGCCCCAAATCGGTGATGGACAACTGGTGCGTCGAAGCGAAGCGATTTTATCCGAGCCTGCGCGTCCGCCTCTGGCGCCGCGAATCGAGCCAAGAGCTTCCCGCCGCGCGCCAGACCGCCGATCTGGTGGTCATCAATTACGCGCAGTTGCGCTTGCTTTCGCCGGCGATTGCCCACCTGTCAGGGGGAGCACCGCCTGACGCTGACCGGAACGCCGGTTGAGAACCGACTGCTGGACTTGTGGAGCATTCTCAGTTTTGCCATGCCCGGCGCACTCGGCACTCGCTCGGTCTTTCTGCGCCGCTTCAACGCCAAGAACGATTTGCTGGCGCGTCGGCGGGTTGCGGCGCGCGTGAGGCCCTTCCTGCTGCGACGCACCAAGGCGCAAGTGGCCAAAGACTTACCCGACCGCGTGGAAGAGGATTTGTTCTGCGAATTGGACGGTGTGCAGGAAACGCTCTATCGGGCCGAACTCAAGCGCGCCCGGCAGCTGCTTCTGCAACTGAAAACCAACGAGGAACTTAACAAGGAACGCTTCCACATCCTCACCTCGCTGCTGCGGCTGCGCCAGATTTGTTGCCACCCGGCGCTGGTCGATGCGAAGTTGCACCTGGCCGAGGCCGCCAAGGTTTCCGCGCTCGAAGATTTGCTCGAACCGCTCATGGAGGAAGGCCACAAAGTTCTGGTGTTTTCGCAGTTCGTCACCATGCTCGATTTGCTGCGCGAGACCGTCAACAAACACCAGTGGCCGCATTTTTATCTGGCGGGCTCGACGGAAAATCGCGGCAAACTCGTGGAAACGTTCCAGTCGGCGGAGGGCCAGGCCGTGTTTTTGATTTCACTCAAGGCCGGCGGATTCGGGTTGAACCTTACGGCCGCTTCCTACGTCGTGTTGTTTGATCCGTGGTGGAATCCGGCGGTGGAGAATCAGGCCATTGACCGCACTCACCGCATCGGTCAGGCGAGCAAGGTGATGGCCTATCGTTTGTTGATCCGGGGAAGCATTGAAGAAAAAATGCGCGCGCTGCAACGCCAGAAGGCCCAGCTGGCATACGACGTGCTAGGGGAGGAGCGTTTCTCGCAGAGCCTGACGCTTGAAGATTTGCAGTTTCTGTTTGCGGAGTGACGCGCCCGGCCGCTCGCGGCTCCGAGAAGATTGCGGGGCGGGCCGACGGGCTGCGGATTGCGGCTGGCCCCTCCTGCGTTTTATTCTGACCCGAAAGAGCCCCTGCTGGCTAATCAAAGGGAAAGGCGCAATAGTTTCGTTACGAGATTTCTAGCGAAACGATCCTTTGGCGACGCCAACAAAACGGAACAACCGCGTCGGAACTTCTGTTCTTATTATGTTCCTTTTTATGTCCTTAATTACGGCCGTTGCGATTGCCCAAAAAGAGTAGAATACGGGGATTCCGAGGCCCCGCAGAACTACTCATTTTTAGCAAGAGATGAGGCGGGAAGGATGGCGACTGCTGTGTTCGGACCCAGAGAGTCGCGCCTGGACCGCTACTTTTTCCCACGGCTTTAGAATCTCCCGCATTCCCATCTGCGAACCAGAAGGTCGGGAGTTCGAATCTTTCAGGGCGCGCCACTTTTTCGCTGCTTGTTTTCAACGAATTCCAAAACTACCCTTTGTTGCTTTCGAATTCAGGGTTCCGCCGGACTGGGAGAGATACCGGTTCGTTTTTCGCTTCGGGCGTCTATCCGGGACTTAGGAATGCTTCTGGACTCCTGCAGTCTTTTCCCCGACTAAATCCACCCGGGAAAGCGCATCATGCTCGGCTAGTTCGACGAGAGTGGGAAAGGTACGATCGTCTAGACTTCGACGATGTGGTTGGTGATCCAATTGACATGTGCCGCACATGAAATTATGCTGCAAACATGGCAAAGATGATCCAGGTACGAAACGTTCCGGACACACTGCATCGTGCTTTGAAGGCCCGGGCTGCGATGAACGGGATGTCGCTTTCGGACTACTTGCTCTCGGAAATGCGCGAGATCGCTGAACGCCCCACCTGGGCGGAGTTGCGCGAACGTCTGAAACAGCGTGAACCAGTACGGACGCGGCTGGATACAGCCGCCGCAGTTCGCGCAGAGCGTGAGGCTCGTTGATCGTTCTCGACGCCTCAGCGGCAATCGATTGGCTCTTGCACACACCAGCGGGAATCCAGATCGATCGGCGCATCTATTCTCGATCCGAAAGCGTTCATATCCCTCATCTGCTGGACCTGGAGGTAGCGCAGGTATTGCGCCGTTTTGTCAGAGAAGGAAGCCTTTCCGCACGGCGGGCCGACGCAGCTTTGCAGGATCTGATGGACGCGCGATTTACTCGTTATCCGCATTGGCGGTTACTACCCAGAATCTGGCAGCTGCGTCGCAATCTCACCGCCTATGATGGAGCCTATATAGCTCTGGCCGAACTTCTTAACGCTCCTTTGATCACCCGCGACGGCAGGGTGAGTTCGGCCGCCGGCCACCACGCGCAAATCGAACTCCTATAGAACCCGGCACTGGAGCTCGATCTGCTCGGGCCCATGGATCAGATGCTCGAGTGGTCTTAATGCCAAAATCGCGCGGAGCCCTCGATCGAACCGCTCGCTATGATCTTTCCCGCAGTTCGCCTCAGCGCCGGATCGTCGGAAAGCCAGAGCAAGGCACGGGTGTTGTCGAGTAATGCAGGCAATAAGCTATCCCCAGCGAATTCGAAGTCATGGATCCGAACGGGTACGTGTTGGTGTTTGCGCAGCCGGTGCGGTGAAGAACTAGAAGCCGCGCAGCTGCTATGGCTAACGGCTTGAATGCAGCCGCTGTGTGCCCCTAGATGGGTTCTAGAATTCGCGGGAATCTCGACCCGCGGCAATGCTGACACAATTCTCCGAGAAAGGTTCTAAAATCGTCCCCTTGGGCGCGCCACAGCAGCTCCTGTCGTTCGGTAATTGGCTCAGTTTAACAACAACGGAGCTAGGAAATGCGCAAGAGTGCTAATGCGTTTCTAAAGAGCGGACATACAAAGAGCAAAAGAGAGCGATCTCAAATTTCGGAATGGCAGGATAGTGGGCCTGCAAACCATAAGGTCTACTTAATTCAGTCACTGCAAAAGTTCGGAAATCGTCCCCTAAGGCGTGCCAGTTTCTTTTCATCGAGTTCCCTCGTTAAGGGTAGATATGTATGCACAAATGTGCATCTATGAATGGGATCCGGCTAAGCTCGAGCAAACTTCGAAAAGCATGGAATTCATTTCGCCGATGCTGCTATAACGCTGGAAGATGACCTCGCGCTAACCGTGCGCGATCCCTTTTCAGAGGATGAAGACCGTTGGATCACTCTCGGCAAGGATGCTGCTGGCCATCTACTCGTTGTGGTTTACACATGGCGAGTGAATCATGCGCGCTTGGTTTCAGCACGTCAGGCCACGCCCCGAGAAAAGAGTCAGTACGAGGAACATCATGAAGCGTGAATACGATTTCAGTAAAGCCAAACGTGGTGCTGTCGTTGCAGTTCCGAAGGGCAAAACGCGCATCACCATCCGTCTCGATGACGAAATCCTAGCTTGGTTCCGGGATCAGGTCGAACGCGCAGGCGACGGCAACTACCAGAGCGTCATCAACGAGGTGCTGCGACAACATGTACAGCACGCTCGTGAACCTCTTGAGAAAATCATTCGGCGTGTAATACGTGAAGAGCTAGGTCGAACCTCCTACGCTTAGCTACGCTAGATTTGATATAGCTCTGGTTGTGAAGCGGAAGTGCGCAGGAAGTTCAAACTGCGTCAAATCTACGACAAACTCGTTCAGAAAAGTTCGGAAATCGTCCGCTTGGGCGCGCCACTTTATCTCGACGAGCTCTACGGGCTCAGATGTTTCTAACCTTTGATAACGGCAACAGGCTCGAGCCTAGCGAGCTTTGTGCCCATCCCCAGTTTGTGAACCACGTCCACGACGCGCGACACGTCTTTGTAAGCATGCGGAGCTTCTTCCGCCAGTCCGCTCATTGACCCTGTGCACACTAGAATGCCTCGGGCGTGCAACTGCTCGCGCAATTCCGCTCCGCGGATGGTCTTCTTCGCTTTGGCGCGGCTCATCACGCGGCCTGCTCCATGACACGTAGAACCAAACGACTGCCGCATGGCTTCTCGAGTGCCCATCAGCACATACGAGGCCGTGCCCATAGAACCGGGAATGAGCACGGGCTGGCCCAGGTCGCGCAGATCATTTGGCAGAACTGGAGACCCGGGGCCAAAGGCGCGAGTCGCGCCCTTGCGATGCACGCAGACGCGAACTGAGTGACCGTCGTTCATCTGATGCTCTTCAATTTTCGCCATGTTGTGCGCGATGTCGTACACCTGGCGCAGTTCGTAGTTTTTGATCTTGCCTACCAAAACCTGGTCGAAACTCTTCCGTATCAGGTGTGTCAGCAACTGGCGATTGGCGAACGCGAAGTTCGCGGCACACGCCATGGCATGGAAGTATGCCTGGCCCTCCTTAGAGTCGAATGGCGCGCAAACCAATTCGCGGTCCGGCAGTGTAATCCCGTAATCTTGTACGGTTTTCTGGAATCGGCTCACGTAGTTTTCGCAGACCTGGTGGCCAAGACCTCGGGAGCCGCAGTGAATTTGCACGGCAACATTGCCGGAGAAAATACCGAGCCGGGCAGCAACCGCTTGATCGTAGACTTCAACAACTTTGTCTACTTCGATGAAGTGGTTCCCGGCTCCCAGCGTCCCGAGTTGGTCCCGCCCACGCTCGCGGGCACGATCGGAAACAAAAGAAGCATCCGCTCCGGGAATGCGGCCGAACTCCTCCGTGTGATCCAAGTCTTCACGAGAAGCGGTGCCATTTTCCACCATCCAGCGCGATCCTTCGTGGAGCACGCGATCCAACTCGTTGTTGCTCAAATGGAGGTGGCCATGGGCGCCAACGCCGCTGGGGCAATTCGCATACAGAGAGGAGGCGATGTCTTTCAGGTAAGGGTTGACCTCGTCAACCGACGCAGCCGATACGAGGAGTCGAATACCACAGTTAATGTCATAGCCGACCCCTCCGGGAGAAATCACTCCGCCGGGTAACCGCGTGGCCACGACTCCGCCAATCGGGAAACCGTAGCCTTGGTGAATGTCGGGCATGGCGATGGCATGTCCGATGACCCCGGGCAATGTAGCTGTGTTAACGAGTTGCGGCACAGAGTTATCAGCAAGGGCTGCGTCCAACAACTCTTCGTCCGCATAAAGGCGTGCGGGCACACGCATATCGTCGCGAAAGGTCCGCGGAATCTCCCAGATACAATCCGCCGCTCTGACAAAATTTTGTTTGCTAACCAAGGATGCCTCATGCTGATGCGAGAGCGGCTAGACATCCACAACCACTTCCGCCTCCATGCCTACAGGAGTCTTACATATTTTCAAATTGTGGAAGGTCACCGCTTTGATGCCGGTCTGATAGCCGGGGCACCCCCGGGTTTCCACGCGTGCGCGCACATGAAAACCATTCAGCTCACGAATTTGAAATTTTTCGCAGCGTACTTGATGCTGCTGCTCCAGAAACAAGATTTCATTCAACCAGTTGACGAGCAGCGACTCGGAGTCAATTCCTTCCACTTCCAGCTCGCGGGTCGCCGATGTTTCTCCTGCGGAACGGATCCCCTCCAACGCATGCACTGCGCGCACGGCATTCACCAACAACTCCGAAAGGTCACGGCCCTGGACGCGAAAGGCTCGGTCTGCCGTGTGCTCGATTTCCTCAAAGTCCATGGTCTACGGGAGCAATCTGGCAAGCCTCAAGAGCGGTCAGCCCACCACTTCTTGCATTGGCACTTCTCGCAAATGATCCAAGACAAACTCAAGCAGCTTTTCTTTCCTGCGGAGAGATGCTTTGAATTCGCGATGGCGCGGATGCCAAATCTCTTTCAGAATCTCCTGATGGCGTTGCTCCAGAATGCTCAAGAGAAGTTCCCTCTCCTCCGGGGTTAATGTCAACTCCTCCCCTCCCTGAGCGCCTTTCCCTCTTCCCATGGATTGAGGTTAGGCGCTTTCCTACGAGCCGCCCACCAAGATTACGCCGTCTTGGTTCCGTGTCTGTGCCCCCGGTCACATAGCTTTCAATCATAGACGCTCGCAGGAGTAAACTCCGATAGAATGCGCAACGCTTCAATCGCCGTTTCTTCTACGAATTTGGCGGTGGAGCCCCGAGTCTCTCAGGGCGCCTTCCTCTCGAATTCGCCGCCTCGGCCAAACTCGATGCGGTGATCCTCCGGCCCGAACCCCACCACTATCGCGCCAACAACTAGAACGATCAGCGCGAAGAGCCCCATGGCGCGCCCGTAGCTCATATAAAGAGCCATCTGCGCTTGAAAATACGCGCTACCAGAGGCGATCAAGACGCCGAACTGGTAAGCCAAGCCGGGGAAAAAACCGCGCAGCGCATCCGGCGATAGCTCGTTGATGTGCGCCGGAACGACACCCCACGCGCCTTGCACCATGAATTGCATCAGGAATCCTCCCGCCAGAATGAGCGGAAGGTTTGGCGCGAACACCCATATGGGAATGAGCAAGCAGCCCAAAAGCAGCGCCCTCACCATCGCGTGGCGACGTCCTTTGCGGTCTGAGAAATATCCGAACGCCAACCCGCCGCAGATCGCGCCAACCATAGAAAACGCGGTAAAGTCCGAAGTGCGCTGCGGGCTGAAACCGTGCTGGCGCTGCAAAAAAGTTGGATACATGTCCTGCGTGCCGTGCGAAATGAAATTCACCATGGCCATGAGCACCACGAGATACGCGAAGCGCTGCCAATTCCCAAAGATTGCTCGTCGGTAAGTCAGCCAATCGGTGCGCGAGCGATGCCAGGCTTCGGGCTCTTTTACTTTTGCGCGGACAAATAAAGTAAGCAGCGCCGGCACGCCGCCTACAAAAAACAGCGGCCGCCATCCCCAATGCGGATAAACAAACCGGTACGCTGCTGCGGCCAGCAGGAATCCCAACGCATAGCCTTCCTGCAGTACGCCGGAAATGAGGCCTCGCCATTTTGCAGGAATCGACTCCATGGTGAGGGAAGCTCCCACGCCCCACTCCCCGCCCATGCCAATGCCGTAGAGGAGTCGCAGGAAGAAAAAGACTCGATAGTTCGGAGCAAGCCCCGACAAAACCTCGATCAGCGAATAGTAGAGGATATTGACGATAAGCGGAATGCGCCGCCCATAGCGATCCGCGAGCAGACCGAAGAAAATCGCCCCGATCCAACGCGTGGCCAAACTTGCCGTGATGGTTAGCGCAAGCGCCGGAATTGTTTTGCCAAACTCCGCGGCGATGGGCGCTAAAACGAAAGTCAAAATGAAAAAATCGAAGGCATCGAACGTCCAGCCGAGGAATCCGGCCAGAACTGCATTGTGCGTGTCGTTGCGCGCCGCTTGGGCAGAATCCACCATTTCAATCCGCGCTCCACTCCTTCGCGCGCGGCATCAACCGGGAGAGCAGTGCGGCGCAAACGGCCGCGAGCACCAGCAGCATAAGGCCAAATCCTATTTGGCCTAACAGCATCTTCCCCGAACCGAAAAGTGCCAAGTACACCATGCCGCAGCCGAGCGCCCAGGATAGCAAGTTGCGTCCCAGGTCCCGCGTTTGCGGAACGTCCTGCACTAGGCGCGCAACCGGCTTCCACCCGGCAACGTGGGGCCTTACCTTCCGATAGAATTTCACTAACACATCTTCCCTTTCCGGCTTAGTCAGGAAGGTCACGGCTATCCAAACCAGCGAAGTCACGACCGTGGTCACGAGCGCGTTCTTGGCAAACAACACTGCTTCCGAGCCCGAAAATGGTTTCAGCAAGGAAAGCAGCGCCGTCACCACAATGGCCGTCGCCATCGCCGCGATTTCACTCCACGCATTGATCCGCCACCAATACCAGCGCAGCAAGTACACTCCGCCAGTTCCTGCCCCAATGGTCAGCACCACTTCCCAGCCCGCCACAATCGAGCCAAGTTTTGCCGAAACGCAGGCTGAAACGACTACGAGCAGCACGGTCGCCAGTCGCGATATCAGCACATAATGTTGTTCCGTGCCGTCGCGCTTGACGAAGCGGCGATAGAAGTCAGCGACCAAATACGACGCTCCCCAGTTCAATTGCGTGGCCACCGTGGACATGAACGCGGCCATAAATCCCGCAAACACCACGCCGCGCAACGCGTGCGGCACATGCTCCGTGACGATGCGCATGTAGGCGGACTCGGGCTGCGCGAGGCCCGGATAAAGCACAATCACCGCTAGCGCCGCCAAAATCCACGGCCAGGGACGCACGGCGTAGTGGGCGACGTTGAACCACAGCACGGAAAGCAAACCGTTGCGTTCATCGCGCGCACTGAAGATGCGTTGCGCGATGTATCCTCCACCGCCTGGCTCAGCTCCTGGATACCAAAACGCCCACCACTGCACACCGAGATACACCGCGAACGTGATCACAGGAAGCGCCCATAGCGCTTGATATGTAAACGGCCGGGAAAAATCGGGAAAGAACGCCGTGGGAGCTCCGGCCCCAGGTCCGGCTGCGGCGTGCATCGCATCGAGCTTCTCGAGCATCGCGTGCATTCCCCCAATTGCATCGATCGCATACCACGCAATGCCGATAACGATGGCCATCTTGAGCACAAATTGAAAGAGGTCTGTCCACAAAACGCCCCAGAGCCCGCCGATCGCTACATAAAAGCCGGTAAACGGAATCAGGAAGAAAACGCAAATCCAAAGCGAGGTTGTCTCGCTCACCCCCAGGCTAGCGGCCACGATCGCGGTCATCGCTTTCGTGACCCATCCAAGGATCAGACAATTCATCAGCAAGCCGAGATACAGCGCACGAAAACCCCGTAAAAACGCCGCGGGCTTTCCCGCATATCGCATCTCCGCGAACTGCACATCGGTCAGCAGTCCGGAACGACGCCACAGGCGCGCAAAGAGAAACACGGTCATCATGCCTGAGGGCAAAAAGCTCCACCAAAACCAGTTGCCCGCGATGCCGTTTCTGTACACGAGGCCGGTGACCACTAGCGGCGTGTCCGCGGCAAACGTGGTCGCCACCATGGACGTTCCTGCAAGCCACCACGAGACATTGCGGCCCGAGACGAAATAATCTTCCGTGCTTTTTCCGGAGCGGCTCCGGAAATACAGGCCAAGAATCAGCGTGATGAGCAGATACCCAACGACGGCGGCCCAGTCGGCAGCGGCAAAGGTCAAGGTGGATCCTTTCCTTACAGTTTCCTACGAAGGACGGCGCCCGCCGTACTATATACACTTTCCTGGGCTTGTCCCACTGTCATTTTGCGCTCTGGGCAACTCGCTGTAACGCGTGGCGAAGGTCTCTTTTGTTCTCTCTTTTAGGAGCGCAGCGGAAGCCTCACTGCGCAATCGGCGCGCGCGCTGCGCGCCCAGGGAACACGCCATCCACAAGTTTCCCGTCCTTGACAACCGGGACACCGTTCACCAAAACAAACTGCATCCCTTCGGAATATTGAAGCGGCTGCTCATACGTGGCTTTGTCGATGACCGTGTTGGGGTCGAACACCGTGATATCCGCGTCGGCGCCCGCGCGAATCCTTCCTTTGTCCTTGAAGACGGGCGCGCGCTTTTCGAGGCGTTGCGCGGGCATCAACGTCATTTTTTTCAGCGCGGTCATCAAATCCAGCGCTTTTTCTTCGCGCACGTAGTGTCCCAGCACCCGCGAAAACGTCCCCTGCCCGCGCGGATGCACCTTTGCTCCCGTGATAGGCATGCCGTCGCTGGCCACCATCACCATGGGATTCGCCACGGCCGCCCGCGCAGCTTCTTCGGGAATCGAGTGAATCACCACGATCCCGCCTTGCTTGCGGTATTTCTCGAATGTCTCCGCGGTTAAGCGCTCGCCGGTTTCCGCCCACTGCACGTCCTTAAAGGTAATCCCCATGTTCTCCTGCCAACCGGAATCGAATATCGCCGACTGCAAGGCTGTGCTTCCCGCCGTGTACGGATAACACTCCGTGGTCACGTCCAGCCCGTGCTCCCGTGCGCCTTTCACCATAGCCATGAGCTCCGGCGTGTTTTTCAGGCCCATGCTGGTGATGTGCACCACGTGCAACGGCGCCCCGGTCGTTGCCGCAGCCGCGATCACCTCTTCAATCCCCACCAAGCCGGTCGTCGGCTCCTTTAAGCCCGCGTGCCGCAAGTGCACGTGCACCGACGCGCCATACTTGGCAGCGACGCGGAACATGTCGACAATTTCCTCGTGTGACGCGGCGGGCGTGTAATTCACGCCCATGCCCTCCGCCAACGCGCCGCGCTGAAATCCTTTTTCCATGAGCTCGGTCATGCTCGCCAGGTCTTCGGCGCTAGCCGGGCGGCGTGCCGCATCTCCGGTCGCTAGAAACGTGCCGGGGTCGTGCATCACTTTCATGCGCACAGGGATGTGTCCGATGCTCACGCCGAAATTGATGAGCGACTTTCCTTCGCGTGCGCTGTACCACTTGTCGACGTCATCCGTTCCCGCTTCGAGCTCGAGCGACGTGGTCACACCATCGTGCGCCTGAAACTGGTAATTGCGCGGCTCCTGTCCGTGTTCGTGCAAGTCAATAAATCCTGGCGCAACAACGAGGCCCTGCGCATCGATGGTTTGCTTCCCTTTCAATGCGCCACTGCTGATCGCGCGAATTTTTCCGCCGCGGATTCCCACGTTGCGCACCGCCTCCAACCCCGATTCGGGGTCCATCACTCTGCCGTTCGCAATTACAAGGTCAAACATCTCATCTTGTGCGAAGACGGATTCCGTCCCGCCAGGTACGAAGGCCAGCAGCAACATACCCACAGCTCCGAACAGAAGTCCGCCCATTTTTCCTGCGCGCCGTTTCGCCATCGCCCGCACCATCCTTTCACGATCTTTTTACGGCCAAGTTTCTTCATCCACGTGAGAGCTGTCAAATGATTTTGCAGCCGGATGTGGGGCACGCGCGGGTGGCGGTCGTACACGCGAAAGTATTTGGAGGACTTGGACTTAGACGACACGGTTTTGGCCCCTTCGGCCCGCAAAACCAAGTTCGTCTGATAAAGCTTAAAGTAATGCCTGTGTCTTTCGCACTGGGCATGCAATCAGAGGATGCGACGCGAGGGCAAGAAAATCCCCGGGTCGCTGGGGGGAGCGACCCGGGGTGGGGGTACTACCGAGGGGGGCCGGAGGAAACTCGTTTCTGTACTTGTGGCTTTACCTGCGAACCGGATCTAGTGCACGTGGCTCACAGCCAGCATGCAGATCTGGCGCAACTCCTCGTACGTGAAATAGGTCTCTTCTTCCTGTCCGGAGACTTCTTTGTGGCCGAAGCCCGACTCGCTGGAAATGCGATTTAGCTCCTGCTCGGAAAGCCCCAACAGCACTGCCGCGCGCCGCCGAGTCACGTACTTGAGCTCTGCCAGGATCATGGTTTTATAAATGTCGACATCCCAGCCGTCGCCGATACGCATGCGTACGGTATCGCTGCCGTCCTTCACCAGCTTTCCCCGCAGCGGCACTTTGATGTCGCCCAAAGCCACTTGAAGAACCACGGGGTGCTCAACCCAAACCTTAAACGCGCTTTCCATTCTTTTGACCCCCTCGGAACTTCAGCGTGACGGGAAGAGAATCGCGCAGAGAATTGCGGGTCACAATGGTACACAGAGGGTATGAGACTAGTAAGTCGGTACTGCTTCACTGTGGTTGTTCAAGACTAAAGGAACGTTCTTGGAAAGTACGCTCGTACTGTTTGGAGAGGACGCCTAGGCCATAGCTCAAAACGGTTCCGGCTGTCATTGTGTCGGAATGAAGCAGCACCACCATTCGGAGCAAGAGATGGTGCACTCAGGGACAGGGACGCTGTCCTTGCGGGCAGGCGTCGGACTGGCCCTCGGCGGGGGCTTCGCCCGGGGATTTGCGCACTTAGGCGTCCTGAAAGTCTTCGAGGAACACAACGTCCGTGTTTCCCACATCGCGGGCAGCAGCGTGGGCAGCATCCTCGGCGCGGCCTATGCCAGCGGCGCTCCGCTGGAGCGCATCGTAGACTCCTGCCGGACTTTACGCTTCCGTGACATTGCCCGCTGGCGCGTTTCGCGGCTGGGTCTTGCGAGCAACCAGCGTCTCGGGGCCCTCATTGAGCGCGTATTTGGTTCTTGTCAATTTGAGGATCTGGAGATTCCCTTGGCCGTCGTGGCCACGGACCTGGCTTCCGGCGAACCAGCGGTTTTCACGCAGGGCAATCTCGTTGATGCCATTCGCGCGAGCTGCGCCTTTCCCGGCCTGTTCGAGCCCGTGCAGATTGGCACGCGGTGTCTTGCCGATGGCGGCCTAGTCGCGCCGGTTCCGACGCATGCGGCACACCTGCTGGGGGCACAAACTGTAATCGGAGTTTCCGTGGGCATGCAGGACGGACACCGCGGCGTGCCGACAAATATATTTCAGGTCGTGAGCCGCGCGCTTAGCGCAGCCCAGAAGCACCAACTCGAACTCTGGGAGCGCCATGCCGACCTCGTGCTTCGCCCGGACGTGCAATTTCTTGCTTGGGATGATTTTGCCCGTGCTGATGAAGCAATTGAGGCCGGGGCTGCTGCCGCTCTTCGCGCCTTGCCGCGCATTGAAAAACTGCTCGAGCAGAAGTCAGAAGCCGAAATGCCATCGGAGGCGGAGCAAGTTCTCCGAAAGAGAAGTCCAGTGTGGCTGACGGAGGTGCAGGCATGATTCGTCCCGGCGTGCTGCTGGCGGCCCTTGGCAGTCTCATCTTCTTGTGGCACGAATGTGGAGAGGACGCTGGCGTTTTCTGCTACCGTATAGGAATGGGCGCTATGATGGAATTGCGCACGCGCGGTCTCGTGCCGGTGCCCTCAAGAGCCTCAATCCATTTTTCTAGGGCGAGGAACCATTCTGAGTGCTTGACGCCATCCTTCACTTCTTCCGCGCGCTTTTTAACCCCGACGGACTCCGAGAATTAATCCGCGCCGGCGGTTCCCCACTCATCTGCACGATTGTTTTTATCGAAACCGGATTCTTCGTCGGCTTTTTTCTTCCGGGGGATTCCCTGCTCGTCACCGCAGGTATTCTTTCTGCGGGCGGCGTAATTCCTCTTAAGTTTCTGCTTCTGCCGGTCATGCTTTGCGCCACCGTGGGCGACCAGATCGGTTACTGGATCGGCCGCTCGGCGGGAGCGGCGCTCTACCGGCGCGAGGATTCTTTCTTTTTCCGGCGCAGCCACCTGCAACGCGCACGTGATTTTTATGAGAAGTATGGCGGAAGAGCCGTTATTCTGGCGCGCTTTGTTCCCATCATTCGAACGTTTTGTCCGCCGGTCGCAGGAGCAGCGAGAATGCCGTATGGGCGCTACGTGGCGTTCGATATCTTCGGCGGCATCTTCTGGGTAGGAACGATGGTCCTCGGCAGTTATTTTCTCGGACATCTGATTCCCAACATTGCCCGGCGCATCCACTACGTGATCGCGGTCGTGATTCTTCTTTCGATCATGCCCGCTATCATCAGCATCCTGCGGGCGAGGCGGCAACTCCACGCCCTTAACTCCAATCGCGCTGCTTCCATGCCTGGCGCGGAGAAAGAATAACGCGTGGCCTCTCCTAAAGTGCAGGCCATCATCTTCGATATTGGCCGGGTGCTGATTCCTGTCAATGTGGCTCGCGCGACGAGCGGCCTCGTCGAGGGAATCTCGCTCTCTCCCGAGGAGATTTGGTCCGCCCTGGAAAAAGATGTGCGCTGGAAAGACTGGCAAGAGGGGCGCATCTCCCCACGAGATTGGCATTTGCATTTGTCGAAGCGCCTGGGAAGCAGGCTCAACTTTGAGCAGTTTGTAGAGGTTTGGAACCGCGCCCTGGACCCAACTCCCATTCACGAAGAGGCCTTCCTAAAGAAGCTGGGGAGAAGATACCGCCTGGGGGTTCTTTCGAACACAGATCCGTTGCATCTCGCGCATATGGAGCGAGCTTATGGGTTCCTTGCTTTGTTCCCGGTGCACATCTACTCCTGTCGCGTGGGAGCCTGTAAACCAAGTCCGCTCATCTATAAGGCGGCCCTACAGGCCTGCAAAGTCCGGGCCCAAGACGCCGTCTACGTGGATGATGTTCCCGCCTACGCCCACGCGGCGGAGGAACTGGGCATGCAGAGCATCGTTTTCCAGACCCCGCAGCAGCTTCAGAGTAGTTTGCGCGAGTTTGGTATTGATGTTACTTAGGTCCTGGAGCGCAAAAAATCCGCTGTTGGCGGTGTTTTCACGTAATCTTTGCTAGGACTAGTACCACCCCGCGTAAGGAGATCGCAGGCAACCCCCTATCCTTCTGCGAGTTACCGGCGTTAATGGCCTCCTTTAATTGGTTGGATGCATGCAAGACCTCCTTAACAAGCCGGTAAACCCGGCATGGCCCCTAGGGGCGAGGAGAGAAATTAAACTTATGTCAGAAGATCAGATACTGGATGTGAAGGGTGGTTCTTCCTGGCACCTTCCCGCGATTGTTGTCCTCGGGTTGATTGCGCTAGTTGGACTGGCCTTCGGCTGGAGCGCTTCGTCCAAGCTGGATAGCACCCAGCAAGCAGTTGCAACGCAACTGAAGCAGGCCCAGCAGTCGATGCAGCAGGATATGTCCTCTCTGAAGGACCGTTTGGCGCAGGATGAGAAGGCGAATACCGATCTTCAAGGGGATTTGAAGGTGGTCACCGATAAGCTGAAAATCACCCAGGGCCAGCTGAAGAAGGCCCGCATGGAAGCCGCGAAGTTGAACGACGAGACGAACCAAAAGGTTACGGCGCTCGACACTTCCGTGCATTCCGAACTCGCCACCAAAGCCTCAAGCGATGATGTCAAGAGTGTGGACACCAAGGTTGTCGGTGTCCGAACCGACCTCGATAGCACCCGCGAGGACCTGAAGATGGCCAAGAGCGAGATGGGGACTCTGATCGCCCGCAACCATGATGAAATTGATCAGCTTCGTCGGCTGGGTGAGCGCGACTACACCGAATTCACCATTACCGGCAAGAATCGCCCGCAGAAGGTCGCCAATGTGACCGTAGAACTCAAAGGCATCAACGAGAAGCGCAATCAATTTAGCGTGGGGATGGTCGTGGAAGACAAGCGCTTCGAGAAAAAGAACCGCACTCTGAACGAGCCGATCTTCTTCTATCTGTCCGGAACGCACATTCCCGAGGAACTCGTGATCAACAAGGTGACCAAGGACAGCATCAGCGGATACGTAAGCGTTCCGAAGGCGAATTCGCAAGGGACCGCCTCCGCAACGAAGTCTGGCAACTAAAGTAAGGAAGAGAATCCTGGCTGAGTGAGCCGGGTGTGAAAAAAGCGGGCAGCGGCTCCTGCCCGCTTTTTCTTTTGGCGCCCCCCCCGTAGAAAGAAATCCAATTCTGCTCCTGCTACAATGAATCTTCCGACAACGGGAGATCCGTTTGCGACAGACCTCCAGCGTCCTTTATATCGCCGTCGACCCTCTTCTCCCTGCACGGGGAAAAGGCGCCGGTGGCTTCGATGAATTCACGGCCGCCCTCGACCACACGGGAATACCGGCCGTGTGGTTGACCAGCCGCTCCCGCCTACAATTCGACGAGCCACGCCGAAAACTGGGCCATGCCCACCCTTTCATTGCCGAGGATGGGTGTGGCGTGTATCTCCCGGAGGATTATTTTCACTTGCGGCCGGATTCTGGTGACTCTCCTGAGGGCCAAACCGCGCCGGTGCGCCGGGGCCGGTTTACTTGTATTCCGTCCGCTGAGGCCCTCCCGGCTGCATCTGAGGCACTCGAATTGCTTTCCTTAGAGACGGATGTTCCCCTGGTGACGTTGCGCTCGCTCTCTCCTCGAGAACTCGCTCACAACACGGGCCTGCCGCCGCGCGAAGCGGAATTAGCCCGGCAACGCGATTTTGATGAGTTGTTCTTTTTTGCCGGCGCCCCCCAAGCACAAACCGAGCGATTCCTGGCTGAGGGCCGTAAACGACGGTTGCAATTTCGTCAGCACGGCGTGATCTGGTCGGCAGCCATTGGCGCCAGCGTCCGAGGTTCGATTGCCGCACTGTCGAAGTTGTACGACCGGGCCCTCCGCTACCACGCTCCTTCCGTGGCGCTCGCGACGACCGAACTAGCTCCGAGCCTGTTCCCTTTCTGCGACCGGAGCATTTTGCTGACGGATGGAACCGGTGGGGCGATAGCCAACAAGCGGCCCTATCCTCGGGCCCGCGAAGTCCAATTGCTCTCCCCTGAACCTTGGGAGCAGGTCTTGGAGAGCATCGCAGCGAAATCCTGGCAGCCAAGAAAAAGCGTTGCACAATAAGTGAGTAAGTTTGCACTGCCAGTTTTTGCGTGCGCAAAGAAAGAAATCTTCTGCCTTCAAACAAACCAAGTATTTTCTGAGTGCTAAGAGGGTATTGCGAGGCCGCGCGCGTGTGGCGCTCCGATTGCTCAGTTTTGCCGACAGGCGACGCGTCCCTACTTCTGTCAATTGGAAAGGCACAGAAAGTACTAGGAGAACTCCTCCCATGGAATGGATTCGCCGCATGCTTCGCAGCGAGATTCGCGAGTCGCACGTCGGATTCGCTCTCATCCTCTGCCTCTTGGTTATGAGTGCCATGTCTATCGCTTTGGTCTGGCAGGCGCAAATTATTGCTAACCAGCGCGATGCCATCCGCTGGCTCGAACGGGTCAAGCTGGGCAATTGAACGGTAGCGTCACTGACAGAAGGGCAAGTAAACCTGCGGCCACAGTCAAGAATCTTGGGCACGTTTTCCGACTTCCGTTCCCGACAAGCGTATTCCCGCAAAGCTCACAAAGATTCTTCCTCAACTACACGCTTATCTTATGCTGCAATAAGGACCGGGGGGATGCGCGACAACCAGGAGGTTCCCAACCAAATGAAGTTTGCTTTGCCCTTCAAACCGCAATCCACAACTTCAAACCAGACGTCCGTGCACAACCGACGCCATCATCGGCGTATCAATGCCACTGCGCGGCATCGGCATCATAGGACTTCGTCCAAAACGGATCAGCAGTCCCGGGTGAAAACCAAGAAAGGGAGCCCGGCGGCTCCCTTTCTTGTCAGATTATTGTATCGTTTCGAAAGCGCGCAAACAGCGCGCCACTTTCTCGAACGACTCGCACCACAAAAGTGGTGCGTTCAGTTTTGGTGCAGCTCTAAGCCCGGTGGAGTCATGTTCCCTCCGGAGCTCCTTGAGCTCACACCTTGCTTGTACTCCTCGAAACCTTTCGAAGCAAGGGAAAACTTGGCGAATCTGGCAATGGTTCGCCGGCTTCCAGCGGAAGCAACGAAAGACGTTTCCTTATTATTTTATGAACAGAGTCTCGCGAAGTTGGTCACGGCCGACAAAAGATTTCATGGTTCGATAGCGGCCGAAGAGATCCTGAATTTCCCGGTTCTGATAAACGCGCTGCGCCGGGCAGATGACCGCGGTCGCAACCATTTGCAAAGTATTCGAATCCACCACGCGATAGCGCTGAAAACCTTCGGGTTTCTTGTTGTGGAACATTGCAAACACCACGCCGCCGGGACGCAGCAATTCCGTCAGCGTCGCAACGACTTGCTTCACCAAAGCCGGCTCGAGATAATCCAAAAGATCCCAGAGAAGCACGGCATCGAACGAACTGCGCGGGTACTGCAAATTCCCCTTCAAGAAGCGGGTGGCTCTCGCGCTGGGAGTCATCTCGAGGGTTTCGCCGGCAGCGAAGTCTTCTCGCAAACGTCTCTCATCTTCGGTTAAAAATGCCTTCCAGGCGTGAAGAATGTCTTCGGAAGAAACGCGGAAACCGCGCTCAATGAAAAAACTCAGAGTCGTTTGCCAAGCCGGCCCCAGATCCAAGAGCGCGCCGCGCTCCAAGCCATCCAGGTTCCACAACAGTTCTTTCAAGCCGTTCGAGAGGCGGTTGGATTCTTCCTGAACGGGAGCACTCGCAGCACCGGCGGCAGGAGGAACGCTGCCGCCGGGAGTACGTGCGCGGGAGGTCAAATGAACCGGGCCACTGACTTCACGCGCTCCCTCCGTGCTGCCAACGCCAATTCCGAGTTTGTGAAGAAAACTCATCTTGAATCAGTCCGCCGCCGTTTCCGAGCCCAGCGTAGCAGATTGTGGAGCAGGCTTACTGCTGACCGCAGCCGCCGCTGCCGCAGCCGACTTGGTCTCGGCCGGTATGCTAATTAATTTGCCGGCTTCCACCTTTCCGCGCAGCATGGCTCCATCTTCGATGGCCAGCCGGTCGGTTTGCACCTCACCGGTAATCTGGCCGGTGCTTCCGATGAGCAGCTTATCCCGAGCGGCGACTTTGCCTTCGACTTTTCCGCGCACAATAATTTCCCGCGCAACGAGGTCGGCTTTCACGTTTCCGTTCGGCCCGACCGTCAAACAACAATTTGCCGTAAGGTTCAGTTTTCCCTCCACAAAACCATCGACGAAAAGATCTTCGGTTCCGGTCACTTCGCCTTTGATCCGAATTCCCTGACTGATGCTTGCAGCAGCCCGGGGAGAATCTGAAAATGAACTGGAGGAATCAGAGCTTTGAGATCTTGCAAAGCCCGAAGCGCCCGCAGAATTTTCGGCAATTCCGAGAATCTTTGCATCTTCTTTTTTCCACATCAGACACCTCGACATCGAAAATGGGATTTTCGAAGCCGCTCATCGCAGGGCTGGTCGGGAGGCCGCGACTCGGAAGTGTCAACATATTACAGTACTCGGAGGCTGTAAACAAGAATGGCAGATGGCAAATATAGGGTGTTTCCTGGATCGCTACACCAGGGATTGCGGATTAGGCGCTCTCCATTCTACTATTCCTTGAGATGCGGTTGGAGCCTCTCTCCCGGACCTCAGCTCCCAAATCGTTACGGCCATCCCCCCAATCTCGCGCATAAATACCTTTGTGGACTTGCGTTTCTCCCACCAGCTCTCCGGATCAAAGTCGCCGTCGCGCGCGCTGGCGACGAGTATCTCAATGTCCTGTGGAAAAACCCGCCGGAAGATGTATCGCGCGCGGCGGGTATGATAATTCGACGTGACCACGATGGCCCTGTGCCATTTCTTGGTTTTGGCAAGCTTTGCCAGCGCATCGGCCTCTTCCCGTGTGCTGTCAGCATCCACGGCAAGGCGCAAAATCTTGTCTTTGGGCACGCCACGCTCGACCAAATCGTGCTCCATCAATTCCGCGATCCCCGCGCTGGGGCGCAGCCTTCTTCCGCTCGCCACAACAACCGGGGCCTTCCCTTCCCTAAACAATTCGGCGGCGCGCGTGGCGCGGTCGGCATAAAAATTATCGTCGCTCAAAACAATCAGGGCATCGGCCTTGCCCAGAGGATCTTCGATGACCCAGGATTCCGCCATGAAGCGGAAGATGGGGTGGCGCACGAGGTACAAGGCGAGGAAGAAAGTCATGAGGAACAGGGAAACGGCCAACTTGATTAGGATGCCTCCCGTCTCGTTGCGCCTGTAGTCCTTCATGAAGTAGGATCCAGCGCACGCAAGTTGGCGGCCGCCTGCTCCGGCAATTCTGCATTGAAGTAGACTTCTTTGATGCTGTAAGACTTGCTGCGTTTTTCCAGGATTGGCAGGATTTCGATGTGCCAGTGATAATCGTCCGCGAGCGTCTTCCAGTAGCCTGCCATTTCGCCCTTTTTGTTCATAGTGCTCGGGGCCGTGTGCACAACCAAATGATAGGCGGGCGCGACTTTCTCCAGGCGGCGAAAAATTCTTGCGAGGAGCGCTGCTAGTTGGCGCCGGTTGGAGCCGGGCCGCGGCTGTTCGAACGTATGATTGTGCCGACGGTGCAGCATCCAGATTTCGTAGGGCACGCGCGAAGCGTAAGGGCAGAGCGCATAATAGTCGCCCTGCACGTCCACAATGCGTTTTCCCTGCTTCTCTTCCTGACGCACCATGTCGCAGAAAATACAGCGCTCTTTGTCTTTGAACCACTCATGCGCAGAGCCCAATTCGTACTTAATGCGGCGTGGCACAAAGATGGTAGCGGTTACCTGAGAATGTGCGTGGGGCCACTCTTCGCCCGCGAGAGCGCCCTGATTTTTGAACACGCTAATGTATTTAAA
>QHYJ01000184.1:0-4916 GCA_003223255.1 Acidobacteriota bacterium | reverse complement strand
GGTTTCGACGACAACTTCATGGGCGCCCAGGGCCCCCATCTTGTCGTATATGCCTTCGGCCAATCGGCCAGGATCGCCTTCGACGTGATACAGCGGCTCAGGGTGCGGAACGACACGAACCTGCCAAGGCCCCGTGGCGGGCCAAGTCATGATGGCGGGAATTCTTTCCAGCTTTGGCGGGTCCAGGGGGCATTGCTCCGGCGGCTCCGCAACGACTTCTCTTTGTCCCAGGATGACCCAACTCTGCGTGATGGGATCTTTGCGAAGTTCCATGCAATATCTTTAGCGGGTATAACGCGCGGGTGTGGGTCCCTGCTCCAAACGGTGCCGGTCCCAGATGGCTCCTTCGCGGGTGTAATAGGCCATTTCGAAATCCTGCGTCAATTCGAGGGCGTCGGTGGGGCAAGCATCCTCGCACAGCCCGCAAAACATGCAGCGTGAAGTGTCGTAGGTGAAGTGGGTGAGCACTTTTCTTCGTGTGGCATCATCTCTCAGCCACCCAACCACGATGAGGTTTTCCGGGCACGCCAAGGCGCACAAATTGCAGCCAATACACAGCGTTTCTCCGGTCTCCGGATTGTTATTCAGGCGGGGTGCACCGCGGTAACGTTCCGCCACCATGGGCCGCTCGAGCGGGTACTGTTCCGTGACAATTTCCTTCGGATTCTGCATCCGGAAGGTGACCGCAAGCCCCTTGATGAAATCGATTTGAAATAACCGCTCAAGAAGTTTCCTCATGGCATGTAGTTTGTTTCCCCCGCCCGCAATTGTCAAGCAATCTGCTCAACGATTTCGATGCGGAAGCACGCATGGAATAACTCATGGACCTTATGTCAAATCCAGGCAAATCCGTAGGCTCAATTTTTACCGGAACAGACCCCTTCCATTTTCAGGATTTCTCGCCCCAGGGTTACAGGATTCGCCGGATTGTTTGTCTTCGCGTTTGCTGAGAAATTTGCGCTGTAAGTCTTCGATAGACACGGACCTGAGGTCAAGTTTCTCGGCCCAGGTCGGAGGACGCTAATGTTGGCCAACCCTGGACCATCTCGGCGAAGACGAAGACACAGATGGGCACGCGACCGACAGCGACCTAGAAGCTGTCTTTCCCCTGGTGAACTTCCTGCATCCAAGTTGATCGCACCTTCCTCTTGTACCTTACCCCGCAGCCATCCCGGCTGTGCTTTCAGTCCACCGTAGGGGGTAAGGGGTCGCCGGTTCACCCAGCAAAAGCTTCCGGCTGACGATTCTCCAGATCCAAAAATTGAACCGAACAACTCGTTTCGCAAAACAGCGGCGCGAGGGCGTAAGAGTTTTCGTGAAACGTTCTCGCTTCGCTGAAAAAAGCAGGCCATTCAAGAAAAGTGAGGGTAAAACCATGCCAAGCGGCATCACCACAAAATTATGGAAGTCGTTTGACTACACGCTTTGTGAAACAGCAGGGGCAGCATTTCGCGTCATCCAGTTTTTTAATTCTTTTCGCGCCAATCCGTCGTTCACGCCGAAGTGGTCAGATAAACCACTGCTGAAGTCATGGGAGAAAACCAAGCCGACGTTGGGATTCCCGCGACAGACAGACTCGCTCTGTCCGGACTGCGTAAAAGAAACCAGACAAGCAATCCTCGACGGCCGCAAAGACTGGCGCGATTTGATGCATGAGAAAGTCGGCGAGATCAAAGCGCAAATCATAGAGCGTGACGGACAAATCTGGATGGTGAAAGACTGCCCGCAGCACGGTCATTTCGAAGACCTGATGGCCGTCGACGCGAAATTTCTAAAATGGATTGAGTCGCAATTTCCGGGCCGCGATATTCCCGCGCACAATGACGAGGATCTACACAAACATGGCTCGAGCTCTGTCCGCTACGGCCGTGGGTCGGTGCTCACCGTGGACCTAACCAACCGGTGCAACATGATGTGTGATCCGTGCTTCATGGATGCCAACCAGGTAGGCTACGTCCACGAATTGACGTGGGATGAAATCAAGGAGATTCTCGACAACGCGCTGAAAGTCAAGCCGCGGCGCCAGATGTCCGTGCAGTTCTCCGGCGGCGAACCGACTTTGAGTCCACACTTCATTAAGGCCATCGCCTACGCCAAGAAGCTCGGCTACAACAGCGTCCAAGCCGCGACGAACGGCATTGAATTTGCCAAGAGCAAGGAGTTCTGCCGGAAAGCCTTCGAAGCGGGCCTGCGCTATGCCTACCTGCAGTTTGACGGCGTCGGAAACGACGCGAACAGCCACCGGCAGGTGGGCAACCTGTTTGACGTAAAGCTGCGAGCGATCGAAAACATGCACGAAGCGGGGATTGAGATCGTTCCTGTGGTCACCATCGTCAACGGCGTAAACAACGACCAAGTCGGAGCGGTCGTGAAGCTCGCCATGGAGAACCCCAAGAAAATCTCCTTCGTGAGCTTCCAGCCTGTTTCGTTCACCGGACGCGACGAAGACATCACTCCGGAGCGGCGCCTCAAGCAACGCTATACGCTTTCGAACCTTGCCAAAGACGTTAGCCAGCAAGTGGGCAAGATCGAACCTTGCCGCGATTGGTTTCCCATTTCGACGGTCAGCACGTTCGCCGATTTTGCCGACCTGATCCATGGCCCGCAGGCGCAGTGGGGCACGCTTTCCTGCGGCTGTCACCCCAACTGCGGCGTGGGCACGGCGTTGATGGTCAATCGTGAGACCAAGGAATGGGAGCCGGTTCCTAGATTTCTTAATGTTCCCGGGCTCATTGCCGACCTGCGAAAAATCACGGACGCGGCGCGCAACCGACATTTTTCTGTATTTCTGATGGCCCTGGCGGTTCTGAAAAACTACAACCCGCTCAAGGCCCCACCTTCCTTGAAGCTCAAGGACATCTACAAGGAGTTCGACATGACCCTGGGAATTTCCGGAGCGAGCCGCGCGAAGAAGCTGTATGGCAGCGTCGGCGCGGACCGCACCTACCAGGACGTGGCCAAACGCAGAAGCAATCGATGGAACCTCCTGTTTGTCGCGGGAATGTGGTTCCAGGATTTGTTCAACTATGACTTCCGGCGTACGGAAATGTGCATCATCCCATACGCGACGCAGCACGGTGAAATCAGCTTCTGCGCGTACAACACCGGAGTGGGCTGGCGAAAAATTATCGAGAACATGCACAAGAATGCAACGGTAGCACAGTGGTACAAGGAGCACGGCCGGCATCAGATCTACGCCAAGGGAAAAAACGTGGATCTGGATAGCTACGAGCACTCGCTGAAAGTGGACCCGGTAGACGCGGCGCGCGTTCGCCAGAAGGTGGACGACGGCGTTCCCAAAACGGCCTCCGAAGAGGACCGTATGCGCCGCCGGAAAGCGATGGAGGAGGCAGCGAAAGTGCGGGAGATTTACGAAGAGCTCGTGCTCAAGCGGCCACCGGAGCCACTGGTGCAAATCAGCGGCATGCCGTTGCAGGCACCGGATACGAAACACAATTCGCCTCAGGAAGCGGACGAGTCTCCGCAACCATTGGAAGTTCCGGCCGCCGCTTCCACGGGCGATTGACCGCCGGACAGCCTCCTCGCTCCATCCAATAGATACCGTGCTGGATACCCTGCCCAGGCAGATCGCAAACCCAACCAGACCCAGCCCTTCCCTCTCAATGACCCGCTGCCCCGCCCTTGGTGAAGTTCATTTGTTTTTTCGGAGCGCTTGCGGCTCCATTCAGGAGTTTGAGTGATGAATATAGCGGAGACGAATGCTTCGGCGCTCGCCCTGGCAAGGACGCGAAAAATGAAAAACGCTTTGACCGCCCTTTTCTGCGGAGCCTTACCGGCAGCGGTCCTGGGAACGCTGTTTCCCACTTCTCCGTGGCATTGGTTGGTCGGTTTTGCTGTCGGACTTATTTGGGCTAATGCCTTTGAGTATTTCTATCATCGCTATTTGCTGCATTTGCCCGGCAATTACCTGGGCAAGCTACATCAATTGCACCATGCCTCGGTCGGAACGCCTCTTGAAATTGAGCATTTGAACCTGGGCGGTACGCCCCCACTGGTCCTAGCGGCGTTTGTGTTGAATGGCTTGGTCGTTACGTTCCTCGCGGAGGTGCTGCTCAGATTGAGGATCAGCCCGGGAATTTTCATTGCTTTCACTGTGTACGTCCTCATCATCGAAGAAGTTCACTGGCGGATTCATGTAGGCGGGTGGCTCCCTTCATGGCTGCAGTTCGGGCGCGACCATCACTTGATCCATCATGACCGCCCGGCGGGACGCTATAACGTATTTCTCCCACTGTTCGATTGGCTGTTGGGCACGGCCAAAGATTGATAGGTCGAACTATCGGGCGAACGGCTGCTACCTCTAGAGTGGACGCATGTTATCCTCCCTGCTATGAGCGATTCCGACGCTACTTTCATGCAACAAGCGCTCCAGGAGGCTCGCTCCGCAGCCGCCGCGAAGGAAGTCCCCATTGGCGCTGTGTTGGCGCATAAGGGCAACATTATCGCGCGCTCCGGGAACCGCACCCTCCGGGATTGCGACCCCACCTCACACGCTGAAATGATTGTTCTTCGCAAAGCGGCACGCGTCCTCAGCAATTACCGGCTTGCGGAAACGACTCTCTACGTAACCCTCGAGCCTTGCAGCATGTGCGCTGGAGCGATGATTCAAGCGCGCATCCCGCGGCTGGTCTACGGCGCAAATGACCCGAAAGGCGGTGCCGTGCGCACGTGCTTCCAGATTCTGTCGGACCCGCGACTTAACCACCAAGTGGAAGTCACCCTCGGTGTGCTCGCCGAGGAATGCGCCGCGGTGATCCAGTCGTTCTTCGCGGAACGGCGCTAATGGCTCGCAGCGCGAAAGCTGTGTCCGATTTCGCCTAATCTTCAAGCACACCATCAGGGGGTGCGCGACATTATAGGTGTTACGAGGTTGTTTCTTTTTTTGTCGCGTAGTT
>QHYJ01000183.1 GCA_003223255.1 Acidobacteriota bacterium | reverse complement strand
CTCCCATGGCCCCGTCCGCCATCGCCGAACATCCCGTCAAGGACGATGTGATCGTCCGGAAACTTATAGAATTCCTTCCTCTTCCGTCGCCCGACGCAAAAGGCAAGGTCCGCGCCTTTGAGGATCATCGGGAAATCAAGCCGGCATTCAAATTCTCGCAAGCCTTCCTTCTTGACGAGAATCGCTTCAAGACCGGTTCGCGCGCGTGGAAACTTGCCGTCTCTATTGTGACCCACGTCGTAGTGATTACCGTTCCCATTCTCATCGGCCTGTTTTTCACCGACATCATAAACATCAAGCAATTCACTTCGACGCTGCTGGTGGCGGCGCCGCCTCCCCCGCCTCCTCCGCCACCGGCAGCCACTGCCCTGATTAATAAAGCCGCGCCGATACGCCAAAGGTTTATTGCTTCCGGCAAACTCTTCGCGCCAACGGTCATCCCCAAGCAGATCGCCGAGATCAAGGAGGCACCGCTTGACGCCGATAACACTGGCGGCGTAGTCGGTGGTGTGCCCGGCGGTCAGATGTGTGGAGTGCTGGGTGGAGTATTGAGCACGGCAGCCAAGCCGGTGGCGCCTGGGCCAGTAAAGTCAGCTCCCATTCGAGTAGGCGGGCGTGTGAAACCGCCAAGGGCTATTTTTCAACCGGCCCCCGAATATCCGACTTTGGCGCGCCAGGCTCGCATCCAAGGGCAGGTGCAGATCGACGCACTCCTGGACGAACAGGGCAACGTCATCGAGATGAAGATCGTTTCCGGCCCACCTCTTCTCTACCAGGCGGCGCAGGATGCTTTGAGAAAATGGAAGTATGAGCCAACTTACTTGAATGACCAGCCGATTGCTGTACAGATGATTGTGACCATTACTTTCGTGCTCGGCCAGTAACAAAGGACACGTTTGGACGGACAGGGTGGAGCATTGCAGTTTCGGGGTGACTCCACCCTTTTTCTTTCGGTGTCGTAATTACGCGGCGACTAGGGTTGGACCAGCCTTGCCTCGCGGCTTACTGCTTTTCTCCAGCAGCTCGCGCTCGGCCTGAGTCCAGTCCTCCAACTCATGCCCCGGCGCCCCGCCGCGCTCCAGATAAATCTCATAGGCGCGCCGCGCAATCTCCTCCTGCGTGGGATCGCTCTTGGCGGCTCGCGGTTTTTTCAAAGCGGATGAGGAACTCTTCCCGGTCTTGGACATGACTCTTCCCCTTTCTGGACTGCTGCTCCTATTTTACGGTTCGCATCCGTTGTATCGAGGAAACCGTTTCATGAAGAAGCCGCCTTTCTAGTTTGCCCCCTCCTCTTATTTCTTACGCCGCTTCAGAATCTCGCCGACTCGTCTTGTATTAGCCTATAGGCAGCAACCTCGAAACCATCCCGGCACTTCCCCTTTTTTCTTAAACTGGGGCCGGCCTTCTACCTCGCCGTTAAAATAGGCTTTCCAGGCTTTACCTGAAGCGGCAAAAGGTTGGGCGTGAGCGTCCCGATGAATGTTCTTCAGCCAGGGGAACGCCTCGTACTTGAAGGAGTTGAAGTACCGCTTGATCTCGCGGGCATCGTGGTTTGCACCTAAGTCGTATCGGTAGTTCCACTCCGCTAAGGCCCAATTCCATACCAAGCGCGCCGTGCCACAGGCTTGCCGAAAGTATTCTTTTTGCTTTTCCGTAGGGTCCAATGCAATCCGATGCGCAAGGATCACTTTTAACGCCTCTTTCAAGGCCCGGCGGTAGTTCCCTAAGCCATCCAAGCGGGACGAAAAACAATGCGTGATGGCCATCAAATCCTGCACCATTTCTTGCTCGGGGGAGACCTGCTCGGTGTTGAGCACCAGCAACTCACACCCGTGCTTGCGGCACAGATGTTGCAGCAGCGCGAACCCAAAGCGCGCCAAGCGGTCCTGGTGGGCCACGACTAGCATGGCCAGTTCGCCGGCCACAACGGAATCCACCAGAGCCGTAAACTTGGGCCGCCTGTCCGGTCGTTAGTCCTTCGTGCAGCATTACTCACATTTACAAACACTCTACTCACCTAGGTCAAGCTCCTTCTCCGGTTCTTCTTGGGCACGTCGGAGACGGGATCCAGACTCACGGTATCCAGGTTTGGAGTGCGGTAGGAATGAGGCTCGCCCGAGCCTACTCCCAACCATTGTGGTTTGCAATCCCGGTAGCCTTGGTCTTTGTGGCCGACGGCGGTAGGAATCGGTCGATCGGCTCGCTCAATCCGAAATGTAAAGCAGCCCGCAGTGGTGCTGTGGACCTGGATGTAGTCAACTTCCCTTTGCCGGAAGAGTCGTTCGACCGCCGCCTCAAACTTTCCGTCCTTCACGTATTCCTGCCCTAAAAGACGCCGCCCTTGGCCGTAAGCTTCCAGCGTGCGCGGGCTGTGCCGAAGTTCTTCCGGAAAGCCGGAGTCGCATTCGTAGCGCGGGCAGGAATCTTCGTGGATGTACACGGGCCCGGGCTGCGGCAAGTCCTCGACGCCCGCAAACCGATCGTACGTAAACAGGATTCTGCGGTCCTTGCCCACAGCAAACGTGCGCAAAC
>QHYJ01000037.1 GCA_003223255.1 Acidobacteriota bacterium | reverse complement strand
TTCGACACTTCTTAGCTCAGCAGATTCGTTATCTCCGGCATAACCAGGACTATAGCGTTTCGCAAATGCTCTTGGCTTTGGTCTATCCGATCGTGCTCGGACTGGATCGCATCGAGACAGCGTCCCTGTTACGCGCTGACGGAGCGTTTCAGTATCTGACCGGCTTGCCGAGCTTTCCCGATCCACAAACCTTACGGCGATTCTTGCAAAACGCCCCTGCTCAGCTCCGGGAACAGTTACACCGCGCCAATGATCGACTGTTGCAAAGGTTCATTCACTTACCGGAGCACCGCTCACGTCTCATCTTCGATCTGGACAGCACAGTGGTCCAGTCATTTGGTCATCAGGAGGGCGCTGAGGTTGGCTACAATCCGCGCTATCGAGGCAAGCGATCCTATGATCCACTGCTCTGTGTGGAAGCGAATTCCTCGTTCCTCTGGGATGTGGAACTGCGGCGCGGCGATGCGGGCACCTGGGCAGGTAGCGAGGGACTGTTGGCCTGCTGTTTTCTCTCCACACCTTCTGACGTCCGAGAACTCCGTGTGCGAGCCGATGCCGGCTTCGGCTATGGACCAGTCTTGGACATGCTGGAAGCGCGTTTAGCCCAGTATTCTGTGGTTGCGCGCATGACTCCGTCCCTGAAGCGCGCGCTCAAAGGGTTGCGCTATGAACAGATGAATCCCAGCTGGGAGATCGCGGAGTTTGAGCACCATGTCCACGGTTGGCCTCAGTCACGGCGTTGCATTGTCGCGCGGAAAAAGATCGAGGAGAGTGATCCGGAGCCGACTTTGTTTACCTTGGAGCGTTATGCATATCGAGCTTGGCACACGAATCTGCCCCTGACACCGGCGGGGGTGTGGCGCTTCTACGATGGCCGTGCCGGAATGGAGCGACGCATCCGGGAAATTCGTGAGAGCTATGCGCTGACGAAGATTCCAACTCGCGCTTTTGCAGCCAATGCCCTGTATCTGGAAGTCATTCGGCTTGCCTACAACCTGGTCACAGCTTTTCAGCGGACCTGTCTTCCTGCGGAATGGCAATGCTTTACGTTGAGTAAGCTCCGGCACAAACTCTTCTGGGTGCCGGGCGAACTTACGCGCCCGCAGAACCGACCTACTCTGCGGTTAGTCAATTCGCCCCTGATTACCGTGTGGGCAGAGAAAATCCTGCATCGAGTTCACAGGTTGAAACCGCTGGAAGGCTAAAGCTACTTCTGTCGAGAATCATCGACTGCTGCAAACATTCCGGGAGAAAATCTCGCCTTCCCTGGCAAATCTGCGAAAAACGGCGACCTTGACGCCGGATTTAAGTATATTAAGACGTCCACCGGGCGCTCCGCGCCGTCCTCGGTGACCACGCTGCGCTCGCGGATTTCGGCAATTCTTTCCGTGAGGAGTTCCACGCTGGGCCGCTGAAACACAGGATAAAAATCAGCGGAGAGCAGGATACGCTTGCAGCCCATCTGATAGTGCGCGGTCAGCGCCGCACGCAGCTGCGGATCGCTTACGCTGCTTTCCAGATGGCGGCGTGCAATTGCATCCGCGTGTTCGCGGACCACGCGATCGCCAAGAAAACTCAGAACGCGCCACTCGAGCGCAAAAAACAGGAATTTGCGAATGAGCCACGTAAGCGCTGGGACGCTGCGGAAGCGCTCGCGCCATTTTTCGAGATGCCAAAGTCGAGCCGCGGCACGATCCAGGGAGGCGTGCGCTGAAAAATATAGAGTTTGCCGGTCCGCGGCGCGATGTGCGGGATGAATTGAATCGCGCTCGCACCCGTGCCTATGACCGCGACGTTCTTGCCGCTCAGGTCCACGTCGGATCGCCAGGTGGCCGAATGAAAGGACGGACCGGAGAAGTGTTCGGCGCCAGGAATCTCCGGATAGTGTGGCACATGCAGCGCGCCCATGCCGGAAACCAACACGCGCGCGCGAATGGTCAGATTGCCGCTGCAGTCGCCATGGTTGGCTGAAACGTGACTCGCGGTGATGCGCCATTGGCCCGCAGGTTCGTTCCAGACAGCTTCGCAAAAGCGTGTTTTGAAGCGAAGGTAAGGCGCCAGCCCGTAACGCTGCACGCAGGATTTCAAGTATTGTCAGATTTCCTGCCGGCCCGCGAACCTGCGCGTCCAACCGGGGTTTCTTTCGAACGAAAAAGAATAAAGATGGGCGGGGACGTCGCAGGCGCAGCCGGGATAACGGTTTTCGTATTAAGTGCCGCCGAGATCGTCGCTCTTTTCAATAATGAGGAAATCTTTAATTCCAGCTTCAAGCAGCTTGATGCCCATGCAGATGCCGGAAAAGCCCGCGCCGACGATGGGCACGTCGACAGAAACATCCGCAACGTTGTCGCCGTTGCCGGAGGGCTCAGGCATCTTGCGTCCATCGTACACCACGCGAGGTCCCTGCGGCAGCATGCTTGCGAAGGAAATCGGCTGCTTCTCGTAGCGATTGGCGAGCTTCGGGAATCCAATGCGGCGCGAGTTGCCAGACGTGTGGAACGACCGGCCAGATTTTCAAGTTCACGGTCACGCCCGCCGCACGGGTTTTCGGGAGCGAGGCGGTAGTTCGGAGCAAAGATGCGGAAGCCGTGCATCGCAAACCAGGCGGTGATCGGGCGATGCGTCTCCGCAGAACAGCCGAAATATCCGCCACCATGCAAATAAAGGAGAACGCTTTGCGCGGAATTTGGCGATTCGAGCCACTCGCCAGGAATGCCGTTTACCTTGGCGTTTGTGATGCGCACGGATGCCGGAGTTTTGCAAGGCGGAGGACGAAGAATCTGTCGCGCAAGGCGATAGTCGCGGCAATTCTTTAAGCGGCGCTTGACGCGCCACTTGATCATGCAAACCGCAAGATGCGCTTGAAGACTTGCCATGGCTCGGTTGCGTCTGCTCTTTGGAGGGGCGCGGCGAGAGAATAGCAGAGCTTGTCGAAAAGGTTTCTAAATTAGAGAGGAAGGCTCCGGCGAGGGACTGGGCGTCCTCGCCGGCATGGGCTAAGACCTTTACACACAGCGCCAAGAAGGCGCCCTGGCTTTGGCGGGTGGCGCGAAAGAGCAGGCTCTAATCTGTATTTGGACACACCCGGACCGCCATCTCTGCGAACAATTGCGTTGTACACATTTCCACGGGCGCTGTCGCTGGGCACCGAGAGATGGCAGGGTGGGGAGCTGTCACTTCCGAGGCGGATAGTGGCGACTTTATAAGATTGCAAAAACTTTGTCAATAGTACGGATACGTGTCGAGGCAGTCAGCAGATTAAACCGAAACGACGACTTTGCCGAATTGCGCGCTCGATTCGAGATAGCCATGCGCGGCTGCGGCTTCGGCGAGCGGGAAAGTCCGATCGAGCACGGGTTTGAGTTTTCCCGCGGCAACGAGCTTCATCACCGTGTGAAGTTCCGACTTCGTGCCCATGTACGAACCTAGCAGCGAAAGCTGACGGCTAAACAAGAAGCGTAAGTCCACCTTGCCGTCGTAACCGGTCGTGGCTCCGCAGGTCACCAGCCGGCCAGTGGGAGCGAGACTGGCGAGACTATCTTCCCAAGTCGCTGTTCCGACGTGCTCGAACACCACGTCCACACCGCGTTTATTGGTGATGCGGCGAACTTCATCGCGGATTTTTTGCGTTTTGTGATTGATCAGATGGTCGGCGCCCAACTCTTTGGCTTTGGCGAGCTTTTCGTCGGAACCGGCGGTCGCGATGACGCGAGCTCCAAAAAATCGCGCGATTTGAATGGCGGCACTGCCGACGCCGCTGCCTGCGCCAAGAATGAGCGTGTCTTCGCCCGGTTGCAGTTGAGCGCGCGTAACGAGCATGTGCCAGGCGGTTTGGAAAACCAGAGGAATCGCGGCAGCTTCTTCCCATTTGAGGTTTTCGGGATAGGGCAGGCAGTTGACTTCCGGGGCGCGCACAAATTCGGCGCAGCCCCCGTCGATCATGTAGCCAAGGTTTGTGGCTTGGCGGCAGTGATTGTCCAGACCGGCGAGGCAGGCCGGGCATTTGCCGCAGCTCACGAGCGGCGCGAGGACAACTTTCTGGCCGACGCGAATCGTGGTGACGTCCGCGCCGATTTTGGCGATTTCGCCGGCGATATCGCTGCCCGGAATGTGCGGAAGCGGAATCGGCACGTTGGGCAAGCCACGGCGAACCCAGAGATCGAGATGATTCAGCGCGCACGCTTTCACACGTACGAGGACGTCATTCGCGCGGAGCATAGGCTCCGGCGCGTCGGTACATTTCAGGACCTCGGGTCCGCCGTGCTGATGGAAAACAATCGCTTTCATGAGACCTCCGCGTTTCGGCTTGCGAAAACCGAACCGTACCATCGAGCAGGAAGCGTGTCCAGAAAGCCATGCGCATTGACAGCAGAAACTGGTCGCCGTAGGCTGGCAGGAGAGGAAGCCCGTGGACCTGTTCGAAGAAATCGTAAAGATGCGGCGTGGGGGTCAGCGCGGGGCGCTAGCCACCATCGTGCATACGAATGGCTCAATCCCGAGCTATGAGAGCTCGCGGATGCTGGTGCGCGAAGACGGCTCGATGGCGGGCACGATTGGCGGCGGCTGCGTCGAAGCCGAAGTCTGGGCCGCAGCGAAAGACGTGATGCAAAAAGAAGCCCCGCGGAAAATGGTCTTCCACCTGAACAATGAAGCCAGCTACGACAATGGCTTGATTTGCGGGGGCACGCTGGAAGTGTTTGTCGAGCCGATTTTGCCGCAGCCGGTGGTGTATTTGTTTGGCGGCGGGCACGTTTCGATGGCCGTTGCGAGGGCGGCGCACGCGGCGGGATTTGGCATCACCGTGGTGGACGACCGCGAGGCGTTCGCGAACAAAGAGCGCTTCCCGATGGCGCAGGAAGTGTTCACAAGTTACGAGGATGCATTCGAAAAGATCCGGCCAAACGCGTCGAGCTACCTCGTGATCGTCACGCGCGGCCATAAAGAAGACATGCGCGTGCTCGCTTGGGCCGTTCGAACGAACGCGCGCTACGTGGGAATGATTGGCAGCAAGCGCAAGGTGATGTCGGTTTACAGGGCCTTAGAGATCGAAGGCTACAAATTGGAAGAATTCGAACGCGTATATGCGCCCATGGGGCTGGACATTGGAGCACTTTCGCCCGAAGAGATTGCCGTGAGCATCATCGCGGAGTTAGTGGCGGTTCGCCGGAACGCAACGAACGCAGAACACAAGAAATTAAAGACAGAGCGCCAGGCAGCGATGGGGTCCGCAAGCAAGGTTACCGCCGAGCGCTGAAAGGGACACATGCTGGCCGCCGTCATCCTCTCCGGCGGGGCCTCGAGCCGCATGGGCTCGCCAAAAGCGCTACTTCCTTATCAAGGCCGGCCTTTCCTCGAACATTTACTGGAAATCACCACGCGCCCGGAGATCGGCGCGCGAAAAGTGGTGCTGGGCGCGAACGCGGAGTCGATCGCCAAAGCTATTCCTCTCAAAGCAAACGAAATGGTCATCAACCCGCAATGGGAACAGGGCCAGCTCAGCTCCATTCAGGCGGCGGTGCGAAAGCTCCCGGCAGGGACAGACGGCATGCTGCTTTGCCTCATTGACCACCCGCTCATCAGCTCGGCGCTGGTCAGCGAACTGATCGAGCGTTTCTACAAATCCAGAAAATCCATTGCGTTGCCCGTTTACGAAGGGCGGCGCGGGCATCCGGTGATTTTTTCAGCGTCGTTGTATCCAGAACTGCTGCGCGCGCCGCCGGAAACCGGTGCGCGGGCGGTGGTATGGGCGCACGCTGAGGACGTGGAAGAAGTTCGCACGAATGAGGAAGGCTGCGTGCTGAATCTGAATGATCCGGCGACGTTGAATCGGGCGATCGGCGGGGAAAGTTAGCGGCCGGGCGAAAGTCTGGGAATAAGAGCGGTGACGGCATCGGCGGCAAGTTGCGCGCCGTGAAAGGTGGCCGGCGGAAGGCCACCCAGAGCCGAGGAAAGAAAATCGGCGGTGATGGCGCGGGCTTCCGCGGGCGTGCAGCCGCGAAGTTGTTCGGTCAAGAGCGATGCACAAGCGATGGCGGTGGTACAACCGCGGCAAAGGAAGCGGGCCTCGACGATGCGGCCCGATTCGAAGCGCGCGAAAAGCTTCAGAATATCGCCGCAGATCGGATTTGTGACTTCGACAGTTGCCGTAGCGCCAGGCAGCTCGCCGGCGTTGCGCGGATTGCGGAAATGATCGAGAACCGCTTTGCTGAACATTTCTAAGTTCTCAGTCTTCAGTCCGTTGTCGGTTTCGAATTTCAGCTCTTACCAGCTGCTTTTCTGCGCGCGTTCCGGCTCTCTTATCCCAACCGGGGAGCACTTTCCTAGACAAAGTCAAGCCATTCATCGTCTACTAGGATACGACTACCGCGGCCCGGAAGCTTTTTTCGGCGGAAGATATTTCTTCTCGATCGAGGCGATGACCACGTAGTTGGGATCGACCATCTCCGTGAGATGGATTTTTGCAACCTTCGAAAGCAATTCATAGGCGTCCAGTTCGGAGAGGCTGTAATCGGCGTGCATCCAATGGATGAGCTCAGTTACGGCGATCCGCAAAGCGTCATCGGCGGGCCGGTAAACGCCGGCGGCCATGATTTCCTTATCGTTTTCGAAGCGCGGCCAGCCCGTGCTCTTCCCTTTCACTAATTCGAACTGCAAACGCGCGCGCATGGGAACTTCGACGGCGCTACCCGCAACCTCCCCATCGCCCATGGCCGCGTGGCCATCACCAAAGTAGAAAAGCGCACCCGGAACGTTCACGGGCAGATAGAGCGTGTTGCCGGCGGACACTTCGGGGGCGTCCATGTTGCCGCCAAACTCCGCAGGAACGATCGAGCTGCGGGCTTCGCCATTCGCGGGAGCCACGCCAATGCATCCGAGAAAAGGATGCAAAGGAAAACTCACCTTGAAATCGGAATCAAGCGCCTGAAACGTGGCCGTATTTTTCTCTTTGTCGATGGGATAAAACCACATGCGCTCGGGCAGCGGCTTGGTTTCCAGCACGGGCGTGTAATGCGTGGAATTGACGGCGCCAAAGCCCGGAGAAAACGTGCCGACGCCCTGCTTGCCGTCGACTTGTAGATCAAGAATGTGGATGACCAGCGTATCGCCAGACTCTGCACCGTCAATATAGAAGGGTCCGGTCAAAGGATTGTCGCCTTTCACCAGCGACATGGTATCGCCAGGTTTCTGCAGCGCGTTCCCGAAACAATCGAGCGAGTTGGCCTCCAAAATGTTTCCGGGCTTGACGTGTGCGACTGGTGGCGCGACACCGAAGACATATTTCACGTTGTCAATCGTGGCGTGGTACTGCACGACATCCTTTCCAGAACTCTGTTGCGCGGCGCTTTGCGTGAGCGCAAAAGACGGAACTACGAATGACAACAGGACGTAGGGCCATTTTCTCGGCATAGCTAAAAACCTCCAAAGCGACCCGGTGAGTGCAACACACGAGCAGACCGCTGTCAAATCCTGCCTCCGACCTTAGAAACGTTTGTTGCAAAGAGCGGCAGAGTGTGGCATAAGCTGGCGACACTGCGGCGCGAACGGATCGTCCGTCGGCCCTTCCCGCCTGATTCTGACGCTATTCGTGCCGCGGCGAGCCCGGGGGTAAGTGAAACAACTGAGGAGCGGAACGATGAAAGCGATGGCGGCAGGAACTCTGTGTGTTCTCCGCCGGGTTGTGGTTCTGACGCTCTGCAGCATGACCACAGTTATGGCGCAAGAAAAACCTGCACTGGAAAAGCCTTCCGCCGAGTGGGACACCACGAAGGCGCGCGGACAAACGCGGGACATCGATTTCGACACCAGCGAAGGAACGTGGATGGCGTTGAGCCTGTCGCCTGACGGCAAATGGATTGCCTTCGACCTGCTGGGGCACATCTACCGGATGCCCGCCAGCGGCGGCAAGGCTGAGTGCCTGACGCAGGATTCCGGCATCGCCCTGAACATGCAGCCGCGCTATTCGCCTGACGGCAAAACGATCGCCTTCATCAGCGACCGCAAGGGACAGAACAATTTGTGGCTGATGGATGCCGACGGGAACAATCCCCGCGCGGTGTTCACGGACAAAACACAGCGCGCGCTCAGCCCGGTTTGGACGCCCGACGGCAACTACATCATTGTTCAGCGCCAAGGCACGCGGCGCGAGAGCGGCCCGGAATTCAATTGGTCGTTGATGATGTACCACAAAAGCGGAGGCGCGGGCGTCGAACTCGTGGGCAAAGACAAGTCACCAGGCTGGCACTCCGTTTCGAGTGACGGGAAATATCTTTATTTTGACGTGCAACTGTGCCCGCCGCTGCCGTTTGGACACACGGATCCGATGCTCGGGTGCGCTCAACTGCGCCGCATGAATTTGCAAACGCGCAAAATCGAAGAAGTCACTGGCGGGCAAGCCGAGCAGCAGGATCGCGGCACAAGTGGCGGAGGAGTCGCACCGGAAATTTCTCCCGATGGGCGTTACGTGGCCTTCGGCCGGCGCATTCCCGACGGTTTGGAATCCTACAAGGGTCATACGTTTGGCCCGCGGACGGCGCTCTGGCTGCGCGACATGCAAACCGGCGAAGAACGGCTGCTCATGGATCCCATCGAACTCGATGAATCCGAGGAAATTTCGCGTCAGATGCCCATCCTGCCGGGCATGGCCTGGAGCGGCGACGGCAAATCCATGGTGATTTCGCAGGGCGGAAAGATTCGCCGGCTCTGGGTGGACAGCCGCAAAGTGGAAACGATGGCCTTTAGCGCTCACGTGCATCGCACGATTTCGGAGATGGCGTATTCGCCGCTGCCGTTGCCCGACGATGCGTTTGAAGCAAAATTCATTCGCTGGCAGAGTGCTTCGCCCGATGGAAAGCGAATCGTCTTTCAAGCGATCGGAAAACTTTGGCTGATGGATTTGCCCAATGGCAAACCACGGCGGCTCACGCCGGATTCGTTCACGTCGGGAGAGTTTTCTCCGGCATGGTCCCCGGACGGCAAAAGGATCGCGTTCACGAGTTGGAACGAGGACAAACACGGCCAACTCTGGACGATTTCCGCCGAGGGCGGCGAGCCGAAACAAATCACCAAAGATCCCGGAGAATACCTAAACCCGACGTGGAGCGCTGACGGTGCGACCCTCGCGTATTCACGAGGCGCGGGGGCAACGCTTCGCGGCCGCGGCTGGGCGCGCAACGAATGGTTCGACATTGTTCTGCAACCAGCAGGCGGAGGAGACGCCAAGACGATTGCGCGCTTGGGCTCGCAGGAGGGGCCCGGCGCGCGGCCGCAATTCGGTACGGGGAACAGGATTTATTTTACGGAACACCGCATGGTAAAGGGCGAAGGACCGTTCGGCGGGAGGGTCGAGACCGATCTCGTCTCCGTGCAACGTGACGGCTCGGACAGGCAGGTGCACGCCACGTTTCCAGACGCCACGGACGTGCAGGTTTCCGCAGACGGGCAGCGCGTGACGTATCAGGAAGGCGACAACGTCTACGTTGCACCGCTCCCTCTAGCGGCCACCGGCCAGGAAGGCATCCGGCTGGAGCGCAAGACTCCCACGTTCCCCATCACACCGGTCAGCCTCGATGGCGGCATGTATCCGCGCTGGCGCGATGCCAATACCATCGAGTGCGGCAATGCGAACAAATATTTTGTCTATCACATCGACACGGCGAAGACGGACACGACCGAAATTCACCTGAGCGTTCCGCGAGCCATTCCGCAAGGGGCCATGGCATTCACGAATGCGCGGCTGGTCACGCTGGCGAACAAGAAGGTCATCGGTTCCGGCACGATTGTGATCAAGGCCGGACGCATCACCTGCGTCGGCAATTGCGAAACAGCGGGAGCCGACCGCGTGATCGATGCCAAAGGCAAAACCATCATTCCCGGCTGGGTGGACATGCATGCGCACCATCACCGCGAATCCGGCGGCATCACGCCGACGCACAATTTCGAATCAGCGGTATACCTGGCGTATGGAGTGACAACCACGCTCGATCCGTCGACGTGGGAGGAAGAAGTTTTTCCTATTGCCGAAATGATTGAAGCGGGGCGCTCGATCGGGCCGCGCACTTTTTCCACGGGGATGCCGCTGCTGAACGGCAGCGGACCCTTCTGGAATGAATTGACCAGCTTTGAGGTCACCGAGCACGAAATCAATCGCCTCGCTTCGTATGGCGCCGTCGCACTAAAGCAATACTTGCAGCCGGACCGCGAGCAGCGCCAGTGGATTACGGACATTGCGCGCAAGCAGCACCTGCGCGTCACCGCCGAAGGTTCGAGCGATTTGCTGCACAAAATAAGCATGCTCCTGGATGGGCAGACCGGCTTCGAGCATCCCACGCCGTATGTACCGTTGTATGGCGACGTGGCGAAATTCCTCGGGCAATCCCACACAGTTTACTCTCCGACGTTCACCGTGGGCGGCACGGCGCCGTGGAATGAAGAATACTTTTTCCAGATTGCGGATGTTTGGAAAGACGCCAAGCTGCAGCGCTGGACTCCGTGGCGTGAATTGATGCCGCACCTGCGGCGGCGCTGGATGCGCCCGCTGACCGATTACCACTTCGGCGTACAAGCGCAAGGTCTCGCCGACATTATTGCGAATGGAGGCTACGGAGCAATTGGTTCGCATGGGCAAGCGCACGGAATCGGCTCGCATTGGGAGGTGTGGATGCTGGCCAGTGCACTGGGTAACATGGGCGCGCTCGAAGTGGCCAGCGTCCACGGAGCCCATTTCCTCGGCGCCGACAAGGACCTGGGCACGCTCGAACCTGGCAAGCTGGCAGACCTCTTGGTGTTGAACGCCAATCCGCTTGAGGACATTCACAACACCGCGAATATCGCGATGGTCATGAAGGCGGGCACGCTTTACGATGCGGACTCGCTCGACGAGATTTGGCCGGAGAAGAAACCGTTTGGTTCGTATTATTGGGTCAACCTGGATCAACTGAAGAATGATGTCCTTCCCGTGGACATCTACGACAACAAGTAGCGCAACCAGCTTTGCTAAAATGCAAGCATGAGTGTGGTTAGCCCAAATTCACGCCTGCGCATAGTTTCGCTGGCGCCAAGCGCGACTTCCATTTTGTGCACGCTGGGGGCGAAGAAAGCTCTTGTGGGAGTGACCAAGTGGTGTGCAGACGTCGCGCCGGTTGGCGACCTGCCAAAGCTGGGCGATTGCTGGCACATGGAGTCGGTCGATGGGATTCTGCGGCTCAAGCCCACACTGGTCATTGGGTCGATTCCTTACAAACAAGAAACCGTTGCCAAACTTTTGGAGCAACCGTTAAATTTTCTGGCCATGAACCCGCGCTCGCTGGCGGATGTGTACGCCGACATTCGATTGCTCGGGAGAATCGTTGGACTGGCGAAAGCCGCGGAGGTGCTGGTTCGTAAGATGCAGCGCGAATTTGCGGCGATCGGGCGCAAGTCGAAACATGGGGCGCCCGGGCTGCGCGTCTATTGCGAGGCGTGGCCGAAACCGCGAATCAGTTCCCCGCCCTGGGTGGCAGAATTGGTTAGCCTCTGTGGCGGCCAGATGGTTGTTCCCTCTGGTGAGCGCGTGAACGAGAAGCAGGTTGCTGATGCCAAGCCAGACCTGATCGTGCTGGCCTGGGCGGCGGCGGGGGATCGCGCAAATCCTCAAAATGCCTACGAAGTTAGCGCGTGGCGGGAGATGCCCGCGGTTCAAAACCGCCGCGTTCACGTCATCCGCGACGAATTATTGAACACGCCGGGGCCGCCGCTGCTCAAGGGAGCGATCGCCCTTTGGGAGGTGTTGCACCGGAAAGGCGAGGCAAAAGATAGCGCCGAGACACAGAGAGCGCCGAGGTCCGCGGAGGTATGAGAACGGTCGTGGCAGCGGTGATTGAGCGCAGTGACCGGCGGATGCTGATTGGCCAGCGGCGGCGCAACGATACCTCGGCTTTGAAGTGGGAATTCCCCGGCGGAAAAGTGGAGAAGGGCGAGACGCCTGAAGCGGCACTGGCCCGCGAATTGAAGGAGGAACTCGGGGCCAGACTGCAGAAATGCGTGCCGATCGGTCGCGTGGTCCACAAATACGCAGAGACACCCCAGGAGCTAGAGATTCTCTTTTTTGCGGCGGCAATTTCCGAAGCGGAGCTTGTGCCTCGCACCTTCGAGAAAGTCGAATGGGTCTTGCCGAAGGAATTAGGAAACTATGATTTTCTGGCGGCCAATGCGGGATTGGTGGCGAATCTGGCGACAGGAAAAATCAAACCGGCCGAGGTACTTGAGGAAGCGTAGCACCCGTGCTCGACGTGGATTAGCGCAGGGCCGTAGTATCCTCCAAAAATGCACACTGACCGCCGAACGTTTCTACATGGTTTGACCGCAGCCACAGCAGTCGTTGCGCCTCTTCTGAGAGGTCTGGCGCGCCCGCAAGGAGGGCATCTCATGTACGGCTTAATCGCCAAGCTTACGGCTGTCCCCAACAAGCGCGAGGAGTTAATCAAAATCCTGGAAGAAGGAACCAAGAACATGCCCGGGTGCCGCAGCTACATTCTTGCGAAGGACGCGGCAGATGAAAACGTCGTCTGGGTGACGGAGATCTGGGACCGCGCGGAAAGCCACGACGCCTCTCTGTCGTTAGCGACGGTGAAGGATTCTGTCGCCCGAGCCAAGCCATTGATCGCGGGTTTCGAGAAGGTCGCGGTCACGAATCCCGTTGGGGGAGTTGGATTCCCCTCGGCTTCTTGAAGTTGCCATCGACCGGTTAACAGGTTATAGGGTTGGGTCTTTCGGTGTTAATGCTGAGATCTTTGATGGCCTTGTCGACCACGGACTTTTCAATTTTGCCGTCCGCAAAGAGCTCGTGCAGTGTGGCCAGGGTGATGAAGCGTGAGTCAACCTCGAAAAAGTCGCGCAGTGCGGCGCGACCCTCGCTGCGGCCAAAGCCATCGGTTCCGAGGGCGGCAAGATGCCGCGGCATCCATTTGCTGATCATATTGGGCAGCGTCTTCAGATAATCGGTAGCGGCGACGAGCCCGCCCGGCGCGTCCGCAAGGCATTGCCTGACGTAGGGAACGCGCGGCTTTTCGCCCGGATGCAGGCGGTTCCAACGCTCGGTGTCCATACCGTCGTTGTACAGTTCCTTGTAGCTCGTGACGCTCCAAACGTCGGCGGCCACGCCAAACTTGGTCTCGAGAATTTCCTGCGCGCGTAGCGCTTCATTCAAGATGGCGCCACTGCCGAATAATTGCGCCCGTAGCTTCGCTTTGGTATTCGACGCTTTCCGGAAGCGGTACATTCCGCGCAGAATGCCTTCCTTCACGTCACCCGGCATCGCCGGCATGGCGTACGGCTCATTCATCACCGTCAGATAATAGAAGATGCTCTCGCCGTCCTTGTACATGCGGCGAATGCCATCTTGAATGATCACCGCGATCTCATACGCATACGCCGGATCGTAGGCCTTGAGGTTGGGAACCGGGAGAGCGAGGACCTGGCTGTTGCCGTCCTGATGCTGCAAGCCTTCGCCGGAAAGCGTAGTGCGCCCCGCCGTGCCGCCGAGCAAGAATCCGCGCGCGCGCATGTCCGCCGCGGCCCAGATGAAGTCCGCGATGCGCTGGAAACCGAACATGGAGTAGTAAATGAAAAAGGGGATCGTGTTGATGCCGTGCGTGGCATACGCGGAGCCCGCGGCAATGAACGACGCCATCGAGCCGGCTTCGGTAATTCCCTCTTCCAGAATCTGCCCGTCTTTCGCTTCCTTGTAGTAGAGCAGCGTGTTCACGTCCACGGGCTCGTACCGCTGGCCCACGCTCGAGTAGATGCCTACCGTGCGGAACAGCGATTCCATGCCGAACGTGCGTGCCTCGTCGGGAACAATGGGCACGATCAGTTTGCCAATTTCCGGGTCCTTAAGCATCTTGCGGAGCATTCCCACAAACGCCATCGTCGTGGAAACTTCTCTGCCCTCGCTGCCCTCGAAAAATTCCTTAAATAGCTCGTCGTGGTCCGCAACGATCGGCTTCGAGCGGACTTTGCGCTGGGGGACATAACTGCCAAGCGCTTCCCGTCGCGCACGCAGATATTGAATTTCGGCGCTGTCTTCCGGCGGCCGGTAGAACGGAAGCTCGATGCAATCTTCATCGTTGAGGGGAACGCCAAAGCGCGAGCGAAACTCTCGAAGCTCGTCTTCGTTGAGTTTTTTCTGCTGGTGCGTGACGTTCTTGCCTTCCCCAGCCTCGCCTAGGCCATACCCTTTAATCGTGCGCGCCAAAATCACCGTCGGCGAGCCCTGGTGGTACACTGCGGCTTTGTAAGCAGCATAGACTTTCCTTGGGTCGTGACCACCCAAGCGCAGACGGCGCAAAGCCTCGTCTGGCAAGGGTTCCACAAGTTGCAGCAAACGCGGATCGCTGCCGAAGAAATGCTCGCGTACGTACGCGCCAGAAGAAACCACGAGCTTCTGGTATTCGCCGTCGACCAGTTCGCCCATGCGCTTGACGAGCAGCCCTTCGGTGTCGCGCTCCAGGATCGGATCCCACTCGCTGCCCCAAAGCACCTTAATCACATTCCAACCGGCGCCGCGGAACGCCGACTCCAGTTCCTGAATGATCTGGCCGTTGCCGCGCACTGGACCGTCGAGGCGCTGCAGGTTGCAGTTGACGACGAAAATCAAATTGTCGAGCCTCTCCCGGGATGCCAGCGTGATGGCGCCGAGCGATTCCGGCTCGTCCGTCTCGCCATCGCCGAGGAACGCCCAGACTTTCGCATCCGTGCGCGGTTTCAACCCGCGATCTTCGAGATAGCGGTTGAAGCGCGCTTGATAAATAGCCATCAGCGGGCTGAGGCCCATGGAGACGGTCGGAAACTCCCAAAAATCCGGCATCAGCCACGGGTGCGGATACGAAGAAAGCCCGCCGCCGGGTTTCAGCTCCCGGCGGAAGTTTTCCAGTTGTTGTGCGCTGATTCGCCCTTCGAGAAACGCGCGTGCGTAAATGCCGGGCGCGGCATGGCCCTGAAAATAGACCGTGTCCCCTTCGAATTCCTCCGTGCGGCCCCGGAAGAAATGGTTGAAGCCGACTTCGTACAGCGTGGCCGCCGAGGCGTACGTGGAGATGTGCCCGCCAATGTTGTGTTCGACGCGATTCGCGCGCACCACCATGGCCAGCGCATTCCAGCGAATCAGGCTTTTGATGCGTCGCTCGAGTTCCTGATCACCGGGGAAAAGCGGCTGCAGGCGCACAGGAATGGTGTTCGCATAAGGCGTGTTCGCGCTGAACGGCAGGTCGATCCCGTTGACCGTCGCATGCGCGCGCAGGCGCTCGAGGATTTTCGCCGCAACTTCCGGGCCGCTGGACTCCAATACGGAGTCCAGCGACTCGAGCCACTCCTGAATTTCGACGTCGTCGATGGAGTGTTGCGGCCGCACGGCCGTCTCGCTATTCATCTCGGAATTTGATCCCTTAAATTGTGATTGTGGCGATGCCAACGTCTTTCTCCCGCCATTTCGCAATATTCACAATTTATTAGGATACACCGCGGCGTGCTTCTCTGCACGGCTGCGCACAGAACTTTTTCCAAAAAACGCCGAGGCATGAGCCCACACTGGTCAGACGGCGCGGCATCGCGCCGCGCTACCCCGTTCGGCATTGGAACGCCCACCATCTGCCCGCGTCATTCCGAACGAAGCGAGCAATCCTGGCTTGGCTCCGGCCCTATCGGGGTCCGAGTGAAAATTACAGGGCAACTAGAGGGTCCGCCCGCCATCGACCACCAGTACCTGCCCGGTAATGAACTTCGACTCGACCAGGAACAGGACGCTGTCGGTGATGTCCGTCTCCCACTCCGGCGGGTCGCCCTCCATGGTAATTGTGCCCGGAGCGATGGCGTTTACGCGCACTTCCGGCGCCAGTGCCTTCGCCAGCACCTTGGTCAGCATAATTACGCCCGCTTTTGAAACCGAATGCGGAATGTACCCCGGCCACCCCAGCAGCCCGCCGGTGTCCGCAAAATTGATAATCACTCCCTGCGTTCTTCTCAGCAAAGGCGCAGCTGCCTGGGCGCAGAAGAACGGTGCGCGCAAATTCGTATCGAGCGAGGCATCCCAGATTTCCTCCGTCGTGGAAACCATGCTCGCCGGCAAGAAATTGGCCGCGCTATTCACCAAAATGTCCAGCCGCCCAAAACGTTTCCCGGCCTGGTCGACGAGCCGTTCGATTTCCGAAACTTCGCCTAGGTTTGCCCGGATGGCAACGGATCTCCGGCCGCGTTTTTCGATTTCCCTGACGGCGTCCTGAGCCTCCGGCTCCGACGCATGATAGTGGACTACCACGTCAGCACCCTGTTCGGCCAAGCACAGCGCTACGGCGCGCCCGAGCCGCTTGGCAGCCCCCGTCACTACCGCGACGCGACCTTGTAAAGGAACGTTCATGGGTGAAGAAAATACCACGATACAAGCGCATTCGCCCAAACCACGCGCGGTTGATCTCCGTCCGCGAACAGCCCCTTTGAGTTGAAGGATCGCTCTAGTCCTGCTCCGGTGTTAACGCTCACCGGATCCCCTGCGTCTTAAAAGCCGAATCCTTCCATTCAAGGTCGGTGTACTATCCGGGGTGAGCCCATGAATCCATTGGCCCGATGGCTGGAAGATTTTTTCTTCGACCTGAGCTTTGCTCTCCGTCAGCTATTGCGCAATCCCCCAGTTTCCGCGGTCTGTGTCCTGACCCTCGCTCTGGGCATTGGCGCCAACGCCGCTATTTTCAGTGCCGTCGATACCGCCCTGCTGCGGTCTCTTCCCTTTAAGGACTCCGATCATCTCGTCCTGGTGAACGAGTACAACCCGGGAAATGTGGCCAGGACCGGCAGCCCGTACATCCGCTATCAAACTCGCGCGGCGCAAAACATCGTCTTTGAAGAGACCGGCGGCTACTGGGACGTCAGCGGTGGCGACGGCATGGTCTTCGGCGTCAACGGCTCGGCAGAGCGCCTGCAGTTCTCTGTCGTCACCAACAGCTTCCTCTCAATCCTCGGCGTTCAACCGGTCCTAGGAAGAACCTTCACCGCGGCCGAAGCGGTTTCCGGAGCCTCTGCGAAAGTGTTCGTCGCCAGCAATTCCCTATGGCGTCGCCAGCTCGGTGCCGATCCCCAAATCCTCGGAAAAACTTATCTGCTCGACGGCGAACCCTACACTTTGATCGGTGTCCTGCCGGCCGATTTTCATTTCCCCGGTACCTGCGACATTTGGCTTCCCATCGGCACCCTCGGCGCGCGACTGCCCGAAGACCGCGTCTCGCACCAATTCTGGATGATCGGCCGCCTCCGCAAAGGATTCACGGTCGTTCAAGCGCAAATGCAGTTGAACGGCATCCAGCACCAATTCGCGCGCGCCTACCCCGACACGGACGCAAACTGGCTGGTCACCGTGAAGCCCCTCCTCGAAGAATTCGTCGGCAACGTCCGCACTTCCCTATGGGTCCTGCTGGCCGCCGCGGCCTTCGTTCTTCTGATTGCCTGCACGAATGTAATTATTCTGCTGCTCGCCCGCGCCGTCGCCCGCGAAAAAGAGTTTGCCATTCGCGGAGCGCTTGGTGCCGCCCGCGCCCGACTTCTGCGCCAGTCGCTCACGGAAAGCCTGCTGATGGTCGGTGCCGGCACGGCTCTCGCTCTGTTCCTTGCCAAAGCGAGCCTCACCGTCATCGTCGCACTCAGCGCCGGCAGCATCCCGCGCTTCCATCAACCGCAAATCAACGGCGCAGTCTTCGCCTTTGCCGCGTTGCTGGCTCTGTTGAGCACGCTGCTCGTCGGCATCGCGCCCCGCTTGCACGCCTCCAACGTTTCCTTGGTCGAATCCTTGCAGCAGGGCCAACGCACCGGACTCTCGCGCCGCAGCACGAACCTGCGCAGCATACTCATCATTTCTGAAGTTGCCGTTACGCTTCTTCTGCTCTCCGGTGCCGGCCTGATGCTCCGCAGTTTCGCCGAACTTCGAAAGGTCGATCCCGGCTTCCGCGCGGAAAATCTCGTCACCATGAAAATCGCCCTGCCCGACTTTCTGTACCCCAAAACCGAGCAGCGCACCGCCTTTCTTCGAGAATTATTACAGCGCCTTAGCTCCGCACCGGGCATCCAGCTGGCCGCCGCCACCGACCGCCTCCCTCTTTCCGGCGAAGGCAATTGGGGCGGAATCAACATTGTTGGCCGGCCCTTGCTGGACGCCGCTCACGCGCCCTCGGTCGAAGGCCGTGGCGTCAGCGCCAACTACTTCCGCACGCTGGGGATTCCTGTTTTGCGTGGACGCGAGTTCACCGAAGCCGACGTCGCCGCAGGCCGCCGCGTTGCCGTCATCAATCAAGTGATGGCCAACCAATTCTGGCCCGGCGGCGATCCCATCGGCCAGCGTCTCGTCAGTCCTTATCATCCGGAAAATGTCAGCGAAATCATCGGCGTCGGCGGCGACGTGAAGGACTTCGCGCTCGATGCGCAGAGCCCGCCCGAAATGTACACGCCTTACAACTGGTGGAGCACCATGAATCTTGTCTTGCAGGGCACCGCCGATTCCGCGAGCCGTGTTGCCGCGGTCCGTGTACAGGTCGCTGCGCTCGATAAGCAAGTTCCGACTGCCCGCCAGCGCTTTGAACTGTTTCTCCTCGCACTTTTTGCTTTGCTGGCCCTGGCGTTGGCAGCGGTTGGCATCTATGCCCTCCTCGCCTTCAACGTCAACCGACGCACGCAGGAAATCGGCATTCGCATGGCTCTCGGGGCACATCCCCAAAGCGTTCTCGCCCTCATCCTTTCGCAAGGGATGAAGCTCGTTCTACTCGGCCTCGCCGTCGGCATAGCCGCTTCGCTCGTGCTCGCGCGCCTGATGAGCAGCCTTCTGTTTCGCGTTCATCCTTTCGACCCTCTCAGCCTCGGCTTCGTCACCTTCCTGCTTGCTGGCATCGCGGCTCTCGCCTGCTTCCTGCCTGCGCGCCGGGCCATGCGCCTGGACCCCATGGTCGCGCTTCGCACCAAGTGACGCTTACCGCGTCCAATACCCAGGCGCCTTTGCTGCCTTTGCTTCGCAGAACTTTGGGCCCCTGCGCGCCCGGTGTAGAATCCCCCTTTTCTCGACCCGGAGGCCACCTCTTGAACCTTGACCTTCTCGCCATCGCCGCCCATCCGGACGACGTAGAACTCACCTGCGGGGGCACGCTCTTAAAAATGGCTCAGCTCGGCTACCAGACGGGCATTCTCGACTTGACCGCGGGCGAGATGGGTACGCGCGGCACGCCGCAGATTCGCGCCAAAGAAGCCGCCAAAGCTGCGAAGCTCCTGCGCGTAGGCTGGCGCGACACCCTGGGTGTGCGTGACTCCGACGTGCATGCCTCTCGAAAACACAAACTGCGCTTGGCTGCAGTCATTCGCCAGCTCCGCCCTAAGACGGTCATCTTGCCCTACTGGGAAGCGCGCCATCCCGACCACTATCACGCCTCGGAGCTGGCCTACGAAGGCTGCTTTCTCGCAGGCCTGAAACAGTTGCCCATTGCCGGAGAAGCCCACCGCCCGTTCAAAATCCTGTATTCCGTGTCCTATGCCCATGTTCGCCCCACCTTTGTCGTGGACATCTCCGACCAGTTCGAGCAGCGCCGCAAAGCCATCCTGGCCTTTGCTTCGCAGTTTCGCCCAGGGAAAGCTGAGCGGGCCAGCAAGGTCCCCCTGGCCATCGACCGCCTCGAAGAAGAGATGAACCAGCTGGCGCGCCATTACGGCCAAATGATCGGAGTTCAGTACGGCGAGCCCTTCCTGCAAAAGGAACTCATGAAGGTGGAAGATGTTGTAAACATGGACGTTCGCTCGATTTAGGGCCGACTACATTCCACTGAGGTTCTAGTAGGATTCCTCTTCCTGCGCCGGCGAGAAACCTTGGAGGGTCTGGCCCTTGCTTCCCCGCTCCACACGCACACGAACCTGCGCTTCACCCTCGGCGCCCGACTTACGCAACACAGCCATGGTATGCAAAGCCTCGGAATAGAGGCGGGTTACCAGGTAAATATCACCGCTGGCATCTTTCTTCCAAAGCTGGCCCACCTGAATTTTGGTTAGACGCATAAGCAGAGTTTGGCTGTCTTGACTGTAGAGTGCAGCCAAAAGAGTGTCAACTGGCACCGCCCAGAACCCGTGCGCAAAGAGCACTTTCCGGGGCCCAGCGCTCCGCACCGCTGTGCAAGCAATTGTGCCTGTTTTGCGGCCCAAAAATGCGGCGCTTCTCAAGAATTCACTGCTGGATAACCTTCTTTCCCCATCCACCATCATACCCCGTGAGTGTTTTTGACGCCGGCCCAGCGCTTCAGGGTGTATACTACTGGGTAGGCGGAGGTGCTTATGAACGCCATCCTGAGGCAAACCCTGAGCTTTATACTCGGCAGTGCCCTCCTGGCAATTCCCGCGTTTGCTGCCCCGCAAAGCCAGGATCCTCCGCAGGACCCATCCAAAACGCAGCAGCCTGCGCAACAACCGCAGCAACAGGCTCAGCAGGCTGGCTCGGAGCAGCCGGTGCCCCAGAAAGACACCGTCACTCCCAGGAACTCCAAAGAAGATGTGGAAGCCATCGGCAATCGCAAAGTCAGTTGCCATATGAACTGGTTTTCCATCGAGAAGGAAATGGCTCTTGGCAAGAGCCTTGCCCAGGAAGTCGAGCGCTCCTCCAAGTTAATTGACGATCCCGTGGTCACGGAATACGTGAATCGCGTGGGGCAGAACCTAGTGCGCAACTCTGACGCGAAGGTTCCTTTTACGATTAAAGTGATCGATTCGGACGAAGTGAACGCTTTCGCTCTTCCCGGCGGCTTCTTCTTCGTGAACAGCGGGTTGATCCTGCGGGCGCAGGAAGAGTCGGAACTGGCGGGCGTGATGGCCCATGAAATTTCGCACGTCACTGCGCGCCACGGTACCTGCCAAGCCACCAAGGGCGAACTTACCCAATTGCTCTCGATTCCTGCGATGATCTTCATTCCCTACACCTGGGCGGGATACGCCATGTATCAGGGTATGAACCTGGCAATTCCTCTCACTTTTCTGAAGTTTTCACGCGATGCCGAGCGCGAAGCGGATTTTTTCGGCATTCAATACATGTACAAAGCGGGCTACGATCCCAACGCGTATGTGACCTTCTTCGAGCGCATCCAGGCTGACGACAAGCGCCGCCCCGGCACGATTCCGAAGGCCTTCTCGACGCATCCGCCCACGCCGGAGCGCATTGAGAACACGCAAAAAGAAATTGCGCGCATTCTCCCGGCTCGCCAGGAATACATTGTCACGACTTCGGAATTTGATAATGTGAAGGCGCGCCTGCGCAACATCATGTTCACGCGCAAGGTCACCGATGCCAAGGATAAGCCGACGCTGCGCACCAAGACCGAACAATCCAAGAAGCAGCCCACGAGCACGGATCCGAACAGCACCAGCGATGACGATCGGCCGACACTCAAGCGCCGGCCCGACTCCCAGCCGTAATTTTTGGAGTGCGGCGGCTTGTTTGCCCTGAGGGACGAAGGGCTGACGCCTTTCTTTCCTGCTGGCATTTTCGCGAGGTTCAAGAAGCCACCCAGCGCGCTTCTATTTTCAAGTGTCTGGGTGCCTATATGTTCAAATCAAAAATTCTCTGGGCCTTCATCCTGGGAGTGGTTACCTCTGTACTTCTACTCGAAGCCAAAATAAACCTCGCCTACAGTCCGCTGTGGACCAGGATTCTCGAAGCCCTTACCGCCCCGGGGACGCACCTTGTCGACGCGCTCAATAAGCCGGGCGGTCTCATGGCAGGTTGGTCGAGATTCTGGGCCGTGCTGGCCTTCACCTGCAATTTTCTGATTTACACCATCTTCTGGTACGCCGTCATCTGGATTACCGGCTATGCTCGCTCGCGCCAGCACCCCTACGACCGCGAAAACACTTTGGTGCCTCCCATCACCCGCTAATCGGCATCTTGACCGCCGATGATTTGCATCTGATGTGTCTCAACCACCGCATCCCGTGCGTCAATCTCCTGGCGCGGCTTTGCGCGGGTGTCGCCTGTTTCGCGGCGCTGACACCAAATCTCTAGCTAGACCTGTCAGCCAAAGCTGTATATTATTAATGGGAAAACTAGCCACGCCACCTTTCGCTACCCCGGCCTGCCTGCACTCGGCGTGCGACCCCAGGAGGCACCAACATGATTTTAGTTACCGGTGCAAGTGGCACGATGGGAAAAGCGGTGTTAAATGAGGTCGCCAAGGAGGCCGCAAAAACGGGCGAAAATTGCCGCGCGATGTACCGCTCGGACACCGAAGCAGCCAAGGCTCCCGCAGGAACTTCCACCGTTATCGCCGATTTCGCCAAAAAAGACACCCTGCCAACGGCGCTCCAAGACATCACCAGCGTCTACCTGGTTTGTTCGCCGATTCCCCAGCTCGTCGAGCTGGAATGGAACATGATTGACGCTTGCGTCGCCGCCGGCGTGAAACACATCGTCTTGAGTTCTGCCATGGGCGCCCGCGAATACCGCAAATCCTTTCCGAGCTGGCACCGCACCGTGGAAGACAAACTCAAATCCACGAAAATTTCGTTTACTATTCTCCGTCCCAACAGCTTCCATCAGAACGCCTTGACTTACTACGCGCCTTCCATCCGCTCAAAAGGAACTTTTTCCGCCTCCATGGGCAACGCTTGTGTCAGTTTCCTCGACGTGCGCGACATCGCCGTCGTCGCCGCCAAATCTCTGGCCGGCGGCGAACACTCCGGCAAAACCTACGAGCTCAACGGGCCCGAAGCGCTCACCTATTCGGAGCTGGCCGCAAAAATCTCGCAGCACGCTGGCCGCCCCGTCCAATATGTGAACATTCCTGCCGCCGCGCAGCGCAAAGCCATGCTCGATCAAGGCATGCCCGAATGGCAAGCCGACGTGCTGCTCGACCTCCAGGCCTATTACGTGAGCGGCAAAGGCGGCAAGGTCGACGGCTTGCTGGAACAATTGCTCGGCCGTCCCCCCATCTCCATGGACCAGTTCCTTGCGGAATTTGCGAACGCGTTTGGTACCAGAAGCCAAGCCGACGCCGCCATCGCCTGAAGCACCCTGCACCTTCTCGGTGCAGAAATCAGCCCTTCCGCAACCGCGCGCAAGCCACTGAACGTCTTTAACCAGTTTGGCGGGGCTTTGGGAGGCCCAATCAAAAGAGACAAGCTTTTCTTCTTTGGCGATTGGGAATCGACGCGCCAGGTGCAGGCGCCAAACGCCGCGGCTTGATTAAAAACGGAGTTGGCACTCCTCTCGATGTCTAGGATCCCCGGACCGTCGCTGCGATCTCCTGCAATGGCGTTGCGGACGAGATCTGTCTTTCGGACGTGGATCCTGCTTTCCTGGCCATGCTGAAGCTGATCCCGGCGCCCAACGTCGCGGGGCGCGCCATCGAATAACTATTTCTTGACCAAAACAGGATTCTTCCACCGCGACGACATCGATGGCAAGGTGAACTATGTTCCCAACGCTCGCACTACATACTTTCTCAAGTCCCGCTGCAGTGATATTCTCTCCGCGAGGGCATGTCAACAATTCGCACTTCCGGGCCACGCGTTGCGAGGCGAACAACATTGGAGCCCGTGAATTGAGATCCAGTTATGGCCCACGGTTCGTTCAAGAAAGGTTGCAATGAAATGAGCAAGACGGGTTTTGCGAAACCTATCGCAGCTGGGGCCGGACTCATTCTTCTGTGGGCGGTATCAGGACTGGCTTGCGCGCAAAGCCTTCCGCCCGCTCCCGCGCAGCCACCACAAAAGATCTCACCCGCGGTCCGACCCAAAAGAGTTGCTAGCCCTTTGGACGATTTTGCCGGGCTGAAGCTCACCGATGAGCAAAAGGCAAAGATCAATCAGATCCATCGGGATTTCCAGGCACGTGCGGATGTCGTGGTAAAAGACGAGAAGCTAAACCCAGATCAAAAAGCAGCGATGCTCGAAGGATACCAACGCATGGAGCGAGGTCAGGCTTACAAGGTGCTGACTCCCGAGCAGCAAATAGAAGTTCGCAAGAAAGCGCTTGCCCGGCGCGCGGAAGCTCAGAAGGAGCAGGAGAGAAAAAAGCAGGCCCAGCCGAAGTGACAACTATTGAATCTGAGGCCCCCTGCCATCCGAAGAGACTTATGGCTGAGCGGCTAAGTGTCTTAGAATCGACACTGGTATAACGGTGACCGTAACTCTATTAGATGCAACACTTACAACAAGCAGGAGTAGGCAGCCTGCGACCTGAAACCTGGAACTCCACTGGAAGCAGCAGGGGCGGGAGGGGTGAACTCCTTGGGGCTCCCGGGGTGTGACCGAGGATGTGGAATTTCCTAAGGAACTCACCCCTGTTACTAGCCACAGCATTGCGTTTGTTGAGGCTACTTTGCACCGTCTGGGCCGCCACTCAATCCGGTAAATACCTGCATTCTTGCTCAGGTGAAACCAAAACGTGGTACCAGGGCCGTCGCCCTCAGATCAGACCGGTTTCTTGCTTCGTCACGGTGCGAGCGCAGATCCGGTGGCGCCCGCAAGCGCACTGGGGTGACCTTGCGCCTTTCTGCCGGCTTTGCGACCCCACAAGTCCAGCGTGATCCACCCGGAAACTCTGCGGAGCAGGAAGAGACAACGCTGCGTACGGCTCAAAACGTTCCGAATTACCGGACGCTTCTTATTCACAACTGAAAGACCGATGTCAGAAGACTGCTTCACGAGCGGTGGCGATCGTCGAGGGCGGTGCCTATACCCACGCGGCGCAGTTCTTCCTGGTAATACTTTTTATGCAGCACATCCCATTCTTCGCTGCCTTCCAGGATTTCTTTTTTCTGCGAGGTGATGCGCTTGCGAACTTCCAGCTCGATTTTCTCTTCGTCCTTGAGCATGGCCGTCAGGATCTGCACGGTCTGCTGGCGAATGGTGTCGCGGTCGTCGATGAAATCCACCTCGTCACTGGACACCAGCACGTCGGTGATCTGGTGCGAGAGTCTAACGATTTTTTCGCGGCTGAGTCGCATCATGCGTGTATGGATTCCCTTCCCCGCCAACCCTCTTCGCTGACTTTTGCGGTGAAACCTCTATCGCCTCGGCGAAATGGAAAATCGAAACGCGTAGCCCGAATTCGGAGGTCCAGCGGTTGTGGTCTGACTCACTTACAAACGCAGATTCGAGTCTCCAATTTCGATTTTCGAATTTCGCGCCTTAACGCAGAACCAGCTTACGGTCCCGCGCCAGATGCTGCTTCACCTTTTTGTACATCTCCTGATAGGAGACACCGCCGCTGCGCATCTCATCCTGGCGCTCGACCAGAATCTGGCGCACTTCCTCGTTCAACCGGTCTTCGACGGTCAGCTCCTCCAGCATGCGCTGGCGGACGCGCGTGGTCACCACGTCCCGCGCCTTGACCTCAATCTGGCCGCCCTCCACCAGCCGTTTCACCACTTCACTGGCCATGTGGGCCACAAAATCCCGAACGAGCAGCATCTCCGTGCATTTCCTTGGGGTAAATGTAAGCAAATCAGTTTACTGGCTGCGCCCAGAAAGTGCAACAAAACGCGAGGGCGAAGAGGGCGAACTGAGGGCGAACAGAAAATCCCAGAGCTTGCGAAACAGGGTGATGGGCAGGGCGATGGGCTGCGCGTTGACCCCTCGCGATGCTTTCGGTACGATGAGTTTCATGGGCGCTTAGCTCAGCGGTTAGAGCGTTCGGTTTACACCCGAAAGGTCGTCCGTTCGAATCGGACAGTGCCCACCATCCTCAAGCCGCCCTCGGTCTCCCAAGGTTTGGTCCTTACCACCAGACAGAGTCGCTTCTTCCTGATTGCCTCCCTCCAGCGCGTGTCGCTTTTGTGCTCAGAATGCTGCACTAGCCATACGTTCGGCCAGCGCGTTGGCGTATTCTTACCGGGGTTGGCGCGCCTTAGTTGAAAGATGATGGTGCGCCTCCAGGCATCGTGTTTTTGCTCTAGGGAAAAATGCACACAAAACTAACTGACAGGAGTCGATCTTGGCGAAGTATTGCTGCCCGCTCGTGTCTCCTGGCAGGCGTGTTCACGTGCATCTATTTCGTGGCGAGAAGAGGGATAGGCGCTTGGTACTTTCAGAAGAAGACACCCGAGGCGATGCAAGCGGCGATTTTCTGGGATCCGCAAAACGCGCAATACTACGACGCGCTGGCCACACTGAGGCATTTCTATGCCGACAGCGAAGACCCCAACGAGCAAGTAACGCTATACGAACGCGCGACGAGCCTTAGTCCTCAAAATGCGCAATTCTGGGCGGACCTTGGAGCAGCATACGACTGGGCCGGAAACCGTGAAGGCGCCATGCATGCTTTCGAACGTGCGAGAGAGCTCTTTCCGAATTCCCCGGAGATTCAATGGAAGCTCGCCAATTTCTACGTTCGCACGGGCAAAGCGGCAGAAAGCTTACGGGCTCTGCGGAAGGTTCTCGTTGGAGGCGGAGTATCGCGGGAAGATGCTTTTGCTTTAGCGGAACGCGCCACGCAGGATAAGAAAACCGTCTTGGAGCAGATGGTGCCGCCCGAGGCGCCCATTCTTTTTGACTACTTGAATTATGAAGCCAAAGAGGGAGACCTGTCGGCGGCTGGGCAGGTTTGGGAGCGGCTACTTAGGTTGAAACTGCCGTTTGAGCTGCCCGAGTCGTTCTTCTACCTCGACATGCTGGTCCAGAAGAAGAAGACGGAGCAACTGGCCAAAGCGTGGTCTGCGCTCGGAGAACGATTCCCCGAAAAGCTTGGCTCGCTGACGGCCTCCGGCAATCTCGTGGCGAATGGAAGTTTTGAGTCTGACATTCTGAACGGAGGGCTGGACTGGCGCGTCGTGCCCGTGGAAGGTGTGAAAGTCAGCGTAGATTCCGTCGAGGCGTTTGATAGAAAACGATGCGTGCGCATCGAGTTCGATGGGGCGCGAAACGTCGACTATGGGCACTTGTTTCAGTACGTGCTCGTGCGGCCGGGAACGCGGTACCGGTTCTCAGCTTATATGCGCACCGAAGGGATTACTACCGACAGCGGCCCGCGATTCCAGGTTTTCGACGCGTATGACGCCGCAAAAGAATTCGCAACGACGGAGAATAAGGTCGGCACGACCGGGTGGACGGAGCAGCGGTTGGAGTTAAAAACGCCCGCAGATACCCGTTTGCTGCTGATTCGAGTTGCGCGGCCGGCCAGCAGCAAGTTCGAGAACAAGATCGCCGGCAGCGCGTGGATTGATGAGGTGCGCCTCACCCCTGAGGAGTAGGGTTTGTCCAGTGGGTCTTGCCTCCTGTAAATTACTGAAGACCCTAATACTTAGCTGAAGTTTGCCGGTTTTTGCGATGGCCATTTGAAGTGCAAAATGGGGAGCAGGGAGCGCAGCCATTTAGCTCCATCCGCGGACCGTACTTCCAATGTTTTCAAGTATTTGCCTGATTGAAGATTGCGGAAAGGCGCGTACATAATTCATCCGTACTGAGGATTGTTGCCAGCGCCCTCCTCCGACAACGACGAGGCATGCAAGACAAACGGCCAGGTCCGGAGAGTAAGGTGGCCGGTGCGGAACGACGCGCTAGCCAGCGTGTTCGCATCTCCTCCTTGGTTTATGTCGACTTGGGCCAAGGAAACGGGGGCATCGCAACCTGGATCAGTGAACATGGATTGGCTTTGACGGCGGCGGGCGATCTCGCCGAAAGCCAGCAGGGCGGCGAGCGGCTAAAAATGCGAATCCAACTCCCGGGATGCCCGGCGGGAGTCGAGGTAAACGGACAGATCGCCTGGAAAAGCAATTCAGGAAAAAAAGCGGGCGTGCGATTTGTCGACCTTGATGCAAACACGCGGGAGGAAATCAGGAATTGGATTTCCAGCCAAGTTCCCAACACCGCATCCCAACCTTATTCTCGCGGACTCCCCAAGATGCGATTGCCCACTTCCGACGCTGCAAACGGACGTGGTTCGCGTGGGCCGAAATTCTCGTTTTCTGACGTTGCCAGCTCCAGGGTGGACGGAGATGACACCGCCAGCGATTTTCCCAACGCTGACAGCGAGTTTCAGGCAGCACCTTCGCAGAACCTAGAAAGCATGACCTTCGCCGACGGCGCAAAGGCCGTAGCGTCCGCCTTTGAGAGTGCAGCTTTCACCGAAGAACCGAAAGTCGAAGCCCATGCGGCGCCGGACAATCCGCCAACACAAGCTACCAAAGACGAAGCGCGCCAGACAGGGCAACCTTCGTCGATTCTTGAGCGGCGTGTGCATGCGCGGCGGTCAATCCTGCTGTTCACTTACGCGGCCTTGGGCGAGGACAATGGCGGCCTCGTTTTCAACCTGAGCGAAGGCGGTTTGGCGCTTACGGCAGCGGGAGCCTTGGGGGATCAGCAGTTTGCCAGGATGCGCGTCCGATTTCCGGACTCTGAAGACTCGATCGAAACGAGCGGACAGCTTGCGTGGATGAGCGATTCCGGAAAAGAAGCGGGAATCGAATTCGTTAACGTTCCGGAGGATGTGCGCGCCAGGATTCGGGAGTGGGTTGCCCTGGGAGAGCCTGCCGCCGATTTGCGAAGACACGTAGAGGTTCCATCAGACCAAAATCAAAAAACGCAGACGCCAAGTGTTTTCAGGCCGCAGAGCCCGGATTCTGAATTCCCCAAGCCCACAGCATCTTTTGAAGAGCGCATAAATGTCCCCGTCTCACCTCGACCCGCCTTGTTGGCGTCGGGCATTAAGGGGGCCCTGGCGAGAGCTTCGATAAGAAAGCGCGTTGCGAAAATCAAACCGGGTCCTCTCCCCGAGCGTGCCATCAAGAGGAGTGGCCATGTTGCCAGAAATGCATTGGCCGCCGCTGCGCTCGTAACGCTGTGCGTAGCGGGATGGAGCTTTCTGCAACATAATACGGTGCATGAAGCGAGTGGGGTTGTCGCGCAGAATGGGCCAGCTCCCGCGATCTCCAGTGAGCCGAAGCCAGAAACGCAGGTTGCGGTCGGAAACCCAACTGCAAATCCTCCCGTGCAGCCAATGGAAAACGTAAATCCACAAAATGACGCCACAAAATCTTCCGATCCAAATACGGGCTCGACCGCTGACTCGGGCGCGAAAGAAAACATCGACAATGACAAAGGCATGGATGAAAAGAGGGTGACAGATATCCCAGCGCTAAATTCGGCTCCGCACGAGCCGGATCGCAAGGAGCGGAAAACGACTCGGCCACCGCACGAGCCGGCTCGAAAGGAGCGGAACGAAACTCCACCCCGTCGCGCGCAAAAACCAAAGACACCACAGCGCGTTGTGCCTGTCCCCGCGCGGCTTCCAGAGAACAAGCCAGTAGAAAATAAGCCCGTGTTGAGTGCTGAGGTTCTGCCAACCCAAAGCGCAACGCTGAGCAAAGATTTGAACGTGGCACTATCGGCTGCAAGCCCACCTCCGATTCGCCCGGAAGCTGCGCCGAAGATAGAGACGGAAAAGGAAAAACTACTGGTGGCGGCAAAACAATCGGAAGCTCCGGTGGCTCCAGCGGCGCTAACGCCACAGGTGACGGTGAGTTTCGATCCTTATCCTTCGATTCGAATGCCCAAGACGGAAAATCCAAAAAAATCGAAGCAAGGAAAAAGCCTGCAGATGGGTCATCTGGTCATGCGCGTCGATCCGCTTTATCCGGAGGAAGCCAAACAACGAGGCGTAGAAGGTACAGTCAAAGTGCATGCCATTTTCAATCGTGAAGGAGCGGTGGAGAGCGTGACCCCTGTGAACGGTCCTCCCCAACTCGTACCGGCGGCAATGAGTGCGGTTCGCCAGTGGCGTTATTCGCAAACAATTCTCGGTGGACAAGCCATGGAGACCGAGGAAGACGTCACGGTGCAATTCCGATTGTCGAAGGGGCTTTCCAAAAACTAGGTGACCGAACAAAGGTCACAAAGAATCCTTTGTCGAACAGAAGGACGAGGACTTTTTGGGAATCTTGCGGCGATTCGCCGGGCTTGCAAGGAAACCTGGCTCTCCGGCCTACGGCCCCGAAGGGCTGACGGGCTGCTTCCCTCCATGCCCCACCACT
>QHYJ01000179.1:7527-8949 GCA_003223255.1 Acidobacteriota bacterium | reverse complement strand
TCACTACATCAGTTTTGTACCTTCAAAAGCGAGCGGTCGATGGTCTTGAGGATGGTTTCCTGTTTTTTGGTCAGGGCCACCACGCGAGAAAGCTTGAACCGGTGCTGGGAGTCGCGGAGATAAACTTTGTACATGGTGGCCAACTCCAGCAAGGCACTCTGGGCGGTGAACTCCGTGTTGCGCAGGCGATACTGCAGCAAGGACAGGAGCAGATAGGCCAGGTAGCAGATGAAGATGTGCGCGTGAACCCGCTCCGCCAGCCAATGGCGGACGGGACGCAATTGGGTGATGCCTTTCAGACTGCGGAAAGCCTTTTCAACGATGTCTTTGTTGAAATACAGAGAAAGCATTTTGTCTTGGGGCAGCGAGCGAGTGCAGAAGATGCAGGAGTAACCATCGAACTCCTCGACCTGGGCCAGTTGGGCCGGTAGCAGATGGCCTCGGGCGTCAAAGAACCGCTGCAGTCCCGACTTGATGGATTTGTTTTCAGCCAGAAGTTTTTGCGCGTAGAGAATCTCATCGCGGCGCGACTCGCGGACATCGCGTCTCAGGCGTTCGTTAAAGCAGAGCACCAGATGGCCGCGCACGCTATCGAATTGATAAGGCCGCCGAGAGGTGTAAAAGACCGTGTGACCGACCTGCTGGCGGTTAGGCAATTGCATCAACTGTTGGGGATTGGCCCACGGGCGCCAGAATTTCTTGAGGGCCGGGTTGAGAGGTACGCCGCACAGGGTATCCCAGTGCAAGCGCTTGATATCCTTTAGGTTGCGACCAGAAACGATCCCGCGGTCGTAGATGAAGAGACCGCGTCCGAGATGGTAGCTGCCGAACAAGGTGATCAGATCCTGCAAAGTACGCGCGTCATGTACATTGCCGTCAAAGACCTTGTGGAACAGGGGAAAGCCTTCCTCCTGGGTCACCCCCAAGCCGATCTGCAGCAACGGTCGACCTTTGACCTCTTCCTTGTCCTTGCCGGGTTTGGCCAAGGGACAGTGGCGGCCGTAGAGATAGGTATTGGTCACATCATAGATTACCCCCGAAGGCCGCAGGCGATATTGTCGGCAAACGCTCTCAAAGAGTTGCCGCTGCCAAGTCTCGGCGTCCAAGGCTTCCAAACAATCTAAGGCCCCTACCAGGCGCTTCTCGGTTACACCATCCAGGTTCAGGAGGAAGTTAAGATCCGTCCGCGCAAACCAGCTGGGCATGTAGTTGAGGCTGCGGTAGTCCAGGCAGTGGGCATACACCAGAGAGAGGATTTCCTGGCTATAGGCGCCGAGGAGCTCGGCCAATTGGATTTCACCGGCCAGATGGTGAAGCACCAAAAGCGGGCCGTAGAGTTTGACCTGTTCCACCTCGACATCGGAGATGGAAGTGGAGAGCACGGTGCGGCCATCGGCCTGTTTGCCGACATAGCGAATGAAG
>QHYJ01000179.1:0-7375 GCA_003223255.1 Acidobacteriota bacterium | reverse complement strand
GTAGAGTGAAACTGACCACGCATTTTTGACGAGCTAAGGATATCCCTGAAAGGAAGAATTCGTGAGGACGCTGCGACAATTTGTAAGCGAAATCGAGGCGATTCCGACGAACACGTCATGGTATTTGGCTGACTTGGGAGAGGCGCGAGGAAAACAAGAGCTCTTTACAAACCAATCTCCTCAGGCACTCAAAGCCCTGCGAGAGCACGCTTTGATTGAAAGCGCGATTTCGTCAAACCGGATTGAGGGAGTGGTTGCAGATCAGACACGCGTTGGAACAATTGTATTCGGCCACAAGCAACTGCGGGACAGAGCTGAAGAGGAGATTCGCGGCTATCGAGATGCACTGAAACGGATTCACGAACAGGGCAAACAACTATCCGTATCTGAGGACACGATTCGAGAACTTCACAGATTGACTCGTGGCGGAGTTGGGGACGCGGGGCAATATAAGGAAAAAGACTCCGATATCATTGAGAAGTCGCCCGATGGAAGGCAAAGAGTCCGCTTCCAATCTGTTCCAGCGAGTGAAACTCCAACTCAGATGCATGAATTGTTTTCGCTGTGGAAGGACTGCCTTGAACAGCACCGAATCCACCCTTTGATTCTTTTGGCAGGCATGAATTTAGATTTCCTTTGTGTCCACCCGTTCAGGGACGGAAACGGTCGCGTCTCAAGATTGCTACTCCTTTTGCAGTGCTATCACCTGGGTTTCGAAGTCGGACGGTATGTCAGTTTGGAGCGTGTAATTGAGGAGAACAAGGATCGGTACTATGAAACGCTCGAGCAGAGTTCCCAGCGATGGCATCAGGGGACTCACGATCCCTGGCCGTACATCAATTACGTCCTCTTTATTCTCAAGAGTGCGTACGGAGAATTTGAGGAACGTGTTGGTCAACTAGGCTCGCCGAAAGGGGCGAAAGCGGAAATGGTCTTGGGAGCCATTCGCGCTCAACTTGGTGAATTTCGCTTAGCGGATATAGAGCGTGCGTGTCCCGGTGTTGGCCGCGAATGGATTCGGAAGCTCTTGGTCGATTTGAGAGGTTCGGGCGAGGTAACTTGCCGTGGCAAGGGGCCTGCCGCGCGTTGGCGCAACGAGACGAGTAAGGGTAGGAACTCTAAGTGAGTGTATTAGTGAGGGTAGGATCGCGTCTGATGCAATGTGTACCTTTCCCATCGGCGGGAGGTGTGCGGTGACTATCTGTATTGCCGCAATTTCAAATTGGACGGATGGGAAAACGGAAGAAATCGTCACCGCGAGCGATCACATGGTAACAACTGGGGACCACACCGCTGACAACGTAATTCGAAAGATAGAGCCGATTCATGCTCATTGGCACGCCATGTTTGCGACTGATGGTGATATCTCATCGGCGGATTATATTTTGGATGGCGTTCGGGCGATTCTTCGGGAGAAGCCGGCTCTCAGGGTTGAGGATGTGATGAGTACTTTCGTCTCGGTTTATAAGCGATATCTTAAAGACGAAATCGAGAACAGCGTTCTAGCCCCGCTTGATATGACCCTTGCACAGTTCCGAAGAAACGGATTGAAGCAACTCGCAGAAAAACAGTTTACGCCGATCCTGAATAGGGTAAATGCAACTTCGACAGGCTGCGAGTTTCTCGTGTGCGGATTCGAGAGGGATGGGCATCCTTGCATTTTCACGATGTCTGAAATTGGGAAAATCCGCCGCCGTGATCGCCTGGGCTTCTGGGCGATTGGTTCTGGGCAGGCGACGGTGATGAGCAGCCTATTTTTCCATCAATACAGCCGTCTGCTAGGTCCGCTGCCTGCGATTTACCACTTATGTGAGGCAAAATTCATGCCCGGGACGGCTGACGGAGTCGGAAAGTGTCCAACATCTCTGACTTCTCTGACAGTACGGTTCGACCGGGATAAAACGGCAATCGTTCCCGAACTACACGGCCCGGCCTGTCTCTCGCGAGTTGCCAGTTGATCCACACTGCGATCCCCGCTGGGACTTCTCGTGTTACGCCTGGTCCCCTTTGCCTACATGCCGTCGCCAATACCCCGGCAGGTTGGATGAAACTTGTTCGCTCATACGATTTCATCCACTGCGGCCTTCCCTCGATTCCGGGCGGGTCGGCTCCTGCATCACCCGTTTCGGGGCCTGCTCAGCGTTTACCTACGTTACGGCCTGCATGCGCCAAGTCGCCTTAGCGACCCTCTGCACCAGAGGCTTCAGCAGTCTCGTTGCCTCCCCTGCTGCTCTGATTGCTACCGGGTGGAGTGAACCAGTTCCCGGGCGGGTGTACACCCGCTGTGGACCGGCGCCTTTTCACGGCGCACCGGAAACTCGGGCTAAGGACTCACGAGGATGGGCTGCCCACGAGCGGCAATGAGCGCTACCACGTGTTCCAGGGCTCGTTTATGTGTATGCCGCGCTCCGGATGTTCGGAAAAGGGACAGCGCTTGAAACGGTGAATCCCGGCCCGACCGTCAGCGGTCAGACGGACATAGAGATTCAGCAGCGCCGCTCCAGGCCAACGCAGCGGCTCTCGCTGCAACACGTGCAAGCCGCGCCGAATTGTCTGCAATCCTTTTTCCCGCGCAAGCTGCGCGTTCGGAATGACCAGCAATCCCCAGAGATCGCGGCAGGCCGGGTTGTTGGGAGGGTTTTGGAATTCCTGTATATACCGCATAAAATCTCGGCCGTTTGAGGTGACGATGGTTCGGCGCTGATCCCATGCTTCCCTCACGATACCCGGGTCATTCTGCGCCGCCGCTTTTATAGCGCGGTCGAAAAACCGCAGTGACGCCACAGCATCGGCGTCCACGAGAAAGCCTCCCCAATCAGCCTCCAGTTCATTGACCTGAAACCTCTTCTTGGTGTCTTTCTTCACGTCCAATCCTCACCTGCTGGTGCTCGTCGAAGGCCGTGTCGCAAAGCGGCTGATGGGAAGGGTACACCAGAGGTACACGGAAAAATGCACCCGAACAAATATATGTCTTGTCAGTCGGTTAGGTTGGTAGGGGCGGTGGGGATCGAACCCTATACCCACTGAATTCTCAATGTTTCAACAACTTGCGCTGAACACCATTTATTCATTCAAAACGACTTGGCCCTACGCAAGCTGGCGATTGTCGCCGCGTGTCGCCCCGCAAAACCAATAAGTCGCTACATTATAAAAAAAAGATGTGAAATTGGGACGTGGGGTACAAACCCACGAGCCCAGCTGTTTCAATGGCTTACCCATAAGCAGGTAGGGATCAGAAAGCACTGAAGCTAACGGTTAGGTCGGCTTGACGCCCAAGGCGCCGAGAGTAGGGGTGCATAATTGAGCTGTGACGGGTGGGAAGCAGAAGGAGGACACTTCGTGACCAAGTACGAGTTCCATTGGAGATCCTACCGGCGTTTCGCATACAAAGACCGCGGCGCTTTGAACGGGACGGATTCAGTGTAGACGTCTCGGCTGAAACCATTGTCCTCAAAACGGGGTTCACCGAGACACCGGAAGGCGAGCTTCACGCAAAAACTCAGAAGATCGCGCGAAGCGTTCTTCTTGCTTTCGGTTCACTGCGAAAACAGAGGACAATTCTGGAGTTCGACCACACTCAATATCAACGCGAAAGTCCGAGCGATGGACAACTCGCTATGGTTGACGAAGTGGCCGCGAGTATCAGCTACGTGAAGCTGGACGGAATGATCGTGGAGCAGTTCTTTGAGGAAGATTTCGCAGCCGTTATAGATATGTCTGCGCAGATTACTCGGTCAGACAGCCTTAAGAAGATCCTTGAGTGGAAGGTCGAATTTTACGACGACCCCGAGAGAAAACTTGCGCCCCTCTACAACATCATCGAGCTTGCAAGGCGGGAGGCAGGCCAGGGCGGGGACTTGGGTGTAAGCAGGAACAGCCTGAAAAGAATAATCGGAATTATGAACGATGAAACGATCCGGACTTCTCGTCACCCGGGACAAGGAAAAGGCCAATTGTGCGACATCAGCCAGGAGGAGTTGGCGTGGTGTCAGACAGTTGTGGATAAAATCATTGAGACCTTCGTGAAACGTCAACGGGAAACAGCCAGCATGTGCCCATCGGCGTACAGTAAGACCCTTAATGTGTATGAGATACACGTGCCGTTGATTTGACCCGAGTTTTCCCAAGATCATCTCGGTATCAATTGAATGCCCTCTTGGGATATAATGATACCTAGCTGGAGGAATCATGATCGAGGCAAAGCGCATCGCGGAGGTTATGGGTGGAAAGTCCGTCCTTGGAAGAGTTGTTTCCTCCATTGAAGAATTAGAGGAAATTGTAGGTGAAGGACTGCCCAAAATTGCTCTCCGCATCACTGTGCGCAGAGTCTTCGTTGCAGCCCGTGAAGCCAATAGGTACCTCTATCGCGTCGTGCCTGAGGCGACGTACAAACGACGCACCGGCAAGCTTCGCATTCCTGAGAGCGAACGGACTGAGCGTCTGGCACGTGTCATCGCCGCCACAGAAGGAGCATGGGGCGATCAGAATGATGCACGAGAGTGGCTGACGAAACCCCATCCGGAATTGGGGAATCGAACTCCCATCGACTGTGCAATGACAGAACTAGGTGCCCGGCAGGTGGAATCCCTGATAGACCGTCTCCAGTATGGCCTCCCGGTATAAGGGGCCGCTGCAGGCGTTTCGCATTGCTCGCGCGAAGTATCCTCTTTTCGACGGAACCGGTGCTGCCATTGGGGGAGCACGCTGGAATACCAAGGGTCAGCGCGTGATTTATGCCGCTGAGTCTTATGCCACAGTACTCCTTGAAATTCTCGTGCATAGCAACCTTGGACGCGTTCCACGAGGGTTTGCGTTCATCGAAATTCACGTACCTGCTGAGGTTGATATCGAAGAAATTACTTCAAAGGACTTGCGAAAATGGAATGCACCCGACTGTGCAGTGAGTCAAGCCTTCGGAAGCCGCTGGTACAGTGAAATGCGGAGCGCAGTTCTCGTTGTACCTTCAGTAGCCGCCAATGGTCGCGAACGCAACATTCTCATCAACCAGGGCCACTCGCAGTTTCACCTGCTGTCGGCTTCTGCACCTTCATCCGTAAGCTGGGATCCCCGTCTGTTCCGCCGCCGGACAAGCAAGTAACCACTTGCCGGCTGTCCCATCCAGGTTATCCCTTCATCCCTGAGCGCCAAGATCCTCTCCCGGGGAACCCCGAGCGTTCGTACCTGTATATATTTTTCGCAAGCAGGAAGCGCGAACTGGCGACACCGAGAAGTTCATACCCCTGCCGCAATACCGAGTCCACATACGTCATCTTGCGGACCATCGGAGGCTATATCAATTCATTTCAAGATTGAAGGGCGAAATCTTGAATGCTTAAGCTCCGGAAATGTCATCTCGCAGCCATCGGCAACCGCAATGCTCGGTTCAGTCCCGTAAATCTTGATTTCACTGGCGATGCTGTAGCCGTGAGAAAGCGCTGCGAGACCCTGTTCGTCTGCGATCAGCTCGGCTTTTGTGCGGCCCGAAGCGTCCGCAAGAGTGAGCAAACCGGGACTGATACCACCCCGAACGATGCCTCCTTGGATCAGGGAAAAGCCGTCGGCACGATCGGCTGCGCGCTGCTTTAGCGGTGAACCTACCGAGATAATGCCGGATTCTACATTCACTTGGCCATTCAACTTTAAGAGGGCAACTTGCTGACTGCCGTCTCCGACGGTTTCAAAAGTCAATTGGGCGAGACGGCGGCCCCCGCTCATCATGAAGAGACCCTCGGCGGAAAGGATGACGGTGTTCTTGCCGTCAGCGCTCGCTAGGCGAATTTCTTTTTCGGGTTGCGGCGAAGCCGCAGCAAGCATCGCCCCTGCCGCAACGATGATGACGAGAAGGCGCCAGATGAAAAGTTCGCGCTCCAACCGAATCTGTCGGCGTGCGACTCTTTCGAACGATGAATTGGTCACGTTTCTCCTCCCAGGATGTTGTTTGGCTTGGCGGACCACCGCTGGCTAGTCTGACTTACCACAGAGAAGCAGGCAAGATCGGCTGTTCGATCTGGTAATGGATGCAGGAACTGTAGCTACTCCGTTCCTGGGAAGCTTTGTTTTCTTGAGGTGCGCTAAATCGCCATCACGACCGGACGACTCCCGGCACGTTGTGGCGTGCCAGGACGGCGAAGGTCCGGTCGGCTAGCGTATCAGTCGTCGCGTTTGCGGGCGGCTTCATCGCTCGTCGGCTGCAACTTTCACACCGTACTGGGTCACGATTGCTTTCATGCGATTCCACAGATCAGCCTCGCTCGGCGAGCACCCCCGCGCTCTAATGTATATTTCGCCGGGTCTCGCGTTTCGCGTCAAGAAGTCGTCTCGTAATGTTCCGGGCGGCGGCCATTGAGGGTCCATTCGCGCCTTGAGAACAATGCAAGGATTCGGGAAGCCACCGGACGTACTCGGCCACGAAAGACCTGCTGCGAGCATCTGGTTCTCGGTGGGATAGCCGACGGATTTTACTCGTTCCCAAGGAACGAACAGATCCCTACGAAGCGAATTGCTTAAGCCTGCACCACCCATGCTGGCGAATATCATGATGCCCCGCTCCGTCACTTCCAGCAGCACCGATTGGCTTCTGAGTTCGCGGATACCGAAGCCCACAAGCGCGATTCCCGCCAACAAAGCGAAAACCCGGGGTGCAGTTCTCCCCGGCACCAAGGACGCGAGCATAAATAGAGACCCGGCTAAGAGCCAAATCAAAGCACAGCCCCCATCGCCAACATGCCGGCTGTCGCTGCTCGTGAGTCCTCCGCCGTCATCTCCCGAATTGCACTGACGCGGTTAGGTAGGGGTGGATCTTGCTGCTCAATGGGGAATGAATTGGCCATGTGTTCGCTATTCCTCCCTTGCTCCGAATTCAATTCACACTAGGGTCTATCGATCCTTGATCATAAAATCGCCCGGCCGCTCGCCTTGGACCTTCCCAGCCTTTCTTAAGTTCCAACGACCAGCCTTGGCCTTTCAGCGGGCGCGCAGATGCGCTTGCAGGCGCCGGTACTGCGTGCGGACGAGATGTCCGTTGGCATCACGTACCAGCCAGGCGTCATCGGTCACGCCCAGAATGCCCCAAGCGTCCACCAGGCGGAGCGCGGGATACACGGTTGTGCTGGCGTCGATGCCGAAAACATTATCGGGATCCGACATGATAAATTCTTGCTTGATTGTACCGTGCGGCCAAGTTCTTCGGGTGCGGTGGCGCCCAAGGGATAAACAAATGAGATGCCTGACGGATGGTCGGCAAACAAGAAGTAATTCGGTTCCGTCCTGTTTGCCCGTCCGCTCCCAAAGCACGGCGAATTCCGCAGGCTGGGAAACTTTTCAATGCCGCGCCCCGTACTTGGGGCTAAAATCCCGCCTCCAAGGAGCACACATG